>JAUIFY010000125.1 GCA_030430245.1 bacterium | reverse complement strand
TCAAGGACTACGCGATGCTGGTGCTCGACGAGGATGGCGTCGTCGCCGCGTGGCATTCGGGGGCGCAGGCGCTGTTCGGTTACACACGGGAAGAGATCACGCGCGCATCGGCGGCACCGCTCTTCGATGTTCCGCCGGCCGAGTTCGCCGCATGGCTTGCAGAGGCTCTGGAGCGGGGCAAGGTCGAACGCGACTGCACCTGCCGGCGGCCGGACGGGAAGACCTCGGCACCCGCCCCGATGTCCTCGCCGATCCGGATGACGTGCTCCCAGGGGGAGACCGCCCGCTGGATCTCGACCTGACCGCCCGCGACCTCCTCCGTGTATTCGATCATCACCACCGAGTCCGCGCCCTCGGGCAGCATGCCCCCCGTCGCGATCCGCATCGCGCACCCCCGGCGCAGGGCCTCGTTCGGGGCCTTCCCCATCTCGACCGCCCCGGCGAGCTTCAGGTACGCGGGAATCGACGACGACGCGCCGAACGTATCGCGCGCGCGGACGGCATAGCCATCCATGTGCGCCCGGTGGAAGCTCGGCTGATCCTCGGGCACGTGAAGCGTCTCGGCGAGCACACGTCCCGCGCACACCTCGACCGGCACCGCCTCGGAGCCCACCGGAGGCACGCGCGCGAACGCCACTCGGGCCTCTGCGGGCGTCACCACACGAAAGAAGGGCTTCACCGGGGGCCGGGCGTCAGTCAGCGACACGCGCCTTTACCTCCCCGCCCGCGTCGAGGCGGGTATGTTCGCGGCACGGCAGCCCCCGTCGCACCTCGGCCAGATGGACCGGATCGACCTGGGCCGTGATCAGGCAATCCGCGTCGGGCGCGCGGGCCAGCACCTCGCCCCACGGCCCGACGATGGACGAGCCTCCCCATACCGGCGGACCGTCGGTCGTCGGCCCCACCTGGTTCGGCGCGAGCACGTAGACCTGGTTCTCGATCGCTCGCGCACGAAGGAGGACTTCCCAGTGCGCGGCACCGGTCGCATGGGTGAAGGCCGCGGGCACGCAGACCAGGGTCGCCCCCTCGCGCAGGAGGCGGCGGTACATCTCCGGGAAACGGAGATCGTAGCAAATGCTCAGACCGACTCGGCCGACCGACGTATCGACGCAGACGACCTCGTCGCCCCCTTGCATGCGCTCCGTCTCGCGCACCTCGACACGCCCGGGGATCGCGACGTCGAAGAGATGAATCTTGCGGTATACACCCAGCCGCGCGCCGTCGGGCCCGTAGACGACCGTCGTGTTGAACGGCAAGCCTCCGGACGCGTCGGACTCGTAGAACGATCCGGCCACGACGGTGATTTCCGCCCTCCGGGCCGCGCCCGCGAGTCGCTCCGCCGAGGGGCCGTCGAGGGCCTCGGCAGCCGAGGCGATCCGGTCCTCGGAGCCGCGCCAGAGGAACATCTCGGGCAGGACGACCAGCCGAGCACCGCGATCGGCCGCCTCGGCGATCCGGCGCTCCGCGACGCCGAGATTCCGCTCCTTGTCGTCCGACACGCGCATCTGGGCGCACGCGACGAGAAACGGTTCGGCGGCGATCATGCCCTCGGGCTAACCGTCTTCCCGGGGCGCGCGCAAGGCGGAGACGCGGCCCCCGGATCAGTGGTCGTCGCCGAACAGCGCGGTGCGAATCCGCGACCGGAGCAGGGCTTCGGCGACCTTCCGCCCTTCGGGTCGGTAGGTCCCGTCGGCGACCGCCTGGCGGAGCTCGGCGACGCGGCGGGCGCGGGCCCTCGCGGCCTCGAGAGCGTCCGCAGGCGGCTGCGGAGCGCTGCCCTCGAACGATTCGGTGCCCGAATGCCCCGGCTTCCCGGAATCGGACAAATCTGTACGCCGCTCGCGCATCTCCTGCTCCATCGGCTCGCCGCCGGAACAAGTTTAGCGCGACGGTGGCCGTCCGGGCTACCCCCGAGGCAGCCCCCGATCCGACCCGCTGCGGAGGTCGCGACGGTCAGGCGTCGAACGAGATCTCGGGTCGGGTATCGGCGAGAACGTTGCGCAGCCGCCCCATCGCCTGGCTGTGGAGCTGCGAGATGCGCCCTTCGGTCAGATGCATGGCATCGGCCATCTCGCGCATGGTGAGCCCCTCGTAGTAGTAGAAGGAGACGACGATCCGCTCCTTCTCGGGCAGAGCCTCGATGGCCCGACCGAGGATCTCGACCCGCTCCTTCTGGAGGACGTTCTTCATCGGCCCGTGATCACCCGAATCGGTGAACTCGTGGTCGTCCGTCAGGACCTCCTCGCCCCGTCCGAACGCCAGGTCCCCCGTGGCGATCATCGTCGAGGACCCCAGCGCCGAAACGGTGCGGGTGTACTCCTCGAGGCTGAGGTTCATCTCCTTGGCGACCTCTTCGTCGCCCGGCGGACGGCCAAACTTCCTCTCGAGGCGGAGCGTCGCGGCCTCCATGTCGTGCGATTTCTGGCGGATACTGCGCGGGAGCCAGTCACAACGGCGCAGGTAGTCCAGGATCGAGCCGCGGATGCGGTACTGCGCGTAGGTGGAGAAGGACGCTTCGCGGGTCGAATCGTACTTGCGCATCGCGTCGAGGAGCCCCACCGTGCCCCAGCTGATGAGGTCCTCGGTCGGGATCTCGGGAGGCTTCCGCGGCAACATGCGCTGGACGACCTGGCGCACGAGCGGAAGGTGATTCTTGACCTCCGCCTCGGGATAGCGCTCGGCGGCGGACTTCGCCGTCGACGCACGCGCCGGCGCACGCTTCGGACGCGCGACCGCGCGGGTTCCACCTCGCGTGCTCTTTCGAGGCTTGCGTGCCGGCGCCGTCCTGCGTCCCGCCTCGGACGTGGTCGCGATCGCGTCTGCCGCCCTTGCCCTGCTTCCCGAAGCCGTCGCCCGCATTGCCCTCTCCTGTCCTGCGCCGTGCCAGGCTCGCGGACTTCGTCCGGGCTGTGGCGCCTTCGTTTCGAGTCATGGGACCGTCCCTCTGCGATCCCCGCGGCGTGACACAGCCAGATCCGTTCCAACTTGAAACAACCGGAGCAGACCCCGGAAAAGCTAAAGAACCTGGACTTCCTGCCGAGGAGCGGTCGGCAACGCTTTCCGCCCCCTGTCAGAATCGACCGCACCGGTCGGGTTGCTGACGGCCGCCACGCATGGCAGGGGCATCTCGGTGCACCGCACGCTCGGCCTGCTCACCCTCCTCGCGTTGGGACTCACCGCCGCATGCGAGCGCGCGAAGATGGATCTGCCCGCGGGCGTGGTTCCCCCGGAGGAGATTATCGCGGAGACGCGGGAGCTCACCGACGACACGCGCTCGACCCCGAATAATGGCAGCTTTTCCGGAGCCGCGTCACGCCACCTCACGACGCAGGTGTGGTTCGCCGCCAAACCTCCCGAGCAGGTGCCGGCATGTCGCGGAGGACGCTGCCGCCTGGTGGTGCTCGCCCACCGGCTCGGCGGCGGCCCCGACCGCATCTCCCTCCTGGCGCGAGCGCTCGCGCGCGCCGGCTACGTCGTTGCAGCACCGCGGTTCCCCCTCACGAGCGAATCGGCACCGGGCGGCTACCGCAGTGGCGAGGGCGACCTGCTCGAGCAGCCGCGCGACCTTTCCTTCGTGATCGATGCGCTTCTCGCAGCCTCGCGCGATCCGAGCGATCCACTCCACGGGCGCCTCGCCCCGCCCCCCGTCGGCCTGGTCGGCCACTCCTACGGCGGCGCCACGGCCATCGCGGCGACGCGGCTCGCATGCTGCCGGGATCCGCGCATCCGCGCGGTGGTGCTGGCGGCACCGTCTCTACGAGACGTCGGACGGTTCGAGGAGGTCATCTCCGGCGCGGGCCCCACCACCCTCGTCCTCCACGGGCAGAGCGACGACGTCGTCCCCATCGACGACGCGCGCCGGTTGTACGCCTCGATCGCGCCGGAGAGGTATCTGGTCGAGCTCCACGGTGCCGCGCACTCCGACTTCATCGAGGACACCGGCCGCGAGCTGCCCTACCTCGGCGTCAGCGCCCACGTGGTCGTGTCGTTCTTCGACGCCGCGCTCGGCCGCCGGCCGCGGAACTTCCGAGCGATTCTGAAGGTGTTGCCCGAGCTCGGACACGTCGCTCAAGCCCATCGGGGCTGACCCCGATCCGGCTCACGGCTCGTCGCGCAAGAGACGACGACCCATGAGCACGCCCGTCATCAGGAACAGCACGACGATGCCCGTCGGGATCAGCACCTGAGGCGTGAGCCAGTTCCCCTTCTCGATCGCCTCCGCAATCGATCCGCCGAAGTACACGAAGACGGCCACGTTCGGGATCACGCCGAGAGCCGTCCCGGCGGCATACTGCGAGAACGAAACGCTCGTCGCACCGACGGCCCAGTTGAGTGGCGGCGCGAGCCCGAGAACGGTGCGGAGAAAGAACACCCAGAAGAACCCGTGCTGCGAGAAGCGTTCGTCGAACCGCCGAAACCCTTCGTGCTTCTCCACGAACGTCCGCCGCACCCAATCCCGCGCGACGTAGCGCGCGATCAGGAACGTCGTCGTCGTTCCGACGACGGTGGCGATCCAACCGTACGCGAACGCCGACCAGCCCCCGAAGAGCGCGCCCCCGAACGTCAGGAGCAAGCTCTCGGGCAGGTACAGGAGGATTCCGAGGATGCAGAGACCCATGAACGCGACCGGTCCGAGGCGCCCCCACGAATCGACCCACGCCCGAAGCCCGTCCAGGCTCAGGAGCCGATCGAGTCCGAGGAGCTTGGCGCCGAAGAGAAAGGCGACCGCGACGAGCCCGAGCAGCCCGATCTTGAGGACCGTCTGCCTCATCGCACCCCGTGGGGTCGAAGAATGGGGGCCATACGAAGCATTCGTTTCTCGGATTCGGGCGTGGGGGGACCGCGGGATCCGGTGGAACCGCGGGCAGCTAGGAAGTATGGACGAACCGAGCACCCCATGCGAGCAGCGATTCTGAGCGACGGCAGGTTCTCGGTGGAGAACGTCCCGGACCCCGAGCCGCAGGAGAAGTCGGTCATTCTCGCGGTGTCGGCCTGCGGACTCTGCGGAACCGACCACAGCATCTACAGCAATCGCCTCCTGGGCGACGGCGCGATCCTCGGGCACGAGATCGCCGGCACGGTGGTCGAGGTGGGGCAGGGCGTCCGCGAGTGGACCGCGGGCGACCGCGCGGCCGTCATCCCGATCCCCTACTGCGGCCGGTGCGAGCTCTGCACCAGCGGCCAGCAGAATCTATGCGGCCCCGGACTCGCGGCGATGATGGGCTGCGGGGGCGCGGCGGGAGGACTCGCCGAGCTCGTCCGCGCGCCGGTCTCCTCGCTGCGGCGGCTTCCCGGCGCGGTCGTGCCCCCGCTCGGCGCACTCGTGGAGCCGATGGCGGTCGCGTGGCACGCGGTCCGACTCGGAAACATCCGACCCGGAACCCGGGTCGGCGTTCTCGGCCTCGGGCCGCTCGGACTCTTCGCCGGGTTGGTGGCGCGGCAGAAGGGCGCTCTGGTCTTCGGCACCGACTCGCGTCCGCATCGCGTGGCGAGCGCGCACGCGCTCGGTCTCGGGGCGTTCGCCGCGGACGACCAACCCGACGATCGGATTCGTGACTTGACGCGCGGCGGGCCGGACGTCGTCTTCGAGGCGAGTGGTCGCCCCGAGTCGATCGAGCGTGCGGCCCACCTCGCGCGCGTCGGCGGTAGCGTCGTCCTGGTCGCCTCGTACCACTCGCCGGCGGAGATGACTCCGGGACACTGGTTCAACCGCGGGATCTCCCTGCTGCCCTCGATCGCGTACACGCCGCAGGATTTCGAGGAAGCGCTCGACGCAATCGCCACCCGCCGAATCGACATCGGGCCGCTCGTCATCCGCCCGCGCCCCCTCGAGGACGTGCAGGACGTCTTCGACGGCTTCGCGACGCAGACGGAATCCGCGAAGCTCGTGATCGACCCGTCGATCTGAGCCCAACCGACCGAGAGCTCTCGCGCAGGGGCACGCCCCGTCGCGCTCCGGCGCGAACGGTCCGTGCTCAGGGAATGGGCAGCTGGCGGTCGTCACCGATTCGTCACCTACGTGTCACGACCGCGTCTCGCTGCCTGGCTATCGTGTGGAAGCATCCGAAATCCGTCGGGGCTCGCTTCGAGTCCCGACCTGAATCCCGCTTCAAACATTCGAGGGACGCTATGAGCAGCATGGTTGCGAACAGTGGCACCGCCGAGGGCTCCGCAGCCACACGCACCGGAGATCGCCAGCGCGTTCTCGTGATCGAGGACGAGCAGGACATCCGCGAGCTCGTGAAGGTCGGCCTCGAGCGCGAAGGATTCACGACGCTCGAAGCGGGCGATGGCGAGCTGGGCCTACGCCTCGCTCGGCGAGAGCGACCGGCGGCGATCATCCTCGACCTCATGATGCCCGGTATGTCCGGGCTGGACGTATGCCGACACCTCCGCGCGGACGAGTCCACGGCACAGCTCCCCGTTCTGATGCTGACGGCCCGCGCCGCCGAAGCCGACAAGGTCGTGGGCTTGGAGATCGGTGCCGACGACTACGTGACGAAGCCGTTCAGTCCACGAGAGCTGACCGCGAGGCTGAAAGCCGTGCTCCGCCGCTCGTACCGTCAGCCCGCCGAGGCGCCGCACGAGGTGTACGATCGGGGTGGACTGCGAATCGACTTCGACAGCTACGAGGTCCACGTCGACGGAGAGCGGGTCACGCTCTCCTTGCGCGAGTTCGAGCTCCTGCGCTTCTTCGCCCGGCATCCCAACCGGGTGTTCGATCGCGGCCAGCTCCTGGAGCTCGTCTGGGGCCCGGACACCTTCGTCGAGCCCAGAACCGTCGACGTCCACGTTCGCCGCCTGAGGCGACGCATCGAACGCGACGACGCCTCCCCGGAGCGTCTCGTGACCGTGCGCGGTGTCGGCTACATGTTCGACGAACGCGGCATCGACGCCTGAGCACCGACCGCCCGTCGGGACGCTCGCTAGTGGTGCGGACGGGCGCGCGTCTCGAGCTGTGACGCGCGCTCCAGCAAGCTCGACGCGATGCCCTCGATCTCCGCACGAAGCGCATCGACCTCGGACGCGAAGGCGAGCAGGATCACCTGGTCGACGCCGGCGTTCGCGTACTCCTCGAGCGAGGCCGCATCGCGATGCGGCTTCAGGTACGGCGAGACACTGACGTCGATCGAGTCCGGCCGGCGGCCGCGCTGCGAGAGCACGTGGCTCAAGGTCTTCACGCGCTCCGCGGCCTCCGACGGAGAGAGACTGTAGCCGAACCACCCTTGCCCGAGGTCCGCGACCCGACGGAGCGCGTTCATGCTCTCTCCCCCGAAAATGATCGGCGGATGCGGCTTCTGCACCGGCTTCGGGAACATCCGTACCGGCGGAATGGTCAGAAGGTTGCCCTGATGCTGAGAGACGTCGTCCGTCCAGAGCGACGTCATCGCGGCCAGGTACTCGCGGCACAGATGGGCGCGCTCGTCGAAGTCGGCGCCGAGCGCCTCGAACTCCTCGCGAAGCCAGCCGATGCCGACGCCGAAGTCGATCCGGCCGCCCGAGAGAACGTCACAGTCGGCGACCTGCTTCGCGGTATAGATCGGCGCCCGCTGCGGAACGAGACAGATGCCGGTGCCCAGGCGGATGCGATCCGTCACCGCGGCCGCGGTGGCGATCGCCGCGAACGGCTCCAGCATCCCCATGCCCGACGAGACGGGGAAGGAACCATCGTCCGAGTACGGGTACTTGGACCGAGGGCTGTCCACGAGCACGACGTGCTCGGGAAACCAGAGGGAGTGAAAGCCGACCTTCTCCGCGGTCGTGGCACCGGCGACCAGCAGATCGCGCAACTTCTCTGGCTCCGCGAGCAGCGGCAAGAACAGTCCGAGCTTCATTCCTCTCTCCCCTCGATCGGCGCAGACGACTCCACCGACGAACCCATGAGCGATCGAAGTCTGCCCCGACGCCCGATGCCAGGCAAGCGTGCGTTCTCAGTGGCCATCGACACGGGCGGTGAGCCGACTGATCGCGTCCACGATCTCGTCGTGGGCCCCGCGCGGAATGTCGTGGCCCATGCCCTCGATGATCCGGAGCTCGGCCCCGGGGATCGCGGCTGCGGTGTCGCGTCCGTGCTCGATCGAAAACAGGGGATCCCCCGTCCCGTGGATCACGAGCGTCGGCACGTCGAGCTTCGCCAGCGCCGGCCGTCGATCTCCGTGCGCTTGAACCGCGACGAGTTGGCGCGCCGAGCCTTCGGGGTGAAACGCACGGTCGAAGGCGCGGGCGGCGACTTCCGCTTCACGCTCCTCGTCGAAGGGGAATCCAGGGCTCCCGATCACACGCTGCGAACGGACGATGTGCTCGATATAGGCGCCGCGATCGTCGGGGGCCGGTGTGAGGAGGGACTCCATCGCCGCGGGAGAGGGCGGCGGCAGCTCCGCACCGCCCGTGCTCGACATGACCGAGGTGAGGCTACGCACGCGCCTCGGGTGGCGGATCGCCGCCGCCTGGACGATCATCCCTCCCATCGAAATGCCAGCGACGTGCGCGGACTCGAGGTCGAGCGCGTCCATGAGGCCGATGGTGTCGTCGGCCATGTCGTCGATGCCGTACGCCAGCGGAATCGGCTGCCCGGAGACCAACGCCGCGATGTCCGGCATGCCGGCTTCGTCGAACCACGTCGTCTTTCCGACGTCGCGATTGTCGAAGATCACCAGGTAGTGTCCCCGATCGGCCAGGGCCCGACACAATCCCGTGTCCCAGTGGACGAGCTGCGTCGACAACCCGCGCAGGAGGAGGAGCGGCCTCCCGCCGCGATCTCCGTAGGTCTCGTACTCGATCTCGATTCCGTTCGCGCGCGCTCTCGGCATGGGGCGGGATCATGTCGCGATCGCGACGGCTCCGGCAAGGGCTCCGGGGGCTGGACGAGGGAGCGCCGGAGTGCGAAACCCCGCCCTGTGGATCTTCCCATCGCCGGACTCGATCACATCGTCCTCCGCACCATGCAGCTGGAGAGCGTCCTCGGATTCTACCGCGACGGACTCGGCTGCCCGGTGGAACGCACGATCGCAGACCTGGGCCTCCATCAGCTGCGCGCCGGCTCGGCGCTGATCGACATCGTCGACGGCACCATCTGGAAAACCGAAGCCGGCCCGGGCGAGTCTCTCTACGATCACTTCTGCATCCAGGTCGCGTCGAGCGACACGGACGCCATCGTCGCCGAGCTCGACCGCCGCGGCATTCCCCACGGCGATCCGGCCGAGCGGTACGGCGCGACTGGCAACGGGACCTCGATCTACGCGACGGACCCGGACGGACGCACGGTCGAGCTCAAGCTGATCGGAGCCGAGGGCGCATCGTGAACGGAGCCGGCTCGACCGTCGTCACGGAACGACGACGATCTTGCCCTTCGCCCGGCGGCCACCGATCTCGTGGAGAGCGCTCGCCGCCTCCGCCAGGGGATACGAGGACGAGACGTAGGGCTTGATCGTGCCCTTCTCGAACAGCTCGAAGAGCTCGCGCGTGTTCTGCCGATTGCGCTCGGGCTCGCGCCCGACGAACGCTCCCCAGAAGACGCCGACGATCTGACAGCTCTTGAGCAGCGTCAGATTGAGGGGAATCCGGGGGATGTCGCCCGCCGCGAACCCGATCACGAGAAAGCGCCCCTCCCACGCCGTCGCTCGAATGGCGGCCTCCGAGTACTCGCCGCCGACCGGGTCGTAGACGACGTCCGCGCCCTTGCCCCCGGTCAGCTCCTTCATCTCGTCCTTCAGGCCGTCCTTCGAGTAGTCGATCGTCGCGTCGGCGCCGTGCTCCCTGCAGACCGCGAGCTTCTCTTCGCTCGAAGCGGCCGCGATCACCCGCGCGCCGAGCGCCTTGCCGAGCTCGACGGCCGCGAGTCCGACACCGCCGGCCGCGCCGAGCACCACGAGGTTCTCGCCCGGACGAATCTGCGCGCGATCCTTCAAGGCGTAGTAGGAGGTCCCGTACGTCATCAGGAACGCCGCCGCCGTCGGGAAATCCATCGAGTCGGGGATCGGCACGGCAGCGGCGGCTGGGATCGCGATCTCCTCCGCGAATCCGCCGAAGCCCGTGGAAGCCAGGACACGGTCCCCGACGGCGACGTTCGTCACACCCTCGCCCAGCTCCTTCACCACGCCGGAGATCTCGCCTCCCGGCGCAAACGGCAGCTGTGGCTTGAACTGATACTTGTTCTCGATGATCAGGACGTCGGGGAAGTTCACCCCGCACGCCTTCACCTCGACGACGACCTGCCCGGGGCCGGCCTTCGGCGGTTCGACGTCTTCCAGAACCAGGCTCTCGGGAGGCCCGTACTGCTTGCAGAGCATCGTCTTCATGGACCCGACTCTACTCGGCGGATCCCTCGGGTGCACGAGCTACTCGAGGCCGAGCCGTTTCATCGTGCGATAGAGCGTCGTGCGGTCGATGCCGAGTGCCCTCGCCGCCTCGGAGCGCTGGCCACCGGCCGTCGTGATCGCCGCTTCGATGCGCGCCCGCGCGGCCCGATCGAGGTGCTCCTGCAGCGTCCCCCCGCTGGCGTCCGTCCCGTCGCCCGACGGCGGGGTCGCGAGCGTCTCGGTCAGGAGGAGATCTTCGGGGACGATCCGATCTCCACGAGCCAGGACGACCGCGCGCTCGATCACGTTCTCGATCTCGCGCACGTTTCCCGGCCAGGGGTGTGCGTTCAGCGCTTCGATGGCCTCGGCCGACAGCGCGAGAGGGCGTCCCGTATCGGCGAGATGGCGCGCGAGGAAGTGCTCGGCGAGCGGCAGAACGTCCTCGCGGCGCTCCCGTAGCGGTGTGAGCTGCACGGGGATGACGTTCAGCCGAAAGAACAAGTCGTCGCGAAACCCTCCCGCCGCGACGTCGTCGCGAAGGACTCGATTCGTCGCGGCAACGACACGGACGTCCACCTTTCGGGACTTCGTCGCCCCCACCCGCAGGACCTCTCCGTCTTGGAGCACGCGAAGCAGCTTCGCCTGGAAGTCCAGGTTCACCTCGCCGATCTCGTCGAGGAACAGGGTGCCGCCCGTAGCTCGCTCGAAGCAGCCCTCGCGAGCCTGCGCCGCTCCCGTGAACGCGCCCCTCTCGTGTCCGAAGAGCTCCGACTCGAGAATGCCCTCGGCGAACGCCTTGCAGTTGACGGCGACGAAGGGGCCCCCGACGCGGTCGCTCCAGTAGTGCAGGAGTCGCGCGACCAGCTCCTTGCCGGTTCCGCTCTCCCCCTGGATCAGCACCGTCGCCCTGCTCGGCGCGACGCGCCGAACCAGCTCCATCAGATCGCGGCTCGCCGAGCTCTCGGCCACCATTGCCTCCGGAGAGTAGCGGCGTCCGACCTCCTGGCGGAGATAGCGATTCTCGCGCTCGAGACGGACGAGGTCGACGGCGCGCGCAACGAGCGCGCGGAGCTCTTCGTTGTCGAACGGCTTGGCGACGTAGTCGAACGCGCCTTCCCGCATCGCGGCGACGGCCGAGGGAACGTCGGCGAAGGCCGTGACCAGGATGACGGGAAGGTCGGGATGCCGCGAGCGGAGCTCCTTCAAGAGCTGGAGTCCGTCCATCCCCGGCATCCGGCAATCGGTGACGACGACGTCGGGACGACGCGACTCGGCCGACGCGAGCGCGTCCTCGGCGGCGCCGAACACTTCGCAGTCGTAGCCGGCACGACGGAGGGTCTGCGCGATCAAGCGAGCGAGACGCTCCTCGTCGTCGACGACGAGCACGCGGGGCGTCACGCGGCAGCTCCCGTCTCGGCGACCGCCGCGGGAAGCGAGACGCGAAAGCAGGCGCCGCCGCTGGGGGCTTCCGCGACCTCGATCCGACCGCGATGCGCTTCGACGATCTGGCGCGCGACGGCCAGCCCGAGCCCGGTTCCCTTGTCGCGTGTCGTGAAGAACGGATCGAAGATGCGCGAGCGGAGATCCGCCGGCACGCCCGGCCCCGCATCGGCCACCTCGATCTGCACCTCCTCGGCGCGCGCCTGCGCCTCCAGCCGCACCTCGCTTCCGGGAGGCGTCGCCTGCGCCGCGTTCGAGAGCAGATCGAGAAGCACCTGGACGACCAGGTCCGAGTCGGCCTCGATCGGCGGAAGCCGGGTTCCGGCGTCGCGGACGAGCCGAATCTGCTTGGCGTCGAGCTCCTGCCGGGCGAGCAGCTGGGCGTGATCGAGGAGCTCGTGGACGTCGACCGGCCGGGGCGCGAGACGGAGCGGACGAGCAAACGACAGGAGGGAGTTCACGACGTTCGTCAGGCGATCGATCTCGGCCACGATGAACGAGCACGACTCGCGGCCCTCGGTGTCGCCCTCCGGCAGAGTCTCGGTGATGCCCTGCGCGGAAGACCGGATGACGGCAAACGCGTTCCGGACCTCGTGGGCGACGGCCGCGGCGAGCTGCCCCAACGCGGCGAGCTTCTCGCTCTGCGCGAGCCGCGCACGGGTCGCGTCGACGGTCTCGAGCTGCTCGCGGATCACGACCGCCTGTCGACGCTCGCGCCGTCGGGCCTCCAGAACGAGCCCGAAGAGGTACCCGGTGAGCGCGAACGACACCGCGTAGAAGCCCAACCCGAGCCACGTGACGTCCTGTTCGTCCGCCATGAACCGGATGCCGAGCGCCATCGCGAGGAGCGCGTCCATCCCGCCGACCAGGAGGCCGCCCGCCATGCCCAGCCAACGCTCGCGACACCAGCCCGTCTTGTCGTCTTCTCGCTTCCCCATGCGGTTGCGGTCTCTGCAATCGCGGGGCCATCCCCGGCCAGGCGCCGCGTGACCGCGATTCTCGGGCGAGTCGCCGATCGAATGCAACCTCCGCGGCCCCTCCGTTGCGCGCGCGCCACGGGTGCGTCTGCACCGCCACGCGGCTCCGGGCCATGCGCGGACGCGACGTCGGCGGCCGGGGCGGGGAAACGCCCGCGGCTCGGGGTCCTTCCGTTCTCGGGCTGACCGGCACGAGACTTGGACGGGGTTCGCCATGCTCGCATTCGGGCGAGCCCCCGAGCGACCCGAAAGGGAGGGTCCCATGAGCTGGAAGAAGATCGCAGTCGTCGCCGTTCTGTTCGATTTCACGTGCCTCACCGCCTACGCGGTCTACGAGGTGGGCTATGTCGGGTTCTTCGAGGCGATGTTCTCGAACATCGTGGGCATCACGGTCGGAGTCGACCTCTTCATCGCCCTCGGCCTGGCCCTCGTGTGGATGACGCGGGACGCCCGCGAGCACGGGATCTCAGCCACCCCGTACGTGTTGCTCACGCTCGCGCTCGGAAGCGTCGGCCCGCTCGCCTACCTGCTGCGCCGACCAGAAGAAGCCGGCGCGAGGAGCGCCACCGCGGCCCACCTCGCCCGCGCGAGCTGAACACGCGCCCCGGGGCACGGATCTCCGTGCCCCGGCCGACGAACCGTCTTTCCCGTGGACTCGGGAACGCGTATGCGTCGTCCCTGCCGATGAAGCTCGCCGACCATGACCTCTGCGATCTCCGCCTGTTCGAGGACGGGTTCCCGCACGAGATCTTCCGGCTCCACCGGAAGGTCGCGCCGATCTGGTGGCATCCGGCGATCGAGAACACGGCGGATGGAGTCGGCTTCTGGTCCGTCGCGACGCACGCCGAGTCCCTCGAGGTGATGCGCGATCCGCGGACCTTCTCCTCGGTCGGGGGCCCCGGCCGGCCGAGCGGCGGTACGATCCTCCCAGACAACATCATGGCCGGGCGCGCGCTCAACATGATGGACGACCCCCGGCATCGACGAGTGCGTCGGCTGGTCAGCGAAGGTTTCCGCCCGCGCACGGTCCGCCGCCTCGAGAAGGAGCTCCGCGCGCGCACGCGCCGGCTCGTCGACGAGATCTCGGCCGGCACCGAGTGCGATTTCCTCGTGAAGATCGCCGCCGAGCTCCCGCTGCAGGCGATCTCCATTCTTCTCGGCGTACCCGAAGAAGACCGCGGCCAGGTCTTCGAGTGGATCGACTACACGTTCGACTTCCGGGGTAAGCGCGCCTTCGAGCAGACGGAGGAGTCGGCCATCGCGTCGGCGAAGCTCGCGGAGTACGGCGGAAGGCTCATGGAGGCGAAGCGGGCCACGCCCGCCGACGACATGCTGTCGATCGTCTTGCACGCGGAGCTCCCCGACGAAGACCCGCCGAGACTCACCGAGGAAGAGCTCTTCGCGTTCTTCTTCCTCCTGTTCGCGGCGGGAGCGGACACGACCCGCAACGCGACCGCGGGGGGACTGCTCGAGCTGACGCGCCACCCCGACCAACTGAAGGCTCTCTCGAACGACCCGTCTCTCCTCCCGCTCGCGATCGAGGAGATGGTGCGCTGGACGTCGCCCGCCGCCTACAACCGGCGCACTCTCACCCGCGACGTGGAGTTCCACGGACACGCGATGCACGCCGGGGACAAGATCGCGTTCTGGGAGGCCTCGGCGAACCGCGACGAGCTGGTGTTCCATCGATCGATGGAGTTCGACATCCGCCGGAACCCGAATCCGCACATCGGCTTCGGACACGGCGTCCATCATTGCCTCGGCGCGAACCTCGCCCGCCTCGAGATGACGGTGATCTTCGAGGAGGTGTTCGGGCGCCTGGAGGCGATCGAGCTCGCGGGGGAGCCCGAGTGGACGCGGAGCAACAAGCACACCGGCATTCGCCATCTCCCCATCCGCTTCCGAGCTCGAAGCGACGAACGACACGTGAGGAGCGACCTCGTCATGCGGACCCAACATCTCGTCGACCGCGTGCGCGACGCCCTCGCGGGCACCCGCGACATCACCGAGAAGAGGATGTTCGGCGGCCACTGCTTTCTCCATCGCGGCAACATGTGCTGCGGCACCATGAAGGATGGCGGTCTCATGGTCCGCCCGGGCGAGGAGCGTGCCGCCGTCCTCGCGAAGCGGGCGCACGCGCGCATCTGCGACTTCACCGGCCGCCCGATGAAGAGCATCGTCCTCGTCGACCCACCCGGGTTCCGTACGAAGGCGGCCCTCCAGAGATGGGTCGACGAGGGTCTCGCCTACGCGTCGTCTCTTCCCGCCAAGAAGAAGTAGCTCCCCGGCCCGCTCAGCCGCGGATCCGCCGGATCAGGAAATCCCGGGTTCGCGCCATCGACGCCTGTCCGTCGTCGCCCGTCGGGAACGGCACCGCGAGATAGTCGGTCACACCGGCCTCGGCGAGTCGATCGAGCTGCGCGGCACAATCGCTCTCGTCGCCGACGATCGCGACGTCGCCCGGTCCCTCCGCCCCCTCGCGATCGAGCATCGCTCGATACGAGGGCAGCGTGCCATAGACGACGAACGCATCGGCCGCTTTCGCGCGAGCGCCCTTCGGGTCATCCGTCACCGAGATCGGAAGCCCGCACACGACGCGGGGCGCGGGGCGCCCGGCGGCCGCTGCGGCCTCGTTGATGCGCGGGGCGGTGTGCTCGCGGATCGTCTTCTCGGCGGTCATCCAGGTGATCGTTCCGGCGGCCTGGCTTCCCGCGAGCGCCAGCATCTTGGGTGCGAGCGCCGCGATCAACAGCGCCGGGGCGGAGGCGCCCGGCACCTGGAACTGCGCGTGGATCGAGTACTCGGCGCCCTCATGCGCCACCTGCTCGCCACGAAGTAGCGGGTTCAGCGCCTCCACGTATTCCTTCATGTGGCTGTAGGGCTTCGCGTACGACAGCCCGAGCATGTTCTCGATCACGATCTGGTGCGACAGACCGATGCCGAGAGCGAAGCGCCCCTTGCAAGCGGCGTTCGCCGACAGCGCCTGCTGGGCCATGGCGGTGGGGTGGCGTGGGTAGCTCGGAACGACCGCGGTCCCGAGCTCGATCGTGCGCGTCTCGCGCCCAGCGAGCGCACACCCGACGATCGCGTCGAGTCCGAAGATGTTCGCGATCCAGCCGGTCGCGAAACCATCGGCCTCCGCCCGCTTCACTTGCTCGACGAGCTCGTCGATCGTCGCGGGCCGCCCGCCGATCTCCCCGATTCCGATTCCGATCTTCATTTCTCTTCCTCTCCCTACTCCTACGGCAACAACGCGATCGCCCGAACGGGCGCGCCGGAGCCGCCACCGATCTTCATTGGAAGCGCGACGATCGTCGCTCCCGACTCGGGCACGTCTTCGAGACGGGCGAGATTCTCGAGCCCCGCGAGGTTCGCTCCGTTTACGATCTGGTGGACGATGAAGTCTTTCGACGGACCGTGATCGATGCTCGGCGTGTCGACGCCGACCGCGCCGATCTTGCGCTTCTCGACCAGGAAGCGGGCCGACTCCGCGGAGAAGCCCGGGAAGTGCAGATTCGCCGTGTCTCCGGCGACCGCGGTTCCCAGCACCTCCGCGCGATCGGGCCAACGCTCCGACCAGCCGCTCCGCATCGCGACGATCGCGCCGTCCGGAATGCGCCCGTACTTCGATTCCCACGACTCGAGATCGGCGACCGTCACCCGGTAGTCCGAGTCCGCGGCGGCCTTCGCGGTCACGTCGACGACCACGAGCGGGCCGATGAGCTGGGAGAGCGGCACCTCGTCCGCCGTCCGCTTCCCTCGTGCGAAGTGGATCGGTGCATCGAGATGCGTGCCACCGTGCTCTGCGGTCTCGAAGCGGTTCGCGGCGTAGAACCACCCGCCGTCGGTCACTCCTTCCTCGAGCTTCTCGAGCTCGAAGCCCTGCCGATCGGTGGGCCAGTAGACCGTGTTCGCGTCGTACGTATGCGACAGGTCGACGATCTTGGCGGGATCGATGTCGACGGCCAACGCGGTCGTGCCGAGGAGCATCGCGACGATTCCGAGCCAGCGCGGAATCATGACTCCTTCCACCACGGGTAGAACGGCGGCATCTGCGTGCTCGGCTTCATCGAGAAGCGCGGCGACCGCTTCTCGAGAAACGACTGCACCCCCTCGTACGCGTCGGCCTG
>JAUIFY010000420.1 GCA_030430245.1 bacterium | reverse complement strand
GTTCAGGGTCGTCGCCGCCGCGACGTAGGCGGCGCCGACGGCGCCGGTCGCGAGGAGGTAGGTCGCGCCGCGCTTCACCATCGCGTCGATCTCGAACAGGTCGTGAATGACGATGGCGTACGCGAGGGACAAGGGGAACACGAAGAACGCGAAGAGCAAGACGTTCATCGCCAGAGTCGCGCGGAGGAACGAAGACCCGATCAGGACCAGCCCGGGAACGGAGAGTCCGACGAGGGTGCCGAGCAGGACGATGCGTACGCGCTGTCGTGCGAGCAGTGCGTCGCGGTCGAAGTAGGCGGCCAGCAGGCGGCCGCCGAAGAACAGTCCGACGAGTCCGAGGTAGATCGTGTTGATCTGGAAGATCGTCGTGGACGCGCGCGGCGCATGGAGGAACAGCTCGTACAGCAAGAACACCAGCCCGGCGACCGGATACGCCATCCAGCGCTTGCCGGCCCAGCGGTGCGCCGAGGGAAAGAGCAGGGCGAGGTCCAGCGCGGTCGCCGGGAGGAGGGAGTTCGCCAGCAGGTAGAGATGCACGAACGTCGCGGGCCCGTAGAGGTCCATGGCCGTGAACAGATAGACGGCGGCCGTGACCGAGAAGAAGAGAAACGACCTCGCGAGTGGCGACGTCGGCCGGAAGCTCCAGGCGATGAGGCCGGACACCAGGAAGACCACCCCGTTCACGAGGTAGCTGCCGAAGAGCAGCAGCCAGTCGCCCCGCGTGAACGTCGAAGTCACGAGGGAGATCCCCCGCGTTCGCCGCCCGTCTCGTAGCTGGTACTGAAGGAGGCTGCCGCTGCCGGCCGTCTCGGCGGCCGCGTAGATCTCGGCCTCCTCGCTCGTCGCCACTCCGTCGACGGCGACGACCTGGCTCAGGAAGAGATTCGGCACGGTCGCACCCGACCAGTGCGGAAGCGCGATCGCCGCGACCACGCGATCCTCGAGGAGGAGGAACCCGGGGAACGTGCGTCCGATCCAACCGAGACTCGTGATCGTGGTCGCGGTCGCGAGAGCCAGTCCACAGAGGCCCACCGCGAGCATCGCCGCGCGGATCGTGTTGCGCGGCTGGTGCGCCCTGGCGAACCCTTCCTGCATGACCGAAACCGGAGGACGACGACACCCGATCACCCCGGTGGAGTCAACCGCGCACGGTTTCGGCGCAACGCCATCGTGTGGCTTGGCCCGCGGGGTCCGTCGTCGGCTTCCTTCTCCGAGGCTGGATCGTAGGCCCAGGCGCTGCCTGGCTTCCCGCGCGGCGGGGATGTGACCTCCTGGGTCGTCCAGGCTAGAAGCGCCGAATGGCGTCTCCCCTTCGGCGGGTCTTCTGGTTGCTCGGCGCGGCCGTGTGCGTGTTCGCGTTCTTCGTCTGGACGTCCGGGCTGGGTTGGTACGGCGATGTGTTGCACGCGGGTGTCCCGCGAGCGTTGCCGTTGCCCGGGGCTGCCGTCGAGGCTCGGGAGGCCCGGATCGCGATGGCGGCCGAGGCCGTCGGGGTCGAGGGGCCGAAGCAGATTCTCTTCGGCGACCTGCACGTGCACAGCTCCTTCTCCCTCGACGCGTTCCAACTCACGATGCCCATCGCGGGCGGGGAAGGGACGCACCCGGTGGCCGACGCGTGTGACTTCGCACGGCACTGCGCGCGTCTCGACTTCTGGTCGATCAACGATCACGCCAACTCGCTCACGCCGCGGAAGTGGCGGGAAACGGTCGAGGCGATGCAGCAATGCGATGCGCTGGGCCGCAGCGCGGAGCGCCCCGACCTGGTCTCGTTCCTCGGATGGGAGTGGACGCAGATGGGTTCGAGCCCGACCAACCACTTCGGGCACAAGAACGTGATCCTGCGCGAGCTGGATGACGCATCGATCCCGACCCGACCGATCGCGGCCGCGCCTCCCCCGGGGGTGCCGAGTGCGTTCAGCACGGGGCGCGGGGGGCCGCTCCTCCTCGGAGCGGCCGCGCTGCTCCTCGAGCGGGGCCAATCCCTCGCCACGTTCATGGCCGAGCTCTCCGACCGTGAGCCGTGTCCGCTCGGGGTGCCCGTGCGCGATCTCTCGCCCGAGTGCTTGGAGGAGGTACGGACGCCCGGTGAGCTCTTCGCAAAGCTCGACGACTGGGGCGTGCCCTCGCTCGTGATTCCCCACGGCACGGCGTGGGGCATGTACACGCCGCCGGGCTCCGGTTGGGCGAAGCAGCTGACGGCGGAGAACCACGACCCCACGCGGCAACGCCTGATCGAGGTCTACTCCGGCCACGGCAACTCCGAGGAGGCGCGTCCGTGGGCTGCTGTCGACATCGGCCGGGACGGGACGCGCGGCTGTCCCGAGCCGAGGCCGGAGTATCTTCCGGCGTGCTGGCGCGCGGGAGAGATCATCCGAGCACGATGCGCCGAGGCGGGGGCTGCGCCGGCCGAGTGCGAGAATCGGGCCGCGGAGGCGCGCCAGGCCTTCGTCGATGCGGACCGGAACGCGGGACCCTGGACGGTGCCGGGCGCGGAGCCCGACGACTGGCTCGATGCGGGGCAGTGTCGGGATTGCTTTCAGTCCGCCTTCAACTACCGACCCCGCAGCAGCGTCCAGTCCATCCTCGCGCTGGTGAACGAGGAGAGCCCGGGTGCCGGCGATCGCTTCCGGTTCGGATTCATCGCGTCCAGCGACGGGCACACGGCGCGACCCGGAACCGGCTACAAAGAGGTCCTCCGACGCGAGTTCACCGACGCGCGCCTGGGCGAGATCGGCCGTTCCGCTCTCGTCGACGCGTACGCTCGCCCCGCCGCGGTCGAGGCCGAGCGATTCGACGACGCCGCGGCCGTGCCGAGCGTCGCCCTCTTCGAGGCCGAGCGTGCGGGCTCGTTCTTCCTGACTGGGGGGCTCGCGGCGGTTCACGCCGAGGGCCGTTCGCGCGAGGCGATCTGGGACGCGCTCGAGCGGCGCGAGACGTACGGCACGAGCGGTCCGCGCATCCTTCTCTGGTTCGATCTCGTGAACGGGGGTGGGACGGGAGACGAAGTGCGTCCGATGGGCAGCGAGGTCGTGATGTCGACGACTCCCGCGTTTCGAGTGCGGGCGGTCGGATCCTTC
>JAUIFY010000124.1 GCA_030430245.1 bacterium | reverse complement strand
GCCATTCGATCGTAGCCGCGGAACTGGGTCTTCGACATGTGCAGCGCCCATTCGGGCTTCGCCGCCAGGCGTGCCACCCAATCGTCGACCGTCGCGTCGAGCGCGTCGTCGTCGACGACGCGGTTCAGGAAGCCGAAGCGTTCGACGGTCTCGGCGTCGAGGCGTTCGCAGAGGAGGATGATCTCCTTCGCGCGTGCCGAACCCACGAGATGGGCGAGAAGAGGGGCCCCGCCCCACGTGAGGGGAATGCCGAGGTCGACCTCGGGGACGGAGAAGATGGTGCTTCGCCCGGCGACACGGAAGTCGCATGCGCCCGCGAGAAGAAAGCCCCCGCCGATCGCGTGTCCGTGGACGCGCGCGATCGTGACCGCTTCGCACCGCAGGATCGCGTCGATCGCGCGCTTGCCCAGCTGCGCCATGTAGCGACGCTCGCGTGCGAGCCCGGTCGGATTCGTGCCGCGCCCCGGCGGGTCCTTGCGATCCGCGCCGGCACAGAACGAGGGGCCCCGTCCGGAGAGAACGACGACCGAGATCTCGAATGCCGTTTGGAGCTCGTCGAAGACGGCGCGGATCTCTTCGAGGGCGCGGGCGTTCAGTGCGTTCCGACGGTCGGGGCGATCGAGCGTGATCCGCGCGACCCGCCCCGACTTCTCCAGACGAAGTGTCTCGTAGGTCATGGGCACGGCCTACGCGACGGCGTCGGAGAGGTCCACACGGGACCGTCTCTACGATCGGCGGCGCACGATCGCTCGAACGAAACCCAGGGTGCGACCCGCGTCCTCGCGGATGGCCTCGACCTCCTTGCGGGCGAGATCGGCGCGCCCCGGTGGCCGGGCCTCGCCCGCCGCGAGGGTGAGCTCGCCGAACGACACCCAGTCGCGCCAGCCGTCTTCGAGCGTGTCCGCGAGCTCCACCTCGACGAGGTCGCACCGGCCCAGGTGGCGTTTCCAGAACGCGGCGCTCTGCCACGTCTCCCAGGCACCCTCTTCCTCGGCGAGCCACGTCTCGAGGTGCGCGGGCTTCGCTGCGTCGGGGAGGTCGATCGTTCGGCCCGGGACGGCGATCCCGATCTGCCCGCCCGGCTTCACCAGACGGGCGAACCGGTCGAGGTAGTCGTCGGTCAGACCGAAGTAGTGGTACGCGTCGACCGTGACGATCGCGTCGAAGAACTCCTCGGCGTAGGGAAGGGCGTTCGCCTCCGCGTGGATCGGAAACACGCGGTCGTCGAGTCGCTGCTCGCAGATTCGCCTCCAGTTGTCGGTCGCGGGGATCCACAGATCGTTCGCCCAGACCTGCACGTCGTACTCGCGCGCCAGGAACATGCTCGACATCGCCATGCCGCATCCCATGTCGAGGACGCGCATGCCGGGCTGCAGATCCAGGTCGCCGCAGAGCCACTCCATGAGCCAGAGCGCGTTCGGCCCCATCTGGAGCTCGAAGATCCAATCGCGGTCATACTTCGACGCGCGCGGAAATCGGTCGTTCCGAAGCGGTTCGCCCATGTCGAGTGGGGACGCGCCCCGTGCTGCGTTCCTTACGGGGAGGTTTCGAGGTCGACGTCGACCATGAGGTCGTTCGCGATCTCCTCGAGTCCGTCGCGAAGGGCGTCGGTGGAAACGGAGCTCGGCACGTGGAGACTGGCCTTCGCCTGGAAAAGTGGCTCACCCGATACGGGCGCGCTCGTACACGACGTCTCCAGCTCCTCGACGTTCACCTCGTGGGCGGCGAGAACGCGCGAGATCTCGCGCACGATGCCCGGGCGATCGTTGCCCACCAGGGAGAGCTTCACGAGGCGCTCGGCGCGTGTGGGCTCGCCGTCGCTCGCCGTCACGGTGATCCGGAAGCCGCCGTCGCCGAGGGCCTCGAGGGCCTTCACCAGCTCGGCCGAGTCGTTCGGCGCCACCTCGACCCGCAAGAGGCCCGCGAACTGGCCTCCGAGGTGGGCCATGCGGCTCTCGACCCAGTTTCCGTCGTGGTCGGCGACGACGCGCGAGAGCGACTCGACGAGGCCGGGTCGATCGGGACCGATGCACGTCAGTACGAGCGAAGTCTTCATGCGGGCTCCTGTTCCGGGACGATTCTCGGCCAGGCTCGGCTCGGGTTCAACCTGCCGCCCGTCGAGCGACCACCGGCCGGGCCTCGGCGCCATGGCATGGCACCGGCTCCGGCACCTTCCATGAACGAGAGTTCATGAATCGGAAAGCTCCCGGAATGGGTGTTCGACGCATTCTTCACGTCGAAACCAGCGACCACGAAGCGAACCATCGCTGCTTTGCCAAGGAGGAGCCATCCGATGAACGAACGAGTTGCCGCGTTTCCGACCGAGTCCACGGACCCCCGTGTGCCGTTCGACCGGCTGCGCGACCACCTGAATCACTGCATTCTCGGGCAGGAGGTCCTGACCGACCGCCTTCTGGTCGCCTTGCTGGCCGATGGACATCTCCTCGTCGAGGGAGCGCCCGGGCTGGCGAAGACCAAAGCGATCCGAGAGCTTTCCGACGCGATCGAGGCCGACCATCATCGAATCCAGTTCACGCCGGACCTTCTCCCCGCCGACCTGACGGGAACCGACGTCTACCGACCGGAGGACGGCAGCTTTCGGTTCCAGCCGGGTCCCGTCTTCCACAACCTGGTCCTCGCCGACGAGATCAACCGCGCACCGGCCAAGGTGCAGTCCGCCCTGCTCGAGGCGATGGCGGAGCGACAGGTCACCGTCGGACGTCACACGTACGACCTCCCGAAGCTCTTTCTCGTCATGGCGACGCAGAATCCGATCGAGCAGGAAGGTACGTACCCCCTCCCGGAGGCACAGCTCGATCGCTTCCTGATGCACATCCGGATCGACTACCCGAACGTCGAGTCCGAGAAGAAGATCCTTCAGCTCGTACGCGGAGAGGCACGCGGAGAGAATCGCCCGGAGTTCACGACCGTCTCCCAGGCGACGATCTTCGCGGCGCGGGGTGAAGCATTGGAGCTTTACCTCGCTCCGGCGCTGGAGGAGTACGCCGTTCAGCTGGTGCTGGCCACGCGTACTCCTTCGGCGTACGGACAGGACCTGGCGGGCGCCGTGCGCTGTGGAGCGAGCCCCCGCGGCACGATCGCCCTCGATCGATGCGCGCGCGCCCACGCATGGTTGCGCGGCGCCGAGTTCGTGGCTCCGGAGGACGTCCAGGCGGTCGCGAAGGACGTTCTGCGTCACCGGGTTCTGCTCACGTTCGAGGCGGAAGCCGATGGGATGACGCCGGACACCTTCCTCGACGAGCTCATCGCTCGGGTGCCCCTGGTCTGACGGCGACGCGAGAGGACGAGATCCATGTCCACTCCCAGAGATGAGCGCTACGGCGTGGTGGCGAGCCTCGACGAACTCGTGCGACAGCGATCGGCGCACCGATCGGTGGGGATCTCCCCGACCGGGCGGGTTCGCACGCTGCAGTCGGGCTCCTACGACTCGGCCTTCCATGGTCGGGGAATGGAGTTCGACGAGTCTCGCGAGTATCAGGCCGGCGACGACGTTCGCACGATCGACTGGCGGGTCATGGCTCGCACCGGTCGGGTTCACACGAAGCTCTTTCACGAAGAGCGCGAGCGGCCAGTCCTGATGCTCGTGGACGCGCGTCTCCCGATGCGCTTCGGCACGCGCGATTCGTTCAAGTCCGTCCTGGCCGCCCGGGCGGCGGCGACACTCGCCTGGGCGGCGCGGGACGCGGGCGATCGCGTCGGCGGAATCCTGCTCCGGCCTTCGGGCCACACGGAGGTCGCGCCGCAACGCACGCGGGGCCGGCTGGTCGGATTCCTGAGGCACCTCAGCGATGCGACCGCGGACGAGACGGAAGGCTCCTCGCTCTCTCTGAGCGAGGGTTTGGCGCGACTCGGGCGGGTCGCGCGTCCGGGGACGCTGGTGCTCTTGATCAGCGACTTCCACGATCTCGACGACGCCGCCGAGCGGGAGATCGGGCGGCTCGCACGCCGCTGCGACGTCGCCTGCCTTCTGGTTCACGACGCACTCGAGACGGTGGCGCCGCCGTCGGGAGACTACCGGATCAGCGACGGCGATCGCGTCCTGCGGCTTCCGACCGAGAACGACGGCTGGCGCACGGAGTACGCCGGTCGGTTCGCCGAACGTCGCGACCGATTGGAGAGGCTCTGCGCGCGTCATCGCGCGGCCTTCCTTCCCCTGCGAACGGGTGAGGATTGCCAGACCATTCTGCGTGCCGACCGGTTCGCGCGGGCCTTCGGAGGCGCGCGGCAGGCAGGAGGCCGAGCATGAGCGATCCGACGCAGGCCGCCGCGGCGTCGGCGTCGGATCCCCTCGCCGCGCTGCGTGGAATTCACCTTCCGGAGGCGGTCGGCGCGTGGCCGCCTGCGCCGGGCTGGTGGGCTCTTCTCGCGGCCGTCATCGGGCTGGCGGTCCTCGGGATCGTCGCCGTGCGCATCCGCAGAGCGAGCCTCGCCCACCACGCGCTTCGGGAGCTCGAGGCGATCGACCAGGCCTCGCCGGACGTCCAGGACCTCGCGGCGTCGGTCTCGACCCTTCTGCGGCGTGTCGCCCTTCGCCGCTTCGGTCGTTCCCGTGTCGCGAGTCTGCACGGCGCGGCTTGGCAGGAGTTCCTGTCGGAGACCAGCCCTCGCGCGAAGCGCCGGGTGGAGGTCGACGACGACATGGGCCGGCTGCTCGCGCTGGCGCCGTACGCGCCTCCCGGCTCGGCCTCGCTCGCAACGTCTGGCGCGAACGCGGGCCGCGACGGTGTCCTCGCCGCGGCCCGAGATTGGATCCGGTGGAACTCATGATGGAATTCGCGTGGCCCTGGGCGTTCGTGCTCCTCCCGCTGCCCTGGATCGTGCGTCGCTTCGTCCCGGCGGCGCCCCAGACGCGCGCGGGCGCACTTCGTGTTCCGTTCTTCGATTCCATCGCCTCGATGCGTGGAGGTCTCCTTCCACCCACGCTCGGGCGCCGGGCGCTCGTCGCCGTCATGTCCGCGGGTTGGGTCTGCTTGCTCGTGGCGGCGGCGCGCCCGGTGTGGGTCGGCGAGCCGGTAGCCCTTCCGGCCGAAGGTCGCGACCTGATGTTGGCGATGGACCTCTCGGGCAGCATGGCGCGCGAGGATCTGACGATCGGCGGTCGCTCCGCGGATCGGCTCACCGTCGTCAAGGAGGTCGCCGAGGACTTCATCGGACGACGCGAGGGCGATCGAGTCGGACTCGTTCTCTTCGGAACGCGTGCCTACCTGCAAGCGCCGCTCACGTTCGACCGCCCGACCGTCCAGACCCTGCTCGACGAGGCCGAGATCGGTCTCGCCGGTGAGGAGACGGCGATCGGAGATGCGATCGGGATCGCGACGAAGCGATTGCGCGATCGTCCGACGGGGAGTCGGGTGCTCGTGTTGTTGACCGATGGCGCGAGCAACGCGGGCGTACTCGATCCGATCGAAGCCGCGCGCGTCGCGGTGGCCGAGGGGATCCGCATCTACACGATCGGCGTCGGTGCCGATCGAGTGGCCATGCGAACCGCTTTCGGTAGCCGGGTCGTGAACCCATCCGCCGACCTCGACGAGCGCACGCTTGCGGAGATCGCGGATCTCACCGGCGGTGCGTACTTCCGAGCGAAGAACGTCGAGGGGCTCGCGAACGTCTATCGAGAGATCGATCGGCTCGAGCCGGCGGTGGCGGAGCCTCTCTACGTTCGTCCCACGAACGATCTCTTCGAATGGCCTCTCGGCGTCGCACTGGCTCTGAGCTTGGGTCTGGGTCTCGCCGAGGTCCGCCCGTGGAGCTCGTGGTCCACGCGCGCCACGACGGAAGGTGTCTCCGAGGTAGCATGATGATTCCGACGGACTTCCACTTCGAACGACCGTGGTGGCTGCTCGCTCTGGTGCCGGCCGCCGTGGTGCTCTGGTCCATGGCGCGCGCCGCGGTTCAGGGGAGCGCGTGGCGCGACACCGTCGACGCGCATCTCTTGCGCCACCTCGCGTTGCCGGCCGAGGGCGGTCGACGTGCATGGCCCCTCTGGCTGCTGGGCGCGGGCTGGCTCGCCACGACGCTGGCGATGGCCGGACCGAGCTGGGAGCGAGTCGAGCAGCCCACGACGAAGACGATCGAGCCGACCGTCGTGGCGCTCGACATGTCCGTTTCGATGGACGCGACCGACCTGACGCCGTCGCGACTCGCTCGGGCGCGCTACGAGCTCCAGGACGTCCTCGAGCGCAACGTCGGCGGGCAGGTCGGCCTCGTCATCTACTCGGACGAGCCCTTCGTCGCGGCTCCTCTCACGGATGACGGACGGGTCATCGCCGAGATGGTCCCGACGCTCACGAGCGACATCATGCCCGGCCGCGGGAGTCGTCCGGACCGTGCGATCGACCAGGCGGTTGCGCTCCTCGAGCAGGCCGGCATGCCCGGTGGGCGGATTCTGCTCTTCGCGGACTCGGCGGGCGACGACCCGGCGGCGACGAAGGCCGCGGCCCGACGGGCCGCCGCGAGCGGCCGGCGAGTGTCGGTGCTGGGCGTGGGCACGGTCGAAGGCGCTCCGGTCCCCGATGGTCGAGGCGGCTTCGCGCGGACGGAGGACGGCGAGACGTACGTGGCACGGCTTCCGGTCGACGAGCTTCGGTCCCTGTCGGTGGACGGCGGTGGCCGCTACGCATCGATCGCGGCGGGGGACGCCGACCTCGACGTGCTGCTCGCCGAGCCACTCGCGCTCGCCTCGTCGTCGGAAGATGGCGCATTGCGGAGCGCCGACGTGGAGATCTGGAAGGACGCTGGAGTGTACCTGCTCTTCGTTCCGCTCCTGCTCGCTCCGTTCGCGTTCCGTCGCGGCTGGCTCGCCGTCGTGGCTCTCGGAGTCGCGCTCGGCACGCCGCTCGACGCTCGCGCGAGCGTCTGGGACGATCTCTGGTACACGCGCGATCAGCAGGCGGCGGCGGCGATGGAGACGGGCGACGCGGCGCGCGCGTCGGAGCTGTTCGAATCCGAGGACTGGCGCGCCGCCGCACAGTACGAGAGGGGCGACTTCGACGCGGCCTCCCAGGAGTTTGCCGCGCTCGCGGGAACCGAGAATCGCTACAACCTCGGCAACGCGCTCGCGAAGAGCGGGAAGCTCGAAGAGGCCATCGCGGCGTACGACGAGGTCCTCGAAGTCGCGCCGGGCCACGAGGACGCGGAGTTCAACCGCGAGCTCGTGCGGAAGCTTCTGGACCAGCAGCGACAGGAGTCGGAGGAGCAACGGCAGCAGGAGCGACAGGAGCAAAGCGGCGACGGCTCCGAGGAGCGGTCGCCGTCCGAGCACTCCCGGAGCTCGTCGGGGACGGAAGAGTCCGAGCCGCGCGCTTCGGACGAGTCCTCCGGTGCCGGCTCGGAGCCGCAAGCACGAGCCGAGGCGGGCGACGAGGCGGACGCGTCGGATCCCCCGGCCTCGCCGGAGGTGAGCACAGAGCAGGACCGGGGCGAGCCGCAGGAGGACTCGCGGCAGGCGGCGGCCGAAGAAGACCGGGGCGAAGCCTCGACGGAGCGACGGGACGCCAAGGGCGAGTCCGGAGACGATCCCTCCCCCGACGAGGATGCGACTCGAGCGCAGCCCGAGCGCGATGCGGAGACCGGAGAGAACCCGGTCCGGGAACGGGTGGACCAGGCTCTCGAAACGACCGAAGGCGAGCCGGAGGATGGCGAGCCCGTGTCGCAGCGGGCGTCGGCGCCGGCGACCGAGCCGATGACCGAAGAACGACAGGCGCGTGAGCAACTGCTTCGCCAGGTGCCCGACGATCCGGCGGGTCTCCTCCGCGCCAAGATCCATCGAACGTACGCCGAGAAGCGGTTCGCCGAACGGCAACGGCGGCTCGTGCAGCAAGGAGGAACCAATCCATGGTGGTGAACCGCGCGTCCCTGGCGCTCGCGGCGTCTCTCGTGCTCGTGGCTTCGAGCGCGTGGGCGTCCGGCCTTCCGGCCCGGTTGGGCCACACGACCGTTCGCGAAGGTGAGCGGGTGCAGCTCCAGCTTCGTCTGCCGGCCGACGGCTCGATGGTGGCGCCGGACCTGGCTCCACTCGAAGAGGACTTCGAGATCCTCGGCACGCAGCAGAGCCATCGTCTGTCGATCGTGAACGGACGACGGGAGGCGAGCGTCGACTGGACCGTCACGTTGCTTCCGCGCGCGACGGGAGACGTCGTCGTCCCGGCGATCCACGCCGGCTCCCTCTCGAGCGAGCCGCTTCGGCTCCGCGTCGCCGAGGCGGGACCCCCGCCGAGCCGCGCGGATGCGCCCGACCTCTTCGTCGAGAGCTCGGTCGATCGCGACGCTCCCTACGTGCAGGGAGAGGTGCGCTACTCGGTCAAGGTCTACGACGGCATCGGCATTCGCGGCGGCGGGCTCTCGGAGCCGCACGTCGACAACGCGCGGGTGACGCCAATGGGTGAGGGCCGGACGTACGAGGAGACCGTGCACGGCCGACGGTACCGGGTCCATGAGCGCGAGTACTCGATCACGCCGCAGACCAGCGGCGTTCTCGTCGTTGCGCCGGTGACGCTGGAAGCCCGCATCGACGACCCCGATGCGCGCCGTCGCTCGCCATTCGACGAGTTCTTCGGTGGGAGCGACCCGTTTGCGGGCATGTTCGGGCGGTCCGGATTCGGTTCTTCGCTCCTCGACGACATGTTCAACCCGGGCCGCAAGGTGCGTGTGCGCTCCAACCCGGTCGAGCTCGACGTGCGAGCGCGTCCCGACGCTGCGGATGAGGGATGGTTCCTGCCGGCCCGGCACGTCGAGCTCGCGGAGACGTTCGAGCCGGCGACGCCGTCCTTCCGGGTCGGCGAAGCCGTGAAGCGCACGGTCGTCCTGCGTGCGCTCGGTGCTTCCGCGGAGCAGCTGCCGGCCTTCGAGATCCCGAGCGTGTCCGGAGTGCGTCAGTACGACGAGGGGTCGCGCGACGGAAGTCTTCCCACCGACGACGGGATCGTTTCCGTTCGTGAGCAGACCGTGGCGCTCGTACCGTCGCAGCCGGGACGAGCGACCCTGCCTGCCGTCGAGGTCTCGTGGTGGGATGCCGAAGCGGAGGAGGGCCGCACGGCGAGCTTGCCGGCGCGAGAGATCGAGATCCTACCTGCCGCCGGTACGGCGGCGCCTGGCGTGCACCCGGCGGAGGTCCCGGTCGAGGCCGCGACCGTGAAGCCCGCGTCGGCCGATGCGGTTCCGCCGCTCGCGGCCGAAGCTTCGGGGACCGGCGCGCTCGACGATCGCTGGCTTCTCGTGGCCGCCGTCGTCGCGCTCGTCCTCGCCGCGGGCGGCGGCTTCGCCTTCGCCCGCCGGGGGACGCCGTCCGGGACGACCCCGGGTCACGGAGCGGCACCGCCGACGGCTCCCGCGCTGCTGAAGAGTGTGCGTGCGGCGTGCGATGGGAACGACGCCGCGGCGGTGCGGGACGCGCTGGTTCGGTGGTCCCGCGCGAGCTTCGGAGTGGGGGCACCCGGGAACCCGCGGACCATCGCGCGAGCGCTCGGACATCCCGGGTTCGAGGAGGAGGCGGCGAAGCTCGACCGCAGCCTCTACGCGCCGGGCGCCGATGCGTTCACGGGCGCGAGCTTCTGGCGCGCCTTCGACGCGGCCCGTCGCTCGAGCGTCCGCGCGGACTCGCCCGCACGGGGTGAGCGCGTGCTCCCGGAGCTCTATCCGTCCACCTGAACCGGAAGCAGCGGCGCGCGGCGTTCGACGAATCGCGGACTCTTCCAACCGGCCAGGCTCTTCGGCTCCGGCTCGTGGCGCTCGGATTCGACCGAGAGCACGAGCCGGATCGGCCGTCCGGCGAACGCCTCCAGGTCGACGTTCGCGAACCTCCAGCCGCGGTCTTCGACCGCGAGTGCGGGATCGAGCTCTTCCTCGAAGACGACGAGGCGCGCCGGGTTCCCCGGCTCGAGCAGCGTGATGCGGAACGTGAAGGGCCCCCCTTTCAGCTCGAGCCATCGGTCGGGGTTGATTCCGTATCCGAACACGAAGTTCGTCTGTCGCTCGGGGACGCGCAGGTGGAGCTTGAGCGGCTTCCCGACCTCGTGGGTGAGAACGCGGTCGAAGGGCCAGCTCTCCCAGGCGGCCGTGCCGTCCGGCGGCTCGCGCCGGAGCTGCGCCCGGAGGGGCGTCGGATTCCCGAGCGGGGCGGGCTGTCGACGGAGTCCCATCACGACGGGGCCGTACGGCTCGCGTGAGAAGACCCGATCCACCTCGAAGTTCTCGACCAGGTAGTCGTAGAGCTTCGGTGCGTTCTGCCGGAACGGTCCGAGGTGCGAGTACTGCGAGACGCTGTACACCACGTGCGAGACGTTCTCGTCTTCGAAGTCCGCGATGATCGTGTCGTCGCGGTTCGGATTCTGCGACGGCCAGACGACGTAGTAGCCCCCGGGGGTCGGGCGACCCGCCAGGAAGCCGATCATGGGTTGCACCGGGTAGACGGGTACGGGCTCCGCCGCCGGCGCTTCCCGATCGACGTAGTCGACGACGTCCTGGATGATCGGGCCGTTCTGCGGGTCGCTGTAGACCCCTCCGCGCGGCATCTCGAGCGGGAAGTCGACGCGGTGTCGGAGATCGATCATCAGCGCGACGGAAAGCCCCATCGTCACCAGCATCGCCAGGCCCGCGACCGCGGCGGCGACGCGACGGGCCGGACGCGGGAGTGTCCGCATCGTGTCGTAGAGGAGCACCGCGCCCAGAGTGAGCGCGGGCGGGTAGACCATCATGAGATGGACCCAGTCGCGTGGTTTGTTGAAGGCGAGGAGGAACCCTCCGGCGAACGCGAGGATCAGGAGCCGGCGCTCCCCTTCGTCCGCGGGGGCGCCGGCGAGTCGGTTCGTCACGATCTTCCTCGTCCAGAGAATCGCGGCCGCGAGGTACGCGAGGATGGGCGCCCAGTAGAACAGCTTGAGCGTCACGTCCCAGAAGGCGGTGTTCTGGTAGAGCGGACCACGACTCATGTCGCTCACGAAGCAGCCCGGGCATGGATACCACCACAGCGTCGCCACGATCGCGGGGAAGTAGCTGCCGATCTCGGCGCGGAGAGCTGCATCCTGGCCCCAGAGCGGCCAGAGGTCGGGCAGCGCCGTGAAGTGCAGCTTCTCCATCAACGTGAACGGGAACACCCAGGTCTGGTCGATCATCGCCTCGAGTGCCCCCTGGGACCAGAACCAGAGGATCGACGGGACGACGACCGCGAGGGCGGCGAGGCCGAGCGTCGCGCCCGGCACGAGCGTTCGGAAGAACCCGGGCTTGCGGTCGGGGTCGAGCCACGGAAAGACCAGCAGTGCGAGGCCGAGCGAACCCGTCACGGCGAGACCGTAGTTCTGCTTGCTCATGATCCCGACCCCGGCGAACAGCCCGGCGAGCACGATGGGCGCGAGGCTCCGGGTGCGTCGGTACACGCAGACGAGCGCGACCGAGGTCGTGAGGCAGACCGCGGAGACGAGTGAGTAGCTGTAGATGTGCCAGTGGGGAAAGGCCCAAACGCGATAGCAGAGCAGGGTGAAGAGGACGCCGTAGCACCAACGTCGCGACAGGAGCTCGCGACCGATGCGGTAGACGCCGGCGCAGTACGCCGCGAACCCGCCCATCGCGAGCAGGCGCGTGCTCTCGACCGAGGGGCCGGTCAGGAGAAACCACCACGACAGGATGTAGAAGGCGCCGGGGAACGGCGCGTCGCTCGTGACGTCGCGATAGAGGACCTTGCCCCGGTTCAGGTCGTCGGCGATCGAGAGGATGTAGCCCTCGTCTTGCAGGCTGAGCCACCGGTCGTGGATGGGCCACTGGAACGCGATCGCGACCGCAGCGACGGCCAGCCCGATCCACACGTCGCGATGATCGAGGGGCTCGGGGCGGTCCCGGACGACGGCGGGTGCGCCATCCGGGCGCCGGCGGTCCTCGGTCATCCAGGAGAAGATCACGGATGAGCGCCGGGCCGTCAACGCACGACGGACGTGGGGGCCGCCGGATCAGAGTCCGACGTCCGCGTTCATGTGCTTGACCTCGACCGGCAGGCGCCTGGTTGCGATGGAGCCCTCTTCCCCCTCTTGCACGAGCCGCACTTCGAGCTGCCAGGTGCCGGCCTCGCCGAAGGGTGGAATCACGTAGGCGGGCACCGTTCGGGAGGTCCGGGGAGGAACGTCGGCCAGGAGTCGTGAGAGCGGGCCCTCGGGGAGCGTCTCGCCCGCGGGATTCGTCCACGCGTAGCGTAGGCCGACGAGCCCGTCGGGTGCGATGGCGACGGCGGGCCAGGCGCACGTGCTGTCGTTCGCGAACCGGACGGGGACCGGGATCGGAAACGCGGTGAGCGCGACGACGGGCGGCGCCTCGACGTCGAGGATCCGACCCTTGCGACATTCGGGAGGGAGGGCCGCTGTGGAGAGACCGGTCCACGTCTCCCCGGTCGGGTTGCCGTCCGCGGTCGCGAGGCGCTCGCGCCACCTGGCCACCGGCGATCGCGTGACCTCGTACACATCGTCGGTTCCGAAGCGCTCGACGAGCTCGAGGCCCGGCGTGTCGACCCGCGCCCAACGCTCCTTCTCGGGGCCGATCAGTGCGTCGTGGTGAACGACGATCCATCGCACGTCGACCGCGTCGACGAGTAGCTGCAGGGCGGCGCCGTCGGGGAGCTCGCGGATCGCGGTCGTGAGGAACGTCGTCGTCGGAGGCTCGTAGCCGCTGTAGCCGTTCACGAGGGGCTTCCAGTGCTCGGTGCTGGACAGCATGTAGCGAGCGTTGCGCTCGGCCCCGACGAAGTCCCCTTCGATGGAGGTGGTCGGGATCTCGAGGACCGCTCCGCCGTCGGATTGCGCTGCGAGCCAGCCGTACACGGGAGCCGCGTTCGCACCCAACCGGGCGGAGAGCACCGGCGCTCCGGTGGGCGCCGCCGCCACCGCGCAGGCGAGCGCGACGCCGATCCCTCCGCCGATCTGGAACCAACCCGGGGTGCGTCGCGTCCACCTCGCGAACGCGTGTCCCGCGAGCGCGGCGAGCCCCGCGAGGACGACGATGAAGAATCGGCGGGGGCCGCGGATGGAGGAGAATCCGGGCAGATGGTCGTAGAAGAGCAGGTACGGCGTGGGGAGCGTGCGGTCGCCGATTTCGACGTAGGGGCCGGTCGAGAACAACACCGCGACGCCGACGACGGCCCAGAGCGCCCATTCGCGCGGGGTGAGACCAATCGGATCGCGCCGCAGGCGCCGCACCACGCGCTCGCCGAGATCGCCGGCGACGATGGCGAGGACCGCGACACCCGCCAGTCCCACGAAGGCCACGCTCACGTAGTCCCAGGGTGCCCACGCGTGTGGTAGGAACTTCGATGGATCGAACGGGGGGATGATGCCGTCGCTTCGTGCACGCAGGTAGGGGAGTCCGATCGGGGCCGCGACGGCGGCGCCGAGCCCCATCGCGACGACCAGTCCGACCAGCGCACGCAGCGGTGCGTGGCGCGTGGCCGCCACTCGCGCGAGCGCGTAGGCGCCGGCTCCGAACGCGATGAAGTACCCGAGGTAGAGGCAGGCGAGGATCTGGTACGCGATCGCGGCGGCGAGACCGGCGAGATGTCGGAACCTTCGGCGGTCGATCCACAGATCGATCGCCAGGAGCGCGAGTGGAATCGTTCCCGTCGCGAGGTACTGCGGGTGCGGAAACCCCTGAACCCGCCAGGGTGCGAAGGTGAACGCGGCTCCGGCGACGAGTGCCGCGCCGGTGTTGCGGGTGTGGGAGTAGACCAGGGCGAACATCCCGAGCCCGGCCAGGAGGAACGTCTCCAGCGCCATCGCCTTCAGGACCGCGAGTGCGCTTCCCGTCGCCGCGAACACCGGCCCGGTGACCGGTACGTGCGCGATCATGTTCTCCGAGAGCGCAATCGTGTTCGTGGCCGGGTAGAAGATGTTCCCGTCGAAGACGGCGGACGGGTCCGCGACGGAGGCCCGGGCGACCCACGCGAGGATCCACGCGTTCAAGAGGAGGTCGGCGTTCTCGACGCTCGCGAAGAAGGAGGTGTCGCGCGGGAGTTCGTCGGCCGCGAGGAACCAGGGCCGCAGCACCCAGGGCGTCATCGCCGCGAAGAAGAGGGCGGCGAGCCCGCCCGCGAGCCACGCCTTGTTTCGAGAGCCGGACAAGGGGATCGGAGGCGTCGGATCAGGACGAGGGAGACCAGCTCACCGTTCGGAGAAGGCGGCTCTGCCACTGGTCGCGCAGCTCGAGCGCATCGTGCATCCAGGTGCCCGGCCGCATGTATTGGTCGGGCACCTCGTTGCACAAGAGGCGCTCCATGGCCTGCGGGCGTTGCACCTTCTGCCAGAGGATCACCTCGCGCCGCCTTCCGCTGCCGAAGGCCGTCCGGTAGCTCGCGTCGACGGTGAGGATGCGCGGGCCGACTTCGCTCGTCTTCTTCATCTCCTCTGCGTAGTGGGAGCCCGATCGGTCGATGTACTCGCCGAGCTTGCCCTCGAAGGGCCAGACCGTGTCCTCCATGAAGAGGGAGAGAGGCTTCTCTTCGACACCGGTGGGCACCGATTCCAGCTCGATCTCCTGCACCGGGGACCAGGGAAGGGGCACGAGCATCTTGGCCTCGACCTCGTGCCGCAGCTCGTCGACCGACGCTGCCCACGATGCGAGGTCGCCGGTCTCGACCCGCCGTGCGAGCCGATCCCAGGCGGCGCCGTCGCGCAGCAGGGTGATCGTCACGACGCGGTACGATGGTCCCGTGCCGTGCGCATGTCGGAGGAAGTAGAGCAGTCGCGCGTCGTCGCCTTCGGCGAGCGTCTTCATCCAACCGTCGCGAAAGGCCGCGTCGAACTCGGACTCGCGCGCGCCGCAGACCTCATGGGTCTCGTGCAGCAGAAGCATGCACCGGTCCTATCACGTCCCATCACGCTTCGCGCGTGACCGGCAGATCGATGGTCACCACGAGACCGGGGTCGCCGCTCTCGAGTCGAACGTCCCCGTCGTGAAGGTGCGCGATCGCACGGACGAGACTCAGGCCGAGCCCGCTGCCCGGAGACGTGCGGCTCTCCTCCAGCCGGCTGAATCGGTCGAAGGCTTTGTCGAAGAACGCGTCCGGAACGCCGGGGCCGTCGTCGGCCACCCGGATTCTCGCGCGCCCGTCGGTCGTCACGATGGAGCATCGAACCCGGCCTCCCGCGGGTACGTACTTCATCGCGTTGTCGAGAAGGTTCGTGACGGCTTGTCCGAGGAGGTTCGGGTTGCCGAGCGTTCGCACCGAAGGGCCGTCGTCGAGGACGAGAGACAGACCGGCGTCCTCGGCGGCGGGTTCGTAGATCTCGACGGCATCCTCGAGGATCTTGCGAAGCTCGATCGGCTCGAAGTGCTTGCGAGGCTCGCCGGACTCGGCGTGGGCGATCGTGAGCAACGCGTTGAACATCGCGAGAATCGCGTCGGCGTCCTCGATCGTCGCCTCGAGTGCCGCGCGATAGGCGGTCGCGTCGTCCTTGCCGAGAAGGACCACCTCGATCCGGCTTCGCAGCCGCGAGATGGGACTGCGCATGTCGTGGGCGATGTCGTCGGTGACCTCCCGCATCGCGGACATGAGCGTGCCGATGCGGTCGAGCATCCGGTTCAGGTTGTGCGAGAGCTCGTCGAACTCGTCACCACGCCCGGTCTCCGGCATCCGGAGATCGAGATCGCCCTGCAAGATCGCTTCGCTGTTGCGGTTGATCTCGTCGAGATGGCGGGAGACGCGTCGGCTCAGCAGGTACGCGCCACTCACCCCGAGAACGACGGTGAGCAGCAGGGCACCGGCGAACGCGTCACGGATCAGCTCGCGGAACCGCACCCGCTCGCTCACGTTGCGCGCGACGAGAAGCTGCTCTCCGGTCGGGAGGTGATAGGTGCGTCCGCGAGCACGCTCCGTCTCGGTGCTCTCGCCTTCGAGCGGGAACTCGAGGAGGTCGCCGCTGCGCTCGATGTTGGCCGGCCATTCGCGCAGGTTGCCGGCGACGTACTGCCGGGTCTTCGTCGCGAGCATGTAGACCGTCGTCCGCCCCGCTTGCTTCGAGGTCGTTTGCTTCACGATCGCCGCCATTTCGGTGACGGATCGTACGCCGCTCAGCTGATCGTGCAGGGTGTCCGCTTCGTCTTGGATCTGCGCGTCGAGCTCGGTCTCGTGCGCGGACAGCGTCGACCAGTAGAGAAAGGCCAGCGCGCCGCTCAGCACCAGGACGAAGAGCGTCGCGTGGAGCAGCGTGTAGCGGAAGATGAGACTACGGCGTCTCATTCTCCGCCAGGCGGTAGCCGGCGCCCCGTACGGTGTGGAGGAGGGGGCGCTCGAAACCCGCGTCGATCTTCTGGCGCAGACGGCTGATGTGCACGTCGACGACGTTGGTCTGGGGGTCGAAGTGGTAGTCCCAAACACTCTCGAGGAGCATGGTGCGCGTGACGACCTGTCCGGCGTGACGCAGCAGGAACTCGAGGATCCGGAACTCCCGGGGCTTCAGGTCGATCGGCTTTTCGGCACGGGTGACGGACCGGGAGAGGAGATCCATCTCGAGATCGCCGACGCGGAGCGAGGTCTCCTGCGATCCGGGAGCGCGCGCGCGCCGGGTGAGCGCTTCCACGCGCGCGAGCAACTCCGCTTCTCCACCGGGCTCGAAGTCGAAGTCCATCTCGACGAAGTCGGGCAGACCCGAGGTGTGGGCCAGGAGGTCCCGCACGCGCACGACCTCCTCGTCCACTCCGAGCCGCGGCTCGGCGAGGTGCTCGGACACGGGGTCGTCGAGTGCGATGCGCCCTTCGCGAACCAGTTGATGGGCGCGAACGAAGAGCATCGGCTCCAGGAGCGACCCGATGCGGAAGAGGTGCGCGACGCCGTCCTCGGCAGCCGTCCCCCACCCGCCTTCCAGGACGGTCTCCTCGCCGTCGGCGGCCACCACGACGAGCCCACGACAGTCGCCGTCCTCGAGGA
>JAUIFY010000123.1 GCA_030430245.1 bacterium | reverse complement strand
GTCCAGCGCGCTGCGCACGGCGGCGACCACCGTCATGCGGTCTCGATACTCGGCCTTCACCAGGCTCAGCTCGACCATCCGATCGATCTGCCGGAGGAGCGGAGCCCAGAATCCGCCATGGTCGACGAGGATGAGCGGACGCTCGTGGATCCCGAGCTGGCGCTCGACCAGTATCTCGGAGAGCTCCTCCAGAGTTCCGAACCCTCCCGGCAGCACGACGTACGCGTCGCCCCGGTGGGCGAGCCCCGCCTTGCGACTCCGCATGTCCGAGACGGTCTCGAGCTCGTGCAAGCCCGCGTGCGCGACCCGCGCGAACGTGTCGAGGATCACGCCTTCGACCCGCCCCCCGGCCGCCAGGGCCGCGTCGGCGAGCGCGCCCATCAACCCGATGTGCGCCCCACCGTAGACGACCGTCCAACCTCGTTCCGCAAGCCCCCAACCGAGCCCCCGTGCGACCTCGAGAAGGTCGTCGGGTGCCCGCGTCGACGACGCGGCATACACGGTGACGGAGCGCAGGATCGGCACCCCCGGTTCTTCGCCGTGGCGCGCCCCGTTTGCAACCGCCCGCGTCTCCACGCATGGTTCGTGACGCATGAGCGGCGATCCCTTCGTATTCCTCGACCGCGACGGCACCCTGATCGAGGAGGTCGGATACGGCCACCGCCTGGAGGACTACGCGCTCCTGCCGGGCGCGATCGATGCCCTGCGCGACCTCCGAGATGCCGGCTTCCGCTTCGCGATCGTCACGAATCAAAGCGGGATCGGGCGCGGGATGTTCGGGCGGGAGGACTACGAGATCTATCACGGCCGTCTCCTCGACGATCTGGCGCTCGCCGACATCGCCGTGGAGAAGACATACATGTGTCCCCACGCTCCGGCCGACGGCTGCTCGTGCCGGAAGCCCGAGCCGACCTCCCTGTTCGATGCGCGCGACTCGCTGGGCGCCGACCTCGCGCGGTCGTGGGTCATCGGTGATCACGTCAAGGACGTCGCGCTCGCCGCCAACGCGGGCTGCCGCGGGATCCTCGTTCGGACCGGGCACGGCGAGGAGGAACGCGTCCAACTCGGCGACACTCCCGTCGACGCCGTGGTCGCGGACCTTCGCGCCGCCGCCGACCACATCCTCGGCCGCGGCTGACCTCTTCAGGAGATCGTGCCCCAGGCCTCGGGCGTGCGGCGCAGGAACATGTGGCTCTTGAGGTTCGCGACGACGTAGCCCGCATGACGCGACCAGTTGCGCGGCGGCGGCGGAAACATGCGGCGTGCGATCGAGCCGAGCGAGTAGAATCGTCGATAGGCGTCGTCGAAGCCCGCGCGGAGCTGCTCCGAGGACATGCCGGTCGGCTCGACGAGGAGCGATCCGTAGTCGTAGTGCGACCAGTCCTCGTCGCGGAGGCGACCGCTCTGGAGCATCCGGTCGTGGAACTCCGTGCCCGGGTACGGCGCGGGCGTGAAGAACTTCACGAGAGACACCTTGTTCGCACGCAGGAACGAGACGGTGCGATCGAAGACGTCGGGACTCTGACCGTCGAGCCCGAGCATCACGAGGGCGATGACCTGGATGCCCCGCGCCCGGAGCGCCCGGAGGTCCTCGGCGTACCGCGTCGGCCGGTTGAACCCCTTCTTGATGCCCTTCAGCACATCGGGGTCGATGCTCTCGAGCCCGATCGAAAGGGACACACAGCCCGAGCGCGCAGCCAGATCGAGCAGCTCCGGATCGCGGGCCAGCTCGATCGTGCACTGGCTCGTCCACTGGATCTTCTCGGGGATCAGCGCACGGAAGAGCTCCTTCGCCGCTTCCGGGTCGCCGATCGGGTTGTCGTCGAGGAAGAGCAGGTTCCTTCCGCCGATCGCCTTGATGCGGCGCACGTCTTCGAGAACGCGCTCGGTGCTCCGCGTCCGGTACGTCCGCTTGTAGAAGGTTTGCACGGCGCAGTAGCTACAGGGAAGCGGACAGCCTCGGGAGAAGATGAGCGGCCAGTGGAAGTAGCTCCGGTAGAAGGGGCTCCTCCGGAAGCGCCCCCAATCGACGGCCTGGAGGTCCTGCAGATCGATCGATGGGATCTCGTCCGGGTGGATGAACCGCTCGCCGCGGTAGACCCCCTCACTGCGCCCGGCCGCGAGATCCTCCAGGCAGCGTCGCCAGACCAGCTCCGCCTCCCCCGAGACGATCGCATCCGCGTGGGCCAGGGACGCTTCCGCCGGCGCCAACGTCACCCAGGGGCCGCCGAGCACGACCTTTCGCCCACGCGCTCGGAAGGCGTCTGCCAGCTCGTAGGCGCGGGCGATCTGCGGCCCCATCGCCGTGATTCCCACGACGTCGCACGGCCAGTCGAGATCGACCTCTCGGAACATCTCATCGACGAGGCGAACCTCCCATCCCTCCGGCGCGAGCGCCTTCAACGTCGGGAGAGTGAGCCCACTCGTCCAGTATTGGGTCGTCTTCAGCAGGGAGCGATCGCGCAGGTAGTGCGTCGGCGAAACGAGGAGAAGCCGCATCAGCCCGCACGTTACTAGAGGGATCCGGCGGCGCAAACGTGGCGCGCTGCGCGTCACCCGGCTCGCACGGGTGACGGGGCGACACATTCTCGTCGCCGACCCGACTCAGCATACGCGCGGTCGCGACGCCCCCGGTCGCATCGGAACGCCGTAGGTCGGCGCCGGTCTCGGCCCCCGATTGCCGCGGTCCGTCTCTTGCTGCGGTCCGTCTCACCAGATGAGCGAGTACGCCGACGGGAGGCGACGACTCGCAGCTCGGGCTGCCCGGAGGAACCAACGAATGGGCCAAATGCGATTGACTCCCTGCCTTGCGCTCTGCGCCGTCATCGTCACGGGCTCGAGTGCGCCCGGCGCCGTGACGGAGCACGTGAGCGTCGATTCGCTCGGCGTGCTCGGAAACGCCGGCAGTACGTTCTCGTCCGTCTCCGCCGATGGCCGCTTCGTCGCCTTCGTCAGCCGGGCGTCGAATCTCGTCCCCGGCGACTCCAACGGGACGAACGACGTCTTCGTCCGTGATCGCACGAACGGTGACACCGTTCGCGTCAGCGTTGCGACGGGCGGAGTCGAGGCCAACGCCATGTCGACCGCGCCGGCGATCTCGGCCGATGGAATGGTCGTCGCCTTCGTCAGCGCGGCGACGAATCTCGTCGCCGGCGATACGAACGGACGCCTCGACGTCTTCGTTCACGACCGCGCCAGCGGAACGACGGACCGGGTGAGCGTGGACTCGTTCGGCAACCAGGCCAGCTCGGACGCGTTCGCGCCGAGCCTCTCGGAGGACGGATCGAGGGTCGCGTTCGCGAGCGACGCGCCCGATCTCGTCCCGGGGGATGCGAACGGAACCTTCGATGCTTTCGTTCACGACCGGCCCACGGGCACCACGATACGAGTGAGCGTCGATTCGACCGGAGCCGAATCGAACGGCGCGAGCCTCGCACCGAGGATCTCGTCCGACGGCCTGGTCGTCGCCTTCCACAGCTCCGCGACCAACCTGGTCGCGAGCGACCTCAACTTCTCGAACGACGTCTTCGTCCACGACCTCGCGGCTGGCACGACCGAGATGGCGAGCCTGAACTCGTCGGGCACGCAGGGCAACTTCCAGAGCGTCGCCGGCTCGCTCTCCGCCGACGGCCGCTTCGTCGCGTTCGACAGCGATGCGACGAACCTCGTGGCCGACGACATGAACTTCCGGACGGACGTCTTCGTCCGCGATCGCCAGACCGGCGTGACCGAGCGTGTGAGCGTCGCAACCGACGGGACGGAAGGCAACGGCCAGAGCGGGTTCGTCGATCCGCCGGCGATCTCGGCCGACGGAAGGTTCGTCGCCTTCGCGAGCGGCGCCTCGAACCTCGTCACGGCCGACGGAAACAACTTCGTCGACATGTTCGTGCGCGACCGCGCCGCGGGCGAGACGACACGCGTGAGCGTCGCGAGCGATGGCACCGAAGGCGACGCACCCGCTGCCCACTGGCCGAGCCTCTCGGGCGATGGGAGCGTCGTCGTCTTCGCGAGCCTCGCCACCAACCTGGTGCCGGGCGACACGAACGGCGCCCAGGACGTGTTCGCGCGAGGCTCGTCCTGCGGCAACGGCATCGTGGACGATGGCGAGCAATGCGACGACGGGAACCTGGACGACGGCGACTGCTGCACGGCGGCGTGTACGATGGCGCCGCTCGGCACCTCCTGCGACGACGGCGATCTCTGCACCGGAGGCGACTTCTGTGCCTACGGTGTCTGCAGCTCGGGCCCGTTCGAACCGGAGAGCTGCACCGACCCGATGCGCTGCTACGCGGCGCGACGGGCGGATGGCAGCAAGCGCGTGAAGCCCGGCAAGGTCACGATCTCCGACGCGTTCCAGGATGGGCGTGCGAACGTGCGAGGCGTGCGGAACATGTGCGCCGCGACGGATCTCGACGGCCTCGATTCGATGCCCTTCGACGGCCCACGACTCGCGTGTCACATCGTTCGGACGAGCGGCGGCCTTCCCTCCCTCGAAGGAGAGGAAGTCACCGTCTCGAACCGCTACGGCGTGCAGAGCCTCGAAGTCCACCGTCCACGGCGCCTCTGCCTGGCCTCGGACGTAGACGCACCCCCGGAGCCAGGCTCCCGCGACCACTACATGTGCTACGGCGTCGAAGCGATCGGCGAGGCCCACGATCTGCGCCTCCGCGGAATGTACAACGACGCGTTCGGGCAGTTCGAGTCGCGCCTGAAGAGGGCGGTCGAGCTGTGCGTCGCCACCCGTGTCGATGGCTCCGCCACCGCGCACCCCGACGCCCACCTCGTCTGCTACCGCGGCCGGGACAAGCGATACCGCACGGCGGGCGATGTCTTCCAGACGCGACGGGAGACCGTGCATCACGACTACGGCACCGAGACACTGGACCTGATTCGACTTCGCAAGATCTGCGTCCCGTCCGAGATCATCGGCGGCGGGGCGCCTCCTCCGATCGGCTGATCAGCGGAGCCAAGCGGCCACACAGCTCACGATCGCGACGGCCAGCACGAACTTCCGCAGAGTCTCGTGCCCCGTCGCGATCGCGAACCGCACCGCGAGCCTCGCCCCCGCAACCATGCCGACCGCGAGCGCGAGGCCCGGTACCCACCGCACCTGCCCGGCGCCGACGAACACCAGCAGCGCGAGACCCGTGAAGGCGGTGGTCACGAGCAGCTTGAGAGCGTTCGCGCGAACGAGATCGTACCGCAGCAGCCCTCCGAACGCGGCGAGCAGAAAGATGCCGACACCCGCCTGCGCGAATCCACCGTAGAAGCCGATGGCGACGAGGACGACGAACGCACCCGGTGCGTCGCGCAGGCTCCGAGGGATTCCGTCGGGCGACGGCGCGAGAACCGCGGGCCGCACGAGCAGCAGAACGGCGATGAGGATCATCGCGCCCAGCAGGACCGGCTTCAGGATGTCGTTGGGCAGGTACGCGGCCGTCGTGGCCCCGCCGAAGGCACCCAGGAGCGTCGGCAACGTGATCGACGCGGCGGCCCCACGGTCCAACCGCCCCGCCCGATCGAAGGCCGACGTGCCCGCGAGCCCCTGAAGGAACACGGCCACCCGGTTGCTCGCATTCGCGACGTGAGGCGGCAATCCCGCCAGCATCAGAACCGGCAGGGTGAGCAGCGATCCGCCGCCCGCGAGGGTGTTCACGAAGCCCGCCGCCACCCCCACGAGCGCGAGCGCCAGCGACCAGCCGATCGAATGGGAATCCACGTGGTTCGAGCCCGTCGCCGGATCACACGACCCGATTCACGAGGTTCTCGAGCATCTCCTGGCGCCCCGAGACGGGCGTCGGCTCGAGATTCGTCTCGAGCACCCAGGCGGCGAGATCCTCGAGGCTCTTCTTCCCGGCGAGGATGTCGCGGCCGAGCGGCTCCGTCCACCTGGCGTAGCGCTCTTCACGAAAACGATCGACGGCTCCCTCCTCGATCAGTCGGACTGCCTGCACGAGCCCCCGCGCCAAGGTGTCGACCCCGCCGATGTGGGCGTGTAGGAGATCGTGCGGGTCGATGCTCTGGCGGCGAAGCTTCGCATCGAAGTTGCAGCCTCCGGCGCCGAGACCTCCCCCGCGCAGGATCTCCACGAAGGCGAGCGTCAGCTCTTCCGCACTGTTCGGGAACTGATCCGTGTCCCACCCGTTCTGCGGATCACCCCGATTCACGTCGACGCTTCCCAGGAGATCGTTCGCCACGGCGTAGGCCAACTCGTGCACGAAGCTCTTCCCGGCGAGCGTCGCGTGGTTCACCTCGATGTTGAGTGCGATCTCGCGCTCGAGCCCAAACTTCCGAAGAAAGGCGTGCACCGAGGCCGCGTCGGAGTCGTACTGGTGCTTCGTCGGCTCCATCGGCTTCGGCTCGATCAGCAACGTCCCTTCGAAACCGATCTTGTGCTTGTGGTCGACCACGAGCTGCATGAAGCGACCGAGCTGCTCGGTCTCCCGGCGAAGATCGGTGTTCAGAAGCGTGTCGTAGCCCTCGCGGCCACCCCAGAGGACGTAGTTCTCGCCGCCCAGCTGGTACGTCACGTCCATCGCCTTCTTCACCTGAGCGCCCGCGTAGGCGAACACGTCGGGATCGGGGTTCGTGGCGGCCCCGGCGGCGTAGCGGGGATGGCTGAACAGATTCGCGGTTCCCCAGAGGAGCTTCACGCCGGTTCGCTGCATCTCGGTAGCGAAGAGCGCGACGATCTCGTCGACGAACCCGTTCGTCTCGGCCAGGGAGTCACCCTCGGGCGCGATGTCGCGGTCGTGGAACGTGAAGTATGGCGCATCGAGCTTCGTGCAGAGCTCGAAGGCCGCGGCCGCCTTTGCACGCGCGACGTCCATGCCTTCGCGTCCGGCCCACGGACGCTGGAAGGTGTCGCCGCCGAACATGTCCTGCCCCAGGAAAACGAAGTTGTGCCAGTAGCACACGGCGAACCGCAGGTGGTCCTTCATCGCCTTCCCCAGGACCTCGCGATCGGGGTCGTAGTGGCGGTACGCGAACGAATTGTCCGTCTCTGGCCCCTCGTAGGCGACCTTGTCGACCTGGTCGAACAGCGGCTTCGGCATCACGAGCTCCTTCGTTGCAGTAGGGGAATGAGCAGGGCGGCTAGATCGCGGCGAACGATTCCTTCAACGCACCGTACAGCTCCGCGTAGAGGACGCGGCGCGCGCGCAACCGCTCGACGAGCTCCGGTTCCGGCTCGGCCACGTGGTCCGCCTCGGGGGCGTGGCAAACGGCGGCCGGGTCCTCCCCGGTCACCGCGAGCCGGCCGAGCCGCGCGGCCCCGTACGCGGGTCCGAGCTCGGCGCCGGCAGCGTACCGCAGCGGCCGATCGAGAGCGCTCGCGAGAATGCGTCCCCAGAAGCGACTGCGTGCACCGCCACCGATGACCGTCACGTCGTCGATTCGTGTCCCCGCGTCGAGGAGGGCGTCCTGCCCGTCCGCGAGCGCGAAGGCAACGCCCTCGAGAACGGCACGTCCGAGATCGGTCCGCGTCGTGTCGTGCGTCACACCGAAGAGCACGCCCTTGGCGTCGGGATCGTTGTACGGCGTGCGCTCGCCGGAGAGATAGGGAAGAAAGACGACCTGCGAGTCGCGATCGGCCTCCTCGGTCTCTTCGAGGAGTGCCGCTTCGTCTCGTGCGCCGGTCACCGAGGTGATCCACGTGAGGCAGCTCGCGGCGCTCAGAATCACCGACATCTGGTGCCAGCGTTCCGGCAGGCAGTGGCAGAACGCGTGCACCGCGCGGGCGGGGTTCGGCGCGTAGCGATCGCCGGCGACGAAGTAGACGCCGGACGTTCCGAGAGACAGAAATGCCTGGCCCGCATCGATCACACCGACGCCGATCGCACCGGCCGCGTTGTCGCCACCGCCGCCCGCCACGACGACGCCGGCCGGGAGGCCCCACGCCGACGCAACCTCGGCGCGAAGCGTTCCCGTCGCGTCGGACCCTTCGAACAGCCGAGGCATCACCGACTCGGAGAGGCCGGTCGCCGTGAGGAGCTCGGGCGACCACGCGCGCTTCCGCACGTCGAGCCAGAGCGTGCCGGAAGAGTCCGACATCTCGGAGGCGTGCTCGCCGGTCATGCGAAGTCGGAGGTAGTCCTTGGGCAGGAGCACGCGCGCCACCCGGCGAGCCACGTCCGGCTCGTTCTCGGCGACCCACAGCAGCTTCGGCGCGGTGAAGCCCGGCATCGCGAGGTTGCCGCTGATCTCCCGAGAACGCGGCTCGCGGCGCTCCAGCTCGGCACACTGGGAGGCGCTCCGACCGTCGTTCCACAGAATGGCCGGACGCAGCACCCGGTCGCCGTCGTCGACCAACGTCGCGCCGTGCATCTGGCCCGAGAGGCCGATGCCGCGCACGGCCCCGAGCGCCGTCGGGTGCGCCGCGCGAATCCGGGCGATCGACGCCCCCGCGGCGGACCACCACTCGGCCGGATCCTGCTCCGACCACAGGGGCTTCGGGCGGCTCACGGAGAGCGGCGCGGTGGCCTCGGCAAGGACCTCCTGGTCGTCGCCGACCAGCGAGGTCTTCACTCCGGACGTCCCGAGGTCGATTCCGAGAAACGGCACAGACCGGATCTATGTCCGGCCCTCGGGAATCTCAAGGCGCGTGCGCGTCAGATCGTGGTCGAGCTGACGAGGACGTTCAGGAACGGATTGTCCGCGTCGCCAGCGAACTCTTCCGCGAGCTCGCGAACGGCGGCGTCGAGGCGGCTCTGGAACTCCGGCAACCGATCCGGATCGATGTGGAAGTAGTGGTCGCGAAGATAGGTGTGAGTGTCCTTGTCGACCAGAGCGAGCTTGTCGAGAAGGCTCTTCGCGAACAGCGCGCAGAACTCGAGCGCGAGCGCCTGCTTCTCGGCCTCCCCCTCCGCGACGAAGTGGCGCGCCTTCTTCCGGATCCTCGCTCCACGGGTCTCGACGAGGTCACGCTCCTTCAGGACCTTCTCGACCTTCTTCACGAGCGCCTCGGGGACCTTCGTCCGGGGCCGACGTCGGGGGGATGCCTTGAGGGTCTTGCGCCAGTCGTCGGTCGCGACCCAGGCGCCGTCGTCGGGCCGCGCGGCGATGCCCTGGCTCAGCAGGACGGCGAGGTCGGCATCGTCCACCCCCGTCGGCGCCCGCGGGGTCTGGAGGACCTTCTTCAGCTCGCGTCCGAACGCGTGGATCATGCGGTCGCGCCAGAGAATGGCGAGAAGCTCGTGTGCGTCCTGCTTCCGCACGACCGCGAGACGCCGGACCAGGGCCTCGCTCGGAAAGCGCTTCCCCTTCTCGATGTACCCCAGCATCACCGGGTCCACCGACTTTCCGAGCACCTCGTCGACGAAGCGCCGCAACGTATACTCCCGTCCCATGAGGACCCGCGTCTCGTAGAAGACGTCCTTGATCCCCTTCATGGGCTTCCGCGCCACGGCCACGAACGCCATCTTATCGAAACGTACAAAACCGGCCAACCAAACAAATCTAGTTTGGCACGACGACCACCCGAGCGCGCGGCCGGGGGCGAACGCTGCAGCAGGTGCGGAACCGACGTTCTGGTTTCAACCCGCCATGTAACGTAGGACTGCGCGCCAGACGCGCATGGAACCGCTGGAAACGTCGCTGCTCCTGACCGCCGCCGGGCTTCTCCTCGTCACGGCGGCACTCACGAGCCCCCTCTCCCACCGGCTGGGCGTCCCCTCGCTCCTGTTCTTCCTCGGCGTCGGCATGCTGGCTGGATCCGAGGGCCTGGGCGGCATCGCCTACGAGGAATACGAGGACGCGTACCGATTCGGAACGATCGCTCTCGTCCTGATCCTCTTCGACGGAGCGCTGAACACTCCGATCCAGACGCTGAGGCGCGCGATCGTCCCCGCGGGGCTCCTTGCGACGATCGGAGTCGTCCTCACCGCGGCGATCGCGTCGGCCGTCGGAGTCGCCGTTGGCCTACCCGTTCCCATCGCGGTGCTCACCGGCTGCGTCGTCTCTTCGACGGACGCGGCCGCGGTGTTCTCGGTCCTGCGCGGAGGGGGCATCCACCTGCGGGGCAAGCTCGGACCGATCATCGAGGTCGAGTCGGGACTCAACGACCCGATGGCGGTGCTTCTCACGATGGTCGGAACCGAGATCATCCTCGGGACGACCGAGCTCTCGAGCGAGACCACGTTCGTGCTCATCCAGCAGCTGGTCATCGGCGCGGCGGGAGGCGTGGCGATCGGCCTCGGCGGGCAGTTCCTGCTGGCCGGCATCCGGCTCCCCTCCCCGGGGCTCTATCTCGCGTTCACCGTGGCCTTCGCCTTTCTGGCATACGGCCTCCCGTCGAGCGTCGGGGGAAGCGGGTTCCTGTCCGTCTACGTCGCGGGAATGCTTCTCGGGGACGGCCCCGTGCCGTACCGACCGGGGATCCGCCGAGTCCACGAGGCGCTGGCCTGGCTCTCGCAGATCACGATGTTCCTGCTGCTCGGCCTCCTCGTGTTTCCGTCACGGCTCGCGGCCGTGTGGTCCGACGGCCTCGCCATTGGCTTCGCTCTCGCGCTGGTGGCTCGACCCGCCGCGGTGCTTCTCACACTCCTGCCGATCCGCCTGCCGTGGGTGGAGAAGCTCTTCATCTCGTGGGTCGGCCTGCGGGGCGCCGTTCCGATCATCCTCGCGACCTACCCGCTGCTCCGCGGTGTGCCGGACGCGACGTTGATCTTCGACGTGGTGTTCTTCGCGGTCCTCGTCAACAACTTCGTCCCCGGATCGACCGTGGCCTGGCTCGCGAAGCGCGCCGACCTCGCCGACCCGGAACCGATCACTCCCCCGGCGAGCGTCGAGATCTTCTCCTACGGCGAGTATCCGGCCGAGTTCGTCTGGTACCGGCTCGGCCGCCAGTCGGCGGTCGCGCACGCCCACATCCACGAGCTTCCGCTCCCGGAGAACACGGTCGTGACGCTCGTGCTTCGGCGCGAGGAGGTCATCGCCCCACGCGGCGACACGCAGCTGCGGCCCGGCGACTACGTCTGCCTCTTCACCCACGCGGAGAACCAGGCCTTCTTGAACCTCCTCTTCGGCCGCCCGACCGACGAGGGGCTCTGAGCCGGCTTGACCGCGCGCGTTCGGTCGCCGAAAGGGTGCAGATGCCCAGGCTCATCGAGAAGCCCTCCATCATCGAAGCGGCCGGCACCAAGCCGAAGCGCATCGAGGAATACGCCGGCCGCGTGAACTCCGGCCACCACACGCTCAGCGTCGCACGAATGAAGTCGCCCGAGGGCTGGGTCGAGCCCGGGCAGCGACCCGACTTCGAGGAGATCACCGTCGTGCTCGCGGGAACCCTCCGCGTCGAGCACGAGGACGGCTCGCTCGAGGTACGTGCGGGCCAGGCCGTCGTGACGGCCCCGGGCGAATGGGTGCGGTACAGCACGCCGGACGAAGGAGGCGCCGAGTACGTCGCCGTATGCCTCCCCGCCTTCTCCCCCGAGACCGTTCACCGCGATCCGGATTGACCGGTGGAGCCTCGAGGCGGGCCCCCGCCCACCTCGAGGCCCCGGCGACTCAAGCGAGGTCCACGCGCTCGACCTGCGCGATCTCCACCAGCTCGTCGAGATCGACGCCGCGAATCGAGCCGACGACTGCGCGATCGAGGACCACGACCAGCCGGAGCCCCGCCGCTTCGAGCTCGCGCTCGAGCTCCGGCCCCACCCCGGTCGAGAGCGTGACCCGAACCGTGATCTCGTGGTCGACGCCGGTCCGCTCGAGCTCCGAGACGACGAGGGCCCCGAGCTTCTCGGACACGGGCGCGTCGACCAACGGACCCCTCTTCGTCTCGTCGTGGTCGACGGCGGACTCCTCGGCGATCCCCCCGAGCACTCGCACCTTCCGCGCGGCGAACGCCCGTACGGATCCGCCGGGTGCCGCGAGACCGGCCGGCGACAGAGCGACGGTCGCGCTCACGTCTCCGAACACCGCGCTGCGGTCGACACCGTCGGCGAGCTCGACCGGCACCGTCACGGTCCGAAGACGGCCCCCTTCGTTCACGACACGCTCCTCGACGGCGAGGAACGACGTGAACGGCGTGAGGAGCTGGTGCGCGAGAGCGATTCTCTCGACCTCCGCTCGAAGCTCGGGCGCGAAGCTCTGCTGCTGGAGGCCGCGAAGGTCACGCGCCAGCAACCCATCGACCCGAGCGCGCGCCCACATCGACGCGATCGGCCGGTTCTCCGCCGCTCGATCCGGCAGATCGACGTCGAGCGTCCGTTCCCACGGCCGGCCCGCACGAAAACCGCGGAGCACGACTCGTCCGGCGCCGCCGCTCTGGTAGCGTGCGTGGACGACGAGGGGCTTGTGCGCCCAGAGATCCGGTATGCGACGGGGAACCACGTCGGTCAGCACCAGCCCTTCGAAGTCGAGGCGAACGTCGGTCAGAACCGGAGCCGCGATTCGCTCGTAGAAGCGCTCGGCCGCTTCGCGGGGATCCTCGTCGAGCAGGACGTACTCGACCTCGCCGCCTCCCTCTCGTGCGATGTGGTCCAGGAGATAGCGATTGGTCGCGTTTCCCGTCCCGAAGGGAAACCACCGCGACTTCCCGCGCAGCTTCCCCACGAGATCGATCACCGCATGGTCGTTGCCCACGTAGCCGTCGGTCATGAAGGAGACGATCCGCAGACGGTTCTCCGGCGCCGGTTCTGCACAGACCTCGCGAACGGCCTCGGCCATCATCGTTCCGCCGTTCGCCTGCAACCCCCGCACGTACGTGCGCGCTCTCTCCCGGGTCTCCGGCGTGACCGAACGCGGCCGATCGAAGAGCTTCTCGACCTCGTTGCTGAACGAGATCACCTGGAAGGTGTCGCGCGGGCCGAGCCGGTCGATCGCATGGAGCATGGCGGTCTTCGCATGCTCGAGCGGGCGGCCGGCCTGCGACCCGGAGCGGTCGACGACGAAGACGATCTCGCGCGGCGCCGCGGCCTCCGGCCGCACTCGCTCCGGCGGCACGAAAAGGAAGGTGACGAACCCTGGCTCCTCGACCGGGCGGTGGACGAGAACGCCGCTCGACAGCTCCTCGGCCGCGACGGTCCACTGCAGGACGAAGTCCCGGTTCGGAATCTCGTCCTGCCGTCGCAGCCGGACGATCCGGCGCGTGGCATCGACCTCCTCGACCTCGATCTCGTGCAAGCGGGAACGAAGGGACGATAGGGGGAGACCCGCCGAGAGCTCGACCGTCAGCGAGACGTCGTGCCCGGCCCGAACCCCCTCCGCGGCGACCGGCGGCGTGAGACGAGACGCATCCGGCACCCGATCGGTGTCGGGCGCCCATCCCGTGCCGCTCGACCCGGTCGGCTCGCCCGGGACGAACCGCGGGCCGACCACCATCGGAAAGGAGAACTCGAACCGACCGTCGGCGTAGTCGAGAGACTCCACGTACTCGATCTCGACGTCCACCGAATCGCCCGGCATGAGATTCGCGATCCGCTGCGTGAAGACGTTGGGGCGCTCCTCGTCGAGAAGCGCGGCGAGCCTCCCCTCGCGCCGGGCCCCCTCGTAGAGCTCGCGCGCCTCCTCGCGCCGTCGCACCTGTCCGCGGATCGTGCGATCTCCGGTACGGATCGACATGGCGTCGACCGCGCCATCCGAGGACAGGGGGAACGTGTAGACCGCTTCGATCGGCTCCGCGAACGGGTTCGAGAACGTGTGCGTGACCCGTACCCGGGTGACGAAACCGGCGATCTCCGCCCCGACCGCCGTGTGCTCGAGTGGACACGGCCCGAGCCGCTCGCCGTCCGGGCCGACCGCGTCGAGGCCCGGCCCGGCCAGGCGCTCGACGGCTCGGGGGGACGAGTCGGGAGGAACCGTCGTGCCCGCGACGACGGCCGGCCGAAGCACGATTGCGAGAAGCAGCAACAGGGCGAGGACCGAGTGGGCCCCCACGACGTCGAGATCATTCCACATGGCATTCTCCTTTCGGCCCAAGGCCGTGGCGAGGTGTTCAGCGGGGAGGTCTGCCGCGACGGCTCCGCCGGATCACCTCAGGCACGATCTTTTTTTCGCGCCGCTCGCGTTCCTGCCCCGATCGACGTCGGCTAACGTGGCCGGGTGCGGACGGACCCGCCGGACTGGGAGGACGTGCAGCGACGCCTGCTCGCCGGCGACCGCCGCGCCGTGCTCGAAGTGAGTCGGCTGGTCTCGAGCGTGCTGCGACGGCTTCGCGCGTGGGACTTCGCCGACGAGTGGGACGACCTGCGCCAGGAGGTGCTCCTCGCGCTCGTCACGAACGTCCGCCTCGACCGCCTTCGCGATCCGCGCGCCTTCGAGGGATACGTGCGTGCCATCACACGAAACAAGTTCTTCGACCGCCTGAAACGCGGGCGCCGCGCGCACGAGCACCACACGCAGGCATGGGAGGACGAGAATCCGACCCGGCTGCCGGCCGTGCACGACCCCCAAGACGACCCCCAGGTTTCGGTCGGCAGCCTCCGCGCCGAGGTCGGTCGGCTGGACGAGCCCGACAAGACCCTCCTGCTCGGCACCTACTGGGGCGGGCACACCGTGCAGGAGATCGCCGATCGCCTGGGACTCTCCCTGGGCAGTGCGAAGCGCTACCAGCGCCGCGCCCTCGAAACCCTGCGCCGGCGGCTCTCGGAGGGAGGCCTCCCATGAATGTGGTTGATCCGCTTCGCGAGTGCGAAGAGACCTGTCTGGAGTAGACCGATGGCCTGCCGACGCATCGAGACGCTGGATCTTCCGGCCTTCCTGAACGAGCCCGAAGCGGCGGCGTTCGACGACTTCCGCTCCCACTACCCGGGCTGCCCGGAGTGCTCCGCCGAGGTCCGCGCCTGGACGGAGCTCCACCTGCAGCTCCACGCCGAAGCCGACGACCACCCGTCGGTGGACGAGCTCCTACGAATCCAGGACGCCCCCGATTCGTTGTCCACCGAGGATCGCGAGCGACTCACGCGCCATCTGTCGTCGTGCGCCGCGTGCGCGGAAGAGGTTCGTGCGATGGAGGCGTTCGCGCCCGCGCCCGACTCCGAACGGATCGCGACCGCCGAGAGCGCCCCGGCGGCGCGCGCCGGAGTGGCCTTCTCCGGCTCCGCTCCTTCTGCCTCATTGCGCGAAGCGCTGCGCCGGGACGTGGAGCGTGAGCTCGCCGAGCGCCCCGATCCCGGCTGGGGACGGCGCGTGGCCCGTGTCGTCTGGAGCCCCGCGTTCGCGTACGCCGCGCTTCTGGTCGTGACACTGCCCCTCGTCCTGCTGCGCCGCGACGTCGTCGTCGAGCCGATCCGCCCGTCGGTGCGTGCCCCCGCGACGCCCGAGACGGCGGGCGGAGTCCGCCGCGCCGCCGATGCGGATTCCTACGACGCCGCGGGCGCCGTCCGACCCGAGGTGGCCCGGAAGCGGCGACTCGAAGAGGAGATGGTCGTCCGCTCCCTGCACGTGCTACCGTCCCAGGCGCGCTCCGCGCCTGACGCCGCACCCGCGACGTCGCCTCGGGAGCTCGACTCCCTCGAGGACGCCTCGGACGCAGAAGCCGGCCGGATCGCGCCCGGACCACGGCGCCTCACGGCCGTGAGGCGCGACGGCGATCTGGTCGTGACCGTCCCGGTGCCGCCCCGCTTCACGGACGTGGAGCACCTCGAAGTCCTCGTGACGACGCCGGCCGGACGCGAGCTCCGTCAGCCGGTCCGCGGGCCCGCGGGGAGCTCGTTCCGTCTCGTCCTGCCGGCGGCCTGGCTCGCCACTCCGACGTTCGAGCTCGAGGTCCGCGACGATCGCGGCCGGGTCGAGACGTTCGGCATCACGACTCCGCCCCGACCCGAGTAGCGGCTCTCAAGAGCTCCAACCTCGCTCGACGGAGCGCTTCTGTGCCCGGATCGTCTCCAAGTAGCGGCGCAGAAGGTCCTGGAGGCGTCCTTCCCGCTCGGCGAACGTCTCGAACATCGGCATGTACTCGCGATCGAGAAGACCGACGAACGTGTGCTGCCCGGGTTCCGACATCACGACAAGCTTCTTCAGCCGCTCGACGGTGTCCGTCATCTGAAGCAGAACCGCCGCGGGGCCCGCGAACTGGAGCCGCTCGACGTAAGCGCGATGGGGGTTGGTCGTCGCCTCGGACGACGCCAGGTGACGCGTCTGGGAGAGAACCAGATGACGCACCTCGCTTCCGAAGACCTTGCCGATGTTGCGGGCGGCGACCTGATCGTAGGTCATGCCCGAGATCGCGTCGCTTCCGAAGATGTAGGTGTGCTCGACCGTGTCGCGCAGCAGAGACGCCGCGATCAACTTCCAATCGTGCGAGCGCCTTCGGGTCATCTCGTCGATGAGATCGAAGGTCGCGGCCTTGATCTGCTCGAACGAGAGCTCTCCGTCCTCTCCGGCATCTTCCTCCCGCGTGTGACCGTACGCGGCGATGTCGTAGGCGAAATGGATCAGCTGGCGCTCGACGATCGTCAGACCCGGGATGCGATCGAGGATCTCGTAGGCAGTCGCGCGCTCGAGATCGATGTACTCGACGGGCGGCATCCGGGGCGTCTCCCGGAGGATCTTCGACTCGTCCTGGTCCCGCCACGAGTGTCTGAGCTCGCGAATCGTGTCGCGCACGAGGTCCAGAAGGATCTTCGAGACGACCCGGCCCGGCTCGTCGCTCCGGGCGTCTCGCTCCCAACTGGGCAGGTACTGCTCCTCCGTCGCGCGTACGATGCGACGCTGCTTTGCGGGAGGTGTCGCTCCGAGCGTCCGCAGGTTGTGCAGGCGATCGCTCTGCTTCACGCGACGGGTCATCGGGTCCGAGGCCGTCACCTTCTCGACGGAGGCGAGCTTCGCCTCGGCCCGCGTGATGCCGTGGTCACCGGCCTCGACCTTCGTCAGGGCCTCGATGCCGCACATCACGTCGACGCCGTAGGTCCAGAGGAGACGGAACGCGCTGATCTCCTTCGCGAAGACGCCGCGCAGTCCTTCGCCGCCGAAGAGCTTGGTATCCTCGACCGTGTCGTGGTGGAGCGCCAGAACGATCCCGTCCTTCGTCACGCCGGCGAGTGCCTCGTCTCGCCGACCCGCCCTCAAGAG
>JAUIFY010000419.1 GCA_030430245.1 bacterium | reverse complement strand
CATTCCCGCCAGGCAGATGAACTGAGCAGCGCAGACGACCCAGAGATTCGCACGCTCGTGGGACGGGATCTGCGACACGACGAGGGTTTTCAAACCATTGTTCCCGGGCCATCGCCAGGATACGGTGTCGTGGGGAGGACGAGGAATGCCGCTCACGGACGGACTCACCCCGGGCCTGCTGCTGGCGATGCCGCAGCTGGAGGACCCGAACTTTCACCGTTCGGTCGTGCTCCTGTGCCGGCACGGCGACGATGGAGCGCTGGGCTTCATCGTGAACCGTCCCCTCGAGATCCCGGCCGGCGAGCTTCTCGAGCTCGAGGAGGGAGACTCGAGCGACCTTCCCCTCACGGTCTGGGAGGGCGGTCCGGTGAGCCAGGAGAGGGGCTGGCTCCTCTGTCGAGACGAGCCGACCGAAGGCGAGACGCTGAACGTCTGCGACGGCATCTTCATGTCGAGCTCGCAGGCACACTTGAAGAGCGTGCTCGATGGCGACCCCCGACATTGCGAGCCCGATCGCGCGCGGCTCCTTCTCGGCTACGCGGGCTGGGGTCCGGGCCAGCTCGACAACGAGCTCGCCGCGTCGGCGTGGCTCACGGTTCCGATCGACATGGAGCTGATCTTCCACACGCCCAGCGACCGGCTGTGGGAGACCGCGATCCGCTCGCTCGGGGTCGAGCCGAGCGCCATCGCGCCCGGGCCGGGGATTCACTGAGGGACGTGGCCGGACGCGACGCCGTTCACCTCCGCGATCGATCGAGCATGACGACTTCCGCCGCGCCTGCTGCGCCCTACTATCTCCCGATCCACGACGAGATCGACGTCTTCACCGCGGCGTACGAGTGCCGTCTTCCGGTGCTCCTGAAGGGCCCCACCGGCTGCGGCAAGACGCGCTTCGTGGAGTACATGTCCCACCGGCTCATGGGCACCGACGCGCGCCCGAGCGGTGCGCCAGCGCTCATCACCGTCGCCTGTCACGAGGACCTCACGGGCTCGGACCTGGTCGGGCGCTATCTGATCCAGGGCGACGAGACCGTGTGGATCGACGGGCCGCTCACCCAAGCCGTTCGCGCCGGATCGATCTGCTACCTCGACGAAGTCGTCGAGGCGCGGAAGGACACGATCGTCCTGATCCACCCCCTCACCGATCACCGACGGATCCTTCCGATCGACAAGCGCGGCGAGATCGTGGAGGCCGATCCGGGCTTCCTCCTCGTGATCTCGTACAACCCGGGCTACCAGAGCGTGTTGAAGGACCTGAAGCACTCGACGCGGCAGCGATTCGTGAGCATCGAGTTCGATTACCCGCCTCGCGATCGCGAAGCGGAGATCGTTCGCCACGAGACCGGAGTCGATGCCGACACGGCGCTGAGCCTCGCGACGCTGGGAGAGAAGGTGCGCCACCTTCGCGGGTCGGGACTCGGAGAGGGCGTGAGCACGCGGCTGCTCGTCTACGCGGGGCAGCTGATCGCGAAGGGACTGGCGCCGCGACGCGCGTGCAACGTGGCCGTCACGAACTCGCTGACGGACGATCCGGAGATGCTTCGTCAAGTATCGGAGCTCGTTTCGGCCCTCCTCGCGGACTGACGCCCGGACCGCGCGTGGCGGGCCGGATCGGTCCACGCGCACTCGACCTCGTCGGTTCGCCGAGCTCGCCTGGCGGTTTCCCCGGGGGAATGCCAAATCGAGGTGAGGATGGGATCCGCGGGCGAACGCGCGACGGCTTCGGCGTTGGTCCGGCTGGCCGAGTCACTCGAGGCGAGAAGCCCGGGTTTCGCGGGGCGGATCCGGGACCTCGCGTCGACGCTGGACGGCGTCGTGCCGGAGTCCCGGGTCGACGCCCATGCGGACTGTCTCGACCGCGTGGTGCGGCTCGAAGGGGCGGGGCGCGATGTGGGACTGGCGCTGGTCGCCGTTGCGCCCGACGCCGTCGAGCGCCTCGCACCCGGTCTCGAGGCGTGGTGTCTCGGCTTCGAATCGATCGCCGAGCACTCGGTTCGTGCGGCCCAGGCCTTCGCGGTGGCCGCCCTGCCCGTGCTCGCCGACGCGCCCGAGGCGGCGGCGCGCGTGGGAGCGTGCGCGGCCGCCGTCGCGGCGCTCGCCGAGCGGCACCGTACCGACCCGCTCGTGCCGCGCTTCGCGGCCGCGGCCGGAGAGGCGGTGCGGACGCGGGGGGGCGACGTGATGGAAGCGTGGGCCCGCTATTGCGAGGCGGCGGTCTTCGGCTCGCGCCGTACCGGGAGCCACCTCGTGCCGCTTCCGGACGCACCCGGGCTACGCGACGAGGAGCTCGCCGCGGCCGTCGATCTCGCGGGCCGTGCGGCGTCCCTCGACCGCATCGGTGGGCGCAAGGTCTTCGCGGAGGCGCCCGCGGCTCTCGAGGGTGTGCCGCGCAAGAGTCGCTCGGCCGTCGTGACGCTCGGACGGGCACTCGTGGGAGATTCCTCACTGCTGCTCGACGCGTTGGAGGTTCTCGGGCCGGTGCTGCGAAGGCTCGAGCAGCCGTCGCGTTGGATGGTTCTCGATCTCGCCACGGAGATCGCCGGAGTCGCGCGGGCGGCCGCGCCGCGCTTCCTGCGCACCGTGCTCCGCGTCGGCGATGCGGTCGGCTACGGGCACGATCTCGAAGCGTTCGTCCGGGAAGGACTCGCGCTGGCGGAGATCCAGCCCGTGGCGGCGGAGGCGTTCTTCGGCCTCGAGACGCGCGGTGCGCGTGCCTTCCTCACGCGGCACGACGCCGCCGTGCTTCTCGAAGACGTGGAGCCGACGCTTCGGGGCTACCTGCAGCTCCTCGAGGGCGATCGGATTCCCCTCGCGTCGGTCGAGGCCCGCGGGCTCTTCGCTCCGATCTCACCGGATGGCACGACGATCCCGATCGGCGCGCGAGCCAACGTCTTCCCGATCTGGGAGGAGAACTTCACCCTGATGAAGCTTCAGGCGACGCTCGCGACGCTCTGGCGCCACGAAGGCACGCACGAGTTCGACGTGCGGGTTTGGCTCGACAACAAACCCGACCTTGCCGCTTTCCTCGATGACCACGCGTTCAACAGCGCGACCCCGCTCTGGTTCTACTGCCTTGCCGAAGCCGAGGGCACACCCGGCCCCGG
>JAUIFY010000418.1 GCA_030430245.1 bacterium | reverse complement strand
CGGTCTGTCCGTCCTCCCCCGCGGCCTCGGCCGGCATCTGACGATCGGCAACCCACCCGAACGGGTGGATGCCATCGTGTCGCTCGAGCGGGTGGATCGGATCCTGTCGCACGAACCGGCCGACATGACGGTGCGCGTTCAGGCGGGCTGCACTCTGGCGGCGCTGGATGCGCAGCTCCTCGAGCACGGCCAGTGGCTTCCCCTGGACCCGCCGTTCGCTGCGCACACGACGATCGGAGGGCTCCTGGCGGCGAATCTCTCGGGGCCTCTCCGGGCCTCGCAGGGAACCGTGCGCGATCTCCTGATCGGCATCCGGACGGTCGGCCACGACGGGACGATCGTCTCGGCCGGCGGTCGGGTCGTGAAGAACGTCGCGGGCTACGACCTGCCGAAGATGCACGTGGGTGCGCTCGGTACGCTCGGAACGATCGTCGAGGCGACCTTCAAAGTTCGCCCGCGGCCCCAGCACGAGGCGGCGCTCGAGATCTCGTGCGACGACACGCGCCACGCCGCCCGACTCGCCCTCGCGCTCCGCGACGCAGCCGAGCCGTTCTGGCTCCAGGTGGCGAACGACGGTGGCCCGCCCAAGGCATGGCGGATCCTCGCGGGCGCGGGAGGACGCTCCGAGGACGTCACCACGGCCCTCGAGCGCTACCGGGCGATCGCCGAGGAAGACGGCGCGCTGACGCGTCCCGTCCCGGAAGCTCCGCCGCTGCGACGCGCGCTGGCCGACGCCTGGGCGCCACGGGACGGGGTCGTGCTTCGTGCCGCGACGGTCCCGACGCGGGTCGGCGATTGGCTCGACAGGATCGAGTCGGCCTCGGCTCGGATCGGCACGTTCCCACGCTTCCACGCCGACGTAGCCGCCGGCGTCCTCCGCGCGAGCCTCGCTGTCGACTCGATCGGGAACCTCGCCGAGCTCGTGGCGAAGGTACGTCCGGAGATCGAGCGAAGCGGTGGTTCGCTCGTGGTCGAGCGCGCCAGTGCGGCGGTCAAGGAACAGCTGGCCCGGGTCGGCGACGTGTGGGGCGACCCGGGGCCTGGCCTTCCTCTCATGCGCGAGCTGAAGCGGGCCTTCGACCCCGCGGCGCGGCTCGCCCCGGGCCGCTTCGTGGGGGGCCTGTGACGACGGAAGAGCTCCTCGCCTGCGTGCACTGCGGCCTCTGTTTGTCGTCGTGCCCGACCTACCTCGAGAACGGCAACGAGGCGGAGTCGCCCCGCGGCCGCATCCTGCTCATGCGCGCCCTCGAGGAGGGACGCGTGCGACCGACTGCCGACGTGACCTCGCACCTCGACACCTGTCTCGGATGCCGCGCCTGCGAGACCGCGTGCCCGTCGGGCGTTCGCTACGGATCCCTGATCGAGGCCGCCCGCCCGCTCGTCGAGCAGCATCGGCCTCGGGGGCCGCGCCGGGTTCGTCGCCTGCTCGATTCGATTCTGACCCGACCGACGCTGCGAAGCGCCGCGACGGCGCCCCTACGCCTCCTTGCGGGGAAGCCGTGGACGTCGTCGCTCGCGCGACGAACCGCGTGGTCCCTCCTCGGGTACGCGGCCGCCCTGCCCGAGTGGCAGGGCACGACGATCCTCCCCGCCGTCGTCGAGCCCGAGGGTCCCCGACGCGGAACGGCGGTCCTCCTCACCGGATGCGTGGCACACACCTCGTTCCCGAGGACGACCATCGCGATGGCGCGCCTCCTCGCGCGCGCGGGCGTGCGGGTCGAGATCCCGCCGCGGCAAGGCTGCTGCGGGGCGCTCTCCCTCCACCTGGGCGACGACGCACGCGCGCGCGATCTGGCGCTCGCCCTCACGCGCGATGCGGCGCGCGATTCGGTCGATTGGTATGTGACGACCGCGGCCGGATGCGGCGCCCACGTTCGCGCGTACGCCCACCTGCTGCCCGACGACTCGGCCGCGGCCGACCTCGCGTCCCGTGCGCGCGATCCTCTCGACGTGCTGGCCGAGATCGGCCTACCTCCGCCGCCGAACCCGCTCGACAAACGGATCGCCGTTCACGACCCCTGTCACCTCGCGCACGGGCAGGGCGTGCGCGACGCCCCGAGACGGCTCCTGGCCCAGATCCCGGGCGTCGAGCTCGTGCCCCTCGCCGAGTCCGATCACTGCTGTGGCAGCGCGGGAACGTACAATCTCACGGAGCCGGAGATGGCCGCACGACTCCGCGACCGCAAGCTCCGGAACATCGTCGCGAGTGGCGCCGAGATCATCGCGACCGCGAATCCCGGATGCCTTCTTCAGATCCGGTCGGGAGCGATCCTCGAAGATCTCGCCGTGGAGATCGCCCATCCGATCGACGTTCTCGCGCGCGCCCACGGCGTTGGAGGATCGTGATGCCCAAGGACCATCCCGCTCTCGTGAAGCTTCGGAAGCTGATCTCCGCCCTGCCCGAGACGTCCGAGAAGATCTCGCACGGCGCCCCCACATGGTGGGGCGGCAAGAAGACGTTCGCCACCTTCCACGACAACCACCACGGCGACGGCCGCGTCGCCGTCTGGATCAAGTCGACGTTCGAAGAGCAGTCGACTCTGGTCGAGGCGAAGCCCAGCGTGTTCTTCGTTCCGCCGTACGTGGGACCGAGCGGCTGGGTCGGCGTCCGGCTCGACGGCAAGAGGGTCGACTGGGACGTCGTCGCGGGACTGCTGGAGGACGGGTGGCGCCAGGTGGTGACGAAGCGGGCGATCAGGGCGCTGGAGGAAGGGTAGCGTCGGTGCGGAACGCGGGGTTCTCGATGATGAACACCCCGGCGAGCAGATCGACCACATAGAGGTTCCCGGCCAGGTCCTCGCCGAAGGAGCTCGGACTCTGCAGCCGGTCCTGCGCCCCGAGGGCATCGGTGAGATCCACGACGTCGGTCGCCTCTCCGTCTTCCCAGACGAAGGAGAGCACGCGTCGCGAGCAATGGTCGGCGAAGACGTACCGGCCGACCAGAGACGGGGCCGACGGGCCTCGGTAGGCGTAGCCGCCGATGACGGAGCACCCGGTGTCACGACCGAACTCGAACACCGGAGACTGCAGGCCACTCATGTCACACATGGGCCGCGGTTCGTCCGCCCAGGGCGCGACGAAGCACTGGCTTCCCTCGGCGATCCGCCACC
>JAUIFY010000122.1 GCA_030430245.1 bacterium | reverse complement strand
TTCGCGTCGTACTGGCGCCCCTCCTCGTAGGAGATCTCGCGCTCGGCGATCTCGACGGGGATGGTCGTCAAGCCCGAGATCGTGGTCTTTCCGAAGACGGCGTGACGACCGGGGTCGAGCCCGTACGCGACCTCGGCGCAGCGGCCGCGCACGTCGACCCGCGCATGCCTCCGAACGACCGCCTCCGGGTACCCATGATCGGCGAGGTACTGCGCGTAGCGCTCCGCCGCGGCCTGGTAGCCGTCCCGAGTGAAGCGGTCGCCGACGGCCAGCGGGAACTTGTTCTGGATCTCCTCGTTCGACGCGTCCGGCAGTGAGACCGAATCGAGATCCACGTAGAGGCTGCACACGACGACCGGGGGCCCCCGATCCACCTGGATCCGGACCTCGACCTCGCCCGGAGTGGGCTCCCCGCCGTCCTGCGGACGCGGCCCCGGCCGCTTCACGATGCGGACCTCCTCCTCGACCTCGGCCTCGTAGTAGCCGTCGGCCTGGAGGCGAGACCGGATCGTGTCGAGGTCCCCGTACAGATAGGCGGGCACGAAGGCGGGATCCTCGCTCCAGAAGCTCCACCACGGGCGGGGCTGCGTCTGCAGCGAGGACGTCATCATCCATCCCTCGAACCAGCCGAGACCTTCGATCGTCACGTCCGTCAGCTCCCACGGTCCACGAACGTCGAAGTCCGCGAGTGAAACCGAACGGACCACGGGGCGCTCCCCCATCGTCTCCTCCCCGCGCGCGAGCGGCGGGACGACGGCGAGGAGCAACAGGAGCGCGACGCTCCGCGTTGCTGGGCCTGTCCGGACTCGAATCACGCAGACGCTTTACAAACACGGCGTGCGGACCGAGAAAAGTGAAAGGTGCGAGTGGTCTGTTTTGGCCCCAACCGTTAGATTGGAAAAGACGCGGACGCCGCCGCGCGGCCGACTCATAGGATGGAAAATTGTCAACCCCAGACTTCGTGAATCGCGCGAACGCGGAGTTCATCGACCAGCTCCAGGAGCAGTACCGGACCGATCCGGACTCGGTCGATCCCACGTGGCGCGCCTTCTTCCAGGGGCTCGAGCTGGGCCGGAGCGAGGGCACGGACGCGGCCACGACCATCGCGGCGTCTCCCTCACCGCGAGGCACCACGCCGCGACCCCGGACCTTCGGCCTCGTCCACGGGTACCGCGACCTCGGCCACCTCCTCGCGGACGTCGACCCCTTGAGCCAGCCGCCGGACTGGCACCCGCTGCTCGATCTCGCCCACTACTCGCTACGCGAGGAGGACCTGAGCCAGCCGTGCGAGCCGGGCGGCTTCCACGGGGACGCCCCGGCCACGCTCGGCGAGCTCGTCGACGCACTCAAAGAGACGTACTGTCGGACGCTCGGCGTCGAGTTCACGGGCATCCGCGACTCCGAGCAGCGAGAGTGGCTCGAAGAGCGCATGGAGCCGACGCGGAACCGGCCGAAGCTCGAGCGGGACGAGAAGCTGCTCGTCTACACGAAGCTCGTCGAGGCGGAGACCTTCGAGCAGTTTCTCCACAAGAAGTTCCCGGGTCAGAAGCGCTTCTCTCTCGAGGGCGGTGACACGCTGATCCCCATGCTCGAGATGCTGGTCGAGGACTCGGCCCTGCAGGAGTGTCGGCAGGTCGTTCTCGGCATGGCTCACCGCGGCCGCCTGAACGTTCTCGCGAACGTCGTCCGCAAGCCGTACGAGATGATCCTCGCCGAGTTCGAGGGAAGCACTCTGCCCGATTGGGTTCAGGGCGACGGCGACGTGAAGTACCACCAGGGCTACTCCCGCGATCATCACGCGCGCGACGGCAGCACGGTGCACGTCTCGCTGACGCCCAACCCGAGCCACCTCGAGGCCGTGAACCCGGTCGTCGAGGGCAAGGTCCGCGCGAAGCAGAATCTTCTCGGGGACAAGGCTCGGCGGAACGTGATGCCGGTTCTGGTCCACGGCGACGCCGCGTTCATCGGACAGGGGGTCGTCCCCGAGACTCTGCTCCTGAGCCATCTGCCCGGCTACTTCACCGGCGGTACGATCCACGTCGTCATCAACAACCAGGTCGGCTTCACCACCTCGCCCGAATCGTCCCGCCCGACCCGGTACGCGACCGACATCGCGCGCATCATCGAATCGCCGGTGTTCCACGTGAACGCGGACGATCCCGAGATGGCCGTTCACGCGATCAAGCTGGCGGTCGGATTCCGCCAGCGCTTCAAACGCGACGCGGTGATCGACCTCACCTGCTATCGCAAGCACGGACACAACGAGACGGACGAGCCGACCTTCACCCAGCCCGTCATGTACTCTCGGATCGCCGAGCACCCCGGCACTCGCACGATCTACGAGAAGCGGCTTCTGGAAGAGGGGTCGTTCTCCGAGGCCGAGCTCGACGCCGTGAAGCGCGAGGTCCGCGAAGTGCTCGATCTCGCGCTGGACTACGCACGCGAGTTCCGGCCGCGCCAGGAGGTCTTCAGCTTCGGCGACGCCTGGAAGGGCCTCGGACCGGCGAGCGACGACCGCACGGCAGAGACGCACGTTTCCGCCGAGACGCTCGCCGAGATCGCGACTCTCGCCGAGAAGCTGCCCGAAGGGCACACCCCACACCCGAAGGTCGCCAAGGTCTACCAGGACCGCGCGAAGATGATCCGGCGGGGCAAGGGCATCGACTTCGGCTGCGCCGAGATGCTGGCCCTCGGGAGCCTCCTGCGGGAGGGCACCCCGATCCGCCTGGCGGGACAGGACAGCCGGCGCGGCACCTTCAGTCATCGCCACGCCGTGATCTACGACCAGGAGACCGGTGTCGCGTACACGCCGCTGAACGGGATCGCGGCCTCCGGCGCGGACCAGGCCCGCTTCGAGGTGATCGACAGCCCGCTGTCCGAGGAAGCGGCTCTGGGCTTCGAGTACGGATACTCGTCGGCAGCGCCGGAGACACTGTGCATCTGGGAAGCCCAGTTCGGCGACTTCGCGAACGGCGCGCAGATCATGATCGACTCGTTCATCGCCGCGGGCGAATCGAAGTGGCAGCGCGCGAGCGGCCTCGTCCTCTACCTGCCGCACGGCTACGAAGGACAGGGCCCCGAGCACTCCAGTGCGCGCCTGGAGAGGTTCCTCCAGCTCTGTGGCGACGACAACCTGCAGATCGTCCAGCCGACGACCGCGGCACAGCTGTTCCACCTCCTTCGTCGCCAAATGCGGCGCTCGTTCCGGAAGCCGCTGGTCGTCATGTCTCCGAAGAGCCTGCTGCGCTTCAAGCCCGCCTGCTCACCGCTCGAAGATCTCACCCAGGGGACGTTCGACCCGGTTCTCGCGGATCCGGTCACGCTGGACAAGAGCGCCGTACGCACGGTCGCGCTCTGCAGCGGCAAGGTCTTCTACGAGATCGCCAAGGCACGTCAGGATCGAGGCGACCTGAGCGTGGCCGCACTGCGGCTCGAAGAGCTCTATCCGCTTCCCGAGTCCGACCTGATCGCTGCACTCGATCAGTACCCGAACGCCAAAGACGTCGTGTGGGTGCAGGACGAGCCGGACAACATGGGAGCGTGGTGGTACGTCGCGCAGAAGCTCCCACCGATCCTCGGACGACGCCAGTTCCGCTACGCGGGACGCGGCGACGCGGCGAGTCCGGCCGCGGGTTCCTACGCGATTCACGTTCGCGAACAGGAAGGCCTTCTCGCGTCGATCTTCGACGAGTCGCCCGCCCCGACCACGCGCCTCGAGCCGGCCCGAAAGAAGCACGCCCGGAAGAGCGCGAAGGCTCCCCAGCGAGCCGAAGCCGGAGGGAGCTGATGCCGTTCGAGGTGAAGATCCCGTCGCTCGGTGAGTCCGTCACCGAGGCGACGATCGGGACGTGGATGCGGGAGGACGGTGACGCCGTCGGAATGGACGAGCCCATCCTCGAGCTCGAGAGCGACAAGGCGAACATGGAGCTCGTCGCCGAGCGCGCCGGGAAGCTGAAGATCCTCCGCCCCGAAGGCGAGACCGTCACCGTGGGCGACGTCGTCGCGACGATCGAGGAGGGCGCCGCCGGAACGGAGTCCGAGGCCCCGGAGAAACCGGAGCGCCCGGCGAAGTCGAAGGCCGACGCGCCTCCCGAGTCCGAGAGTCCGCCGAAGTCCGAGACGACGCCGGAGCCGAGCGGCGCCCCGTCGGGAGGCGACGGCCGGGATTCGAAGCCCATCAGCCCCGCCGTCCGCCGAATCGCCGAAGAGGAGAACCTCGACCTCTCGGCCATCGAAGGCACCGGACCCGGCGGTCGCATCACGAAGGGCGATGCGCTCGCAGCCGCCGACCGGAGGCCATCGGGGTCCGCGCAAGCGTCGAACGACGCCGCGACTGCGGAGGGGGCGGACGACGCCGCGCCTGCGGCCACGCCGAGCGCACGCCCCACCCATCGCGCCGAGCCCACCCCGACGAGCGTCGACGACGGTCCGGACGAAGAGCGGGTCCCGATGAGCCGCCTGCGTCAAGTGATCGCGAAGCGACTCGTGGAAGCGCAACACGTCGCCGCCATCCTCACGACCTTCAACGAGATCGACATGACCGCGGTGATGAATCTCCGCAAGCAGCACAAGGACGAATTCAAGGAGAAGCACGGCGTGAGCCTCGGCTTCATGTCCTTCTTCGTGAAGGCTTGCTGTGCTGCGGCCGAAGAGGTCCGCGAGCTGAACGCGCAGATCGATGGGACCGACATCGTCTACCGTCGCCACGTCCACATGGGTGTCGCCGTCGGCACCGAACGCGGACTGGTCGTGCCCGTCGTTCGCAATGCGGATCAGCTCTCGTTCGCCGGGGTCGAGAAGGAAATCGGACGGCTCGCCGGGCTCGCGCGCGACGGGAAGCTCGCGATCGACGACCTCTCGGGCGGCACGTTCACGATCTCGAACGGCGGCGTCTACGGATCACTTCTCTCCACGCCGATCCTCACTCCACCGCAGAGCGGCATCCTCGGCATGCACAAGATCGAGAAGCGGCCGATCGTCGTCGACGACGAGATCGTGGTCCGCCCGATGATGTACCTCGCCCTCTCCTACGACCATCGGATCGTCGACGGCCAGGGCGCCGTGACGTTCCTCGTGCGAGTCAAGGAGGCGCTCGAAGACCCAGCGCGCCTGCTACTCGGTCTGTGAGCCCCATGTCCGATCGCCAGGAATTCGATCTCGTCATCATCGGGGCGGGCCCCGGCGGCTACGTCGCCGCCATCCGCGCCGCGCAGCTCGGCATGAGCGTGGCCTGTGTCGAGAAGGACGCCTCGCTCGGTGGCACCTGCCTGAACGTGGGCTGCATCCCGAGCAAGGCCCTTCTGCACTCGAGCCATCTGTACGCGGAGACGGAACGCGGCCTGAAGGAACATGGCATCCGGACGGGTGAGGTCTCGCTGGATCTCGGCGCCATGCTGAAGCGCAAGGACAAGGTCGTGACGATCCTCACGCGAGGGATCGCCGGCCTCTTCAAAAAGAGCCGGGTGAAGCACGTACGGGGCCACGCCAAGATCGCGTCGCCCGGCGAGGTAACGATCACGGAGGGCAAGGATGCGGGCACGACCCTGCAAGCCAAGAACATCCTGCTCGCGAGCGGGAGCGTCCCGATCGAGCTCCCGGACCTCCCGTTCGACGGGGAACGGATCATCGATTCGACGCGCGCGCTGACTCTCGAGAAGGTACCCGAGAAGCTCCTGGTCGTCGGAGCCGGCGCCATCGGCCTCGAACTCGGCTCGGTGTGGTGCCGACTCGGCGCCGAAGTGACCGTGATCGAGCTGACCCACGGTGTCGCACCGGGAATGGACGTAGAGATGGCGCTCGCTCTGCAACGCGTCCTGACGAAGCAGGGGCTCACGTTCCATTTCGAGACGAAGGTCGAGTCGGCGACGCCCCACGACGGCGGCGTGACTCTCGAGATCACCGACGCCAAGAACGTCGCATCCGAGGTGAAGGGAGACGTGGCACTGGTGGCCGTCGGCCGTCGAGCCTACGCCGAGGGCCTCGGCCTCGACGAGGTCGGCATCCGCCTCGACGAGCGCGGAAGAATTCCCGTCGACGAGAGCTACGCCACGAAGGTCCCCGGAATCTACGCCATCGGCGACGTGATTCCGGGTCCGATGCTCGCGCACAAGGCCCAGGACGAGGGCATCGCCTGCGTCGAGAAGCTGGCGGGCAAGGCGGGCCACCTGAACTACGACGCCATCCCGGCGGTCGTCTATACGCACCCCGAGTTCGCCGGGGTGGGCCAGACCGAGGAGCAGGTGCGAGCCGCGGAGATCGACGTCAGCATCGGCCGCTTCCCCTTCGCGGGCAACGGGCGCGCTCGAACCATGAGCGAGACCGACGGCATGGTGAAGATCATCGCGGACGCCAAGACGGACCGCGTTCTCGGCGTTCACATCGTCGGCGCGGGAGCATCCGACCTCATCGCAGAAGCGACGGTGGCGATCGAGTTCGGGGCGTCGGCCGAAGACATCGCGCGCTCGGTTCACGCGCACCCGACGCTGCCCGAGGCACTGCGCGAAGCCGCGCTGGCCGTCGACGGCCGCGCGCTGCACGTCTGACCGCGTCGCCGTCTCGGCTCAGGAGTCGAGCACGTCCTGCACGGCGTCGAGCAGGACGTTGATCTCGAACGGCTTCTTCAAGAACTTGGCGTTCTCGCCCGAGATCCCGCGCGTGACGTGCTCCTCCGAGAAGCCACTCATCAAGATGATCGACGTGTCCCGATTCTTGGCTCGGATCTCGGCATAGACTTCCTCGCCGTTCATCCTCGGCATCGTCATGTCGAGAAGAATGAGCCGGATGCGATCGGCATTCGCGTCGAACACCTCGAGCGCCTCGACGCCGTCGCTCGCGGTGAGGACCTCGAAGCCGGCATCGTCGAGAACCGTCGCCATCAGGTTCCGGACGATCTCCTCGTCGTCGACGACGAGCACGGCGCCCTGCCCCTCCCACGCCTCGTCGTCGAGCCCCGGGGCGTCCTCGAGCATCTCCTCGTCGGCCTCGGCCGGCGGAAACAGGACCGTGACCCGCGTGCCCTCACCGGGCGCGCTCTGCACGCGAATGCCGCCGCCATGGCTGCGCATGATGCCCAACACCGCAGCGAGGCCGAGCCCGCGACCGGTGAACTTCGTCGTGAAGAACGGATCGAAGATGCGCGCTCGGGTGCCTTCGTCCATTCCGACGCCCGTGTCGGCCACCTCGAGGAACGCGTACGGCCCTTCGGTCAGGTCCTCGTCCGGAAGGACTTCCACGAGATCGTGCTTGTCGAAATGACGCAGGCCAGTGGCCATCGTCACGGCACCCGGTTGGTCCGCCAGGGCGTCCGAGGCGTTCGTGATCAGGTTCATCACGACCTGGCGCACCTGAGATGCATCGGCCTCGATCGGAAGCGGCTCGCTTCCGAGCTGCAGCGAGAGGACCGCCTTCTTCGAAACGACCGTCCGCAGCAACCGCGTCATCTCTTCCACGAGACCGTTCAGGTCGAACGCGTCGGCGGTGAACTTCGCACGGCCCGAGTACGCGAGCATCTGGTTCGTGAGCTCGGCCGCCCGGCCGGCCGCCGTCTCGATCTCGGCGATCTGCCGATCGACCACGGAGCCGGCGTGCACTCCGCGCCGGGCCAGGCCGGCGTTGCCGAGAACGCCCATGAGGAGGTTGTTGAAGTCGTGCGCGAGGCCGCCGGCGAGAACCCCCAGGCTCTCCAGCCGCTGCGCTTGACGCACCTTCGTCTCGAGCCGTTGGCGCTCGTCCTCGAGCCGCTTCTGCGGTGTGATGTCGAGCCCGGCGGCCACCGTCCGGATCGCTCTCCCCGCGGCGTCACGGATGGCGCGCCCGCGCGTGAGAACCCATCGCGTCTCCCCATCCGCGCGCTCGATCCGATACTCCACGAGGTAGCCCTCGGTCTCGCCGCGAAGGTGCGCGCCAACGGCCTCGCGGACCGCATCGCGGTCGGCCGGGTGAATCGCCGCGCGCCATGCCTCGAGGGCGTCGTCCCCGACGTCTCCCCCGAGCATCTCGCGCGCATTCGGGTCCATCGTGAGACGGTTCCCCTCGAGATCCATGTCCCACACGCCGATGCGGCTGGCTTGCGACGCGAGTTGGAAGAGCTCCTTCTGCTCCTGCAGCTCGCGCTCGGCGCGGAGCCGCAGTAGTCCGGCCGCCGCGCGCCCGGCGAGGATCCGCAGCAATCGCTCCCGGCGAGGAGACGCCTCCTCGGCCCGGGAGCCGAGCGCCGCGATCTGCCCGATCGCGCGCCCGCGGCCGTCGAGAATGGCCGCCCCCAGATAGCTGCGGGCCCCGAGGGGCGCGAGGGCGGTATCCCCGGGGAAGACCTCCTGCAGGCCATCCCCACAGAAGTACACGCCCTCGTTCATCGTCCTCTCACACGGGGTGCCCGCGAGCGCGTACTCGTACGTCTCGGCGACGTCGCCGCCCGCGAGATAGACGTGAGTGAAGAGCCGCGCGTCGTCGCCGCCGACCCGTTCACAGATCAGAACGTACTCCGCCTCGAGGAGCTCCGCGGTCTGACGCGCGAGCTTCTCGAAGAACTCCGGCAGGGAAGCGCTCGAGATCTCGTTCAGCGCGTCGACGACCTGATGGAGCTGCTCCTGTCCACCGATCACGGCCTCGAGATGACGCGCGAGGATCTCGACGATCTGCTTCTCTTCGCCGGAGAATGGCTCCTCGCGGGTCTCCGGGCTTCCGAAGCTGACGACACCGTAGAGCTCGCCCCCGACCCGGACGGGAACACCGACGTAGGACTCGAGATGGGCCACTGGATCGGTCGGCCAGCTCGGCGCAAAGGCCTGATCCTCGTCGGGGAAACCGATCGGCGCCTGGGCTTCGAGGATGGCACCGCAATAGGTATCGGCGGCGCGGAAGCTCGAGCCCGGGCGAATCGCCCCATCGCGGGGCACGGCGTCCAGGACGGTCGCCTGTCCCTGACGGACCCTGACCAACACGCCGATCGGCAGATCGAGTTCCGCGCAGCCGAGTCGCAGGACGTCGGCCAGCTGCTCGCCCACGTCGCCGCGGGCCTTCGCCGCGAGGTCCTGGAGGGCGCGCATCACGTCCACCAGACGCGCCGGGTCGCCGACCGTCGCGCGAACGACGGCCCCTACGGCGGAACCGAGGCTTCCTCGCTGAACACTCATCTCGACCTTGGGCGCCTGTCGTGCAAGCGCGGTTCAGTATAGGGGAGGCGCCCCTGGCTTCGTCAACGCGATACGCGAGCGGGTCAGATCACCCCACCGCGCGTGAGCTTCAGCGGATCCAGGACCTTCGCCAGCTCGTCCGCCGGCATGACGCCCGCCTCCTCGGCGACCTCGCGAATGGAGCGGTCGCTCTTGACCGCCTCCTTCACCAGGTCCCCCGCCCGGTCGTAGCCGATCACGGTATTGAGCGCCGCACCGACCTGCAGGTTTCGCTCCGCATCCGAACGGCACCGCTCCTCGTTGACGACGATCCCGTCCACGCAGCGATCGGCCAGGAGGGTACACGCGTTCGTCAGAATCTGGATCGAGCCGAGCAGGTTGTGGGCGATGACGGGGATCATCACGTTCAACTCGAAATCGCCGAGCGCCCCGCCGACCGCGATCGCGGCGTCGTTGCCGATGACCTGCGCCGAGACCTGCCGGCACATCTCCGGAATCACCGGATTGACCTTGCCCGGCATGATCGACGAGCCCGGCTGCAGCGACGGCAGCTGGATCTCGGCCAGGCCGGCGCGCGGCCCCGAGCCCAGCCAGCGAAGGTCGTTGGCGATCTTCATGAGGCTGACCGCGACGGTCCGCAGCGCCCCGCTCGCCTCGACGCACGCGTCACGCCCACCCTGCGCCTCGAAGTGATTCGGCGCTTCGACGAGGGGGAGCTTCGTCCGCTCCGCGATGCGCGCGATGATCGCCGCGGCGTACCCCTCGGGCGCGTTGAGCCCCGTCCCGCAGGCGGTCCCGCCCAGCGCAAGCTCGGCGAGGTGCGCCTCGGCGCCCTCGACGCGCCGGATCCCGCGCTCGATCTGCGCGGCGTACCCGCTGAACTCCTGCCCCAACGTGACCGGGGCCGCATCCATCAGGTGCGTACGACCCGTCTTGGCGATGCTGGCGAACGCCGAGGCCTTCTGGTCGAGACTGCCGTGCAGTGTGCGAAGCGCCGGCAAGAGGTCGTCTTTCGACGCCAGAAGCGCGGCCAGGTGGGTCGTCGTCGGAATCACGTCGTTCGACGACTGCCCCATGTTCACGTGGTCGTTCGGATGGACGGGCGACTTGCTGCCCATCTCGCCGCCGAGCATCTCGATCGCGCGGTTCGAGATGACCTCGTTCGCGTTCATGTTGGTGGAGGTGCCGGAACCGGTCTGGAACACGTCGAGCGGAAAGTCGGAGTCGCGCTTCCCCTCGATGACCTCCTCCGCCGCGTCGGCGATCGCGCCGGCGAGCTTCGCGTCGAGGGTGCCCCGGGCCTCGTTCTCGAGCGCCGCCGCCCACTTCACGAGGCCCAGGGCCTGGATGAAGCGACGGGGGAACCGCTGGCCCGAGACGGGGAAGTTCTCCACGGCGCGCTGGGTCTGAGCGCCGTAGTAGACGTCCGTCGGAACTTCGATCGGGCCGAGGCTATCGGATTCGGTGCGCGTGCTCATCGGGAAATCTCCTCCAGTCCCCGCTTGGTAACGAGCGCCGCTTGCTCCCGCACCCGCCGCGTCCTTCGCCCGCGTGCTTCGTCGTTTTTTCGCCCCGCGGGGCGCTCGACCGCGGCCCGTCTGGTCCACCGAAGCCGGCGGCGACTCCCGCGCCTCGCCGCCGCGCTCAGCTCCCGCGGAAGTAGCGCGCCAGGGCCGAGAGATACGGCGCACAGGCGCGGCGAGCCTTCACGTATCCGTGCGCCTCCTCGATCGTCATGCCGCGCTCCGCGTGCAGGTAGGCGATCGCGACACTCGGGGCGCGATTGAAGCCCGCATTGCAGTGGACGTAGACGACCCGCCCGGCGGCGATGTGGCCCGCGACGACGGCGATCGCCGGTCCGAGCGCGGGGACGAGATCGTCGGGGTCGCCGTCGATGACGCCGAAGCGGTCGAACGCGAGCCCGGCGGAGCCGTACGCCTCCTCCAGGGAGCGCAGATCCAGGCTCTTGTACGTGAGGTCGACGTCGTCTTGCAGCGACACGACCGCGTGGACGCCGTGCTCGTCGCGTAGCCACGCGACGTCGTCCGGAGTCGGATACTCACCGACCAGGAGCTGCCCCTCCAGGATCACCGAAACGCCCGGCCGGCCCGCCGGGCGGAGGAAGGGATGCGAGACGCGGGACCAGGACCGAGCGCCCATCGCCCCCCTCGTCAATCCAAGATCAGGGTCACCGGACCCCAGTTCGTCAGGTGCACGTCCATGTTCGCCCCGAACCGCCCCTCGGCCACCTCGACCCCGGCGCCACGAACGGCCTCGGCGAACGCTCGAACCAACGGCTCGGCCCGATCCCCGGGCGCGGCCCGCCCCCACGAGGGACGACGCCCCGAGCTCGTGTCGCCCCAGAGGGTGAACTGCGACACGACGAGCATGGCGCCACCGACGTCGAGGAGGGACCGGTTCATCCGCCCGTCGTCGTCGTCGAAGATCCGCAGCGCGACGATCTTCTTCGCGAGCGCCTTCGCCGCCGTCTCGTCGTCGTCGCGGCCGACTCCGAGCAAGACCATCAGCCCGGGGCCGATGCGCCCGACCGTCTGGCCCCCGACGTCGACGTGGGCCTGCCGGACCCGCTGTACGACGGCGCGCACCCCGTCAGTCTAGCGCACCGCTCAGACCGTATCGATGCAGGTTCGAAGGAACCCGCAACGGCGACACAGGTACTTGCAGTGGCCCATCGGCTGCATCGTCGAGCCGCACGCGTCGCAGCCCGGCCCCTCCGCGGGGCGAGCGTTCGAATCGCCGCCCGGGGTGCTGGTCTTCACCGCCTCCGTCTCCGCCATGTCCCCACCTCCCGGCGATTGCATTCCATGATCCGGCCCACGCTGTCCAACGACGGAGCAACCTTGCATCCCCGCAAGCCAACTGCGACCTTCGGATCGGCCGGGCACTCGCTCGGTGAACAACCCAATCGAAGCACCACCGGAGGTCGAGTATGTCGACGACGAAGCGCGATACCGTAATCGTGGCCACGGCCCGCACCGGCATGGCCAAGTCCTTCCGCGGATCTTTCAACATGACCCGACCCGACGACATGGCCGCGGCCGCCGTCAAGAAGGTGATCGAGAAGACGCCGCAGCTCGACCCCGCGGAGATCGACGACTGCGTCATGGGCACGGGCTTCTCCGAGGGTCCCCAGGGCTTCAATGTGGGTCGCAACGTCGCCGTGATGGCCGGTCTTCCGGTCACGGTGGCCGGCTCGACCGTGAGCCGCTTCTGCTCCTCGGGTCTCAACGCGGTCATGGTCGGCGCGCACATGATCCAGGCCGAGGGAGCCGACGCCGTCGTCGTCGGCGGCCTCGAGTCGATCACGATGCTGCAGAACGACCTGAACACGAAGAACCTGTTCAACCCGTGGCTCCTCGACCACAAGAAGGACATCTACATGCCGATGGGCCAGACGGCCGAGATCGTCGCCAATCGGTACAACGTGAGCCGCGAGGCGCAGGACGAGTTCGCGCTCGCCTCCCAGAAGCGCACGGCCGCCGCCCAGCAAGCCGGGAAGTTCGACGACGAGATCTTCCCGATGACCGTCACCATGCAGGCGAAGGACAAGGCGACCGGGGAGGTCTCGGAGAAGGAAGTCACGGTCGACAAGGACGAGTGCAACCGGCCGGGCACGACGCTCGAGGGGCTCCAAGGCCTGAAGGGCGCCTTCGACCCCGAGAACGGGAGCGTGACGGCGGGCAACTCGTCTCAGTTCTCGGACGGCGCGTCCGCGAACCTCCTGATGTCGGCCGACCGTGCGAAGGAGCTCGGGATCGAGCCGCTGGGCTACTTCCGCGGCTGCGTCTTCGCCGGCTGCGAGCCGGACGAGATGGGCATCGGCCCGGTGTTCGCGGTGCCGAAGCTCCTGAAGCGCAACGGCCTCGAGATCGACGACATCGACATCGTCGAGCTGAACGAGGCCTTCGCGTCCCAGGCCGTCTACTGCCGCGACCGCCTCGGCATCGACCCGGAGAAGCTCAACCCGAACGGCGGCGCGATCTCCATCGGGCACCCATACGGAATGACCGGCTCCCGCATGACGGGCACGCTGTTCCTCGAGCTCCGCCGGCAGAAGAAGCGCTGGGGCATCGTCACGATGTGCGTGGGCGGTGGCATGGGCGCGGCCGGCCTCTTCGAAGCGATCCACTGACGGCCGAGGCCCACCGGGCCTCGCCGCGTACCGCAGCCGCGTCCCCCCGTCGGGGACGCGGCTGTTTTCGTTCAGCCCTCGAGATACGGCCGGATCTTCTCGATCAGCTCCCGGACGTGGAGCGGCCGGTACTCGTCGTACACGCACGAGGAGTGCGGCTGCACGAAGACGTCGGGGTGATCCCAAAGCTTCGAATCGGGGCCGAGCGGCTCGATCTCGGTCACGTCCAGACCGGCTCCCGCGATGAGCCCACGGTCGAGCGCCCACACGAGGTCGTCCTCGAGCGAGGTCGTGCCGCGCCCGAAGTTGTACACGTACGCGCCCGGCTTCGCGTGCCGAAGGCGCTCCTTCGAGAGGAACCCCCACGTCTCGCCTCCCCCTGGCAGGAGCAGGACCACGTGGTCGGCGCGCGCGAGCTCCTCCAGCAGCGCGTCCGGGTGACAGTACACCGCACCGCTCTCGGCGTCGCGGCCCGACCGCTTCGTACGCTGGCACGCGGCGACCGTCATGCCGATCGCCGTGAGGAGCTTCGCGCAGTGACGCCCGATCGCGCCGTATCCGATGATGAGGGCGTGCTGGTTGCGCAGTAGCGCTCCCGGGAACTGGAGGTTTCGATCCCAGCCGCGCGCGCTCTCGTTTCGAAGCATCGCCGGGATGCGGCGATTGAAGTGGAACATCATCCCGAGCATCGACTCCGCGATGAGCGGCCCATGGAACGTTCCCATGTGAAGCGGAACCCGGCCGGACGGATCCTCGGCCACCCAGTCTCGACCGGCCGCCGGCGTGAAGACGGCTCGCAGTCGGGGTGCCTTCTCGTACCAGCGCGGCGAGATCCCCCAGGTGTCGATGAGCTCGGCCTCGGGCAGCGCGGCCTTGAGAGACGGGTGCGTGTCGTGGCAGACGACGCGCACGCCCGGATACGCGGCCTCCAAGGGCGCGAAGTCGTCGGCCTCGAAGCTCATCGCCCGGACGTCGGGATTCGTGAGCCATACGTGCAGCGTCGTGGACACGAGCTTCACCTCTCCTGGGTCAGGCGACGGATCACCTCGACCTCGCCTTCCGCGTACGGCCGGCCGTCCGCCCGGAACACGTCGTGGAACCAGGGCTCCGGCTCGGCATCGTAGGCCTTCGCCCAGGAATCCCACGGGTAGATCGTCTGGGTACGGCCCGCGACGAGCCCCCAGCAGAGCGCTCCGACGCGCTTCTCGGCCAGAACCGGAAGGATCGCCTCGAACGTGCTCTCCTGCGTCCGCGCCATGAACTCGGTGCAGACCAGCGGCCGCCCGTACCGCTCGAGATCGCGAATGCGTGCGCGCATTTCCTCCGCGTCGCCGTAGCAATGGAAGCTCACGACGTCGGACTGCGCGAGCTGGAAGCGGCTCATCTCGGAGAGGGCGCCGGGGTCGGCCCAGCTTCCCTGCCAGACTCCCGAGGTGAGCGGCTGCCGCGGACCCGCAGCCCGCGCCCAACGAAACGTCTTCTCGAGGAGCACGAGCGCGTTCGCGGACTTCTCCTCGGGCGTCTGGAGCTCGTCGGGCAGATACGGATTGTCGGGCTCGTTCATCAGGTCCCAGGCGACGACGCGCTCGTCCGCGGCGAACCGGGCCACCACGTCGGTCACGTACCCCTCGAGCTCGTCGTGCCGCATCCGATCCGCGAGCACCGCGGCCCCCGGCGACTGCACCCAGCCCGCGTTGTGCGTGCGCGGCCGCGGCGGAGGCTGCGGTCCGGCACGTGGCGACGGATTCCACACGCTGTCGAACAGGACGAGCATCGTCGCGATGCCGCGACCGTGGGCGATGTCGAGAAAGCGATCGACGCGCGAGAGAAGTCCGTCGGCGTCGCTCCGCCACACGAGGTCGTGCAGGTAGACCCGTGCCGCGTTCATCCCGATCGCGGACGCCCACCCGAGCTCCCGGTCGATCGTCTCCGGGTCGAACGTCTCGACCTGCCACATCTCGAGCTGGTTCGACGCGGTGCTCGGAATGAAGTTCGCGCCCACGAGCCACGGCTCGCCCCGCGCCCACGCCCACGCGCGCTCCTCGGACCAACGCCCCGTCGTCTCGGTCGCCACGAGCCCGGTCCATAGCCGACCGCCGCCCCGGGCGAAACGGTTCCACGAGTCGACGAGCTTCCGAGTTGGATGAAACATGCGCCGGGGGGAGGCCGACGCGCCGCGCGCGACCTCACGGAGCCCGACTCCACTGGTCGCGCTGCACGCACGAGACGCCGACACGCCCTCGCCCCGTCCCCCGATATCGGGTACGCACCCCCCATGCCGAAGCAGTACTGGCTCGTGAAGCAGGAGCCGACCAAGTACCCGTGGTCCCAGCTCGTAAAGGACAAGAAGACCTACTGGGACGGCGTCCGGAACTACCAGGCCCGCAACAACCTCCAGGCCATGAAGAAGGGCGACCTGGTCCTCTACTACCACTCGGTGGTGGGGACGGAGGTCGTCGGGGTCTGCGAGGTCGTGCGCGAGTCGTACCAGGACCCGACGACGGACGACGAGCGGTGGGTGGTCGTGGATCTCGCCGCGAAGAAGGCGCTGAAGCGGCCGGTCACCTTGGCCGAGATCAAGGAGGACGACGCGCTGGCCGACATGGCGCTCGTCAAGCAATCGCGGCTGAGCGTGATGCCGGTGACGAAGGCGGAGTTCGACCGGATTCTGAAGCTGGGCTCGAAGGCCGCGTGAGCGCCGGCCGAACGCGGCCCCGCCGCGGCCCCGGCGGACCGGCGGCGAGCCGAGCTTGCCCGGTCGCCGCGCGGCACCTACCCTCCGGGACGTGTCGAAGAAGTCCCCGTCGCGCGCGGATCAGGTCCGCGCGCTTCTGAAACGTGAAGAGCCCATCGTGATGGGTGGGCTCCACGATGGAGTCTCGGCGCGGCTCGCCGAGAAGGCGGGATTCCCGCTGACGTTCATGGGGGGCTACGCCGTCGCGGCCTCCCTCCTGGGAGAGCCCGACATCGGGCTGCTCACGCAGGCCGAGATGGCCGACGCCGCGCGCCGCCTCTGCCGGCTCGTGTCGATGCCGGTGCTGGTCGACGCCGACACGGGCTACGGCGGCATCCCGAACGCCGTCCGCACGGCCGAGCTCTACGCCCAGGCCGGCGCCGCGGGGCTGTTCCTCGAAGATCAGGTCTGGCCGAAGCGCTGCGGGCACATGGGGGGCAAATCGGTCGTCGACCGGGCCGACTGGCTCGCGAAGCTGCGGGCCGTCGTCGACCTTCGGCCCGCCACGGACCTGTTCGTCGTCGCCCGCACCGATGCGCGCGCCCCCCTCGGACTCGAGGAGGCGATTCGCCGCGGGCGGGCCGCGCTCGACGTCGGCGTCGACGCGGTCTTCGTCGAGGCGCCGCAATCGGTCGCCGAGCTCGACGCGATCGCGTTGGGCATTCCGGGGCCGAAGGTCGCGAACATGGTCGAGTGGGGCAAGACTCCCCTGCTCGGCCCGACCGAGCTCCACGATCGCGGCTTCGATCTGATCGTGTTCCCCGTCGCGGCGATCCTCGCCCAGGCAAAGGCCGTCGGCGACGTCTACGCGACGCTCCTCCATCGCGGGAGCACCCAGTCCATCCTGAAGGATCTCTACCCGTTCGAGAAGTTCAACGACCTGCTCGGCCTCGACGCACATCGCAAGCGCGAAAAGGCCTCGGTGGTGCCGATGGCGCCCTCGCGGCCGAACCTCCGCTCCGTGCCGAGCAAGCCTTCGCGCTCCACGACGCGCGCCAAGCGCTGACGCGCGGCCGGACGCCGATCAGCCTTCGATCTTGCTCGTATCGGACCGGAGCTCGCGGCTCGGCGCGGCCGCGTACGCATCGAGCGCGTCCAGCGCGCTGCGCACGTCGGCGACCACCGTCATGCGGTCTCG
>JAUIFY010000121.1 GCA_030430245.1 bacterium | reverse complement strand
CATGCGGTCCGAGAAGGCGCCGGCATCGCATTCCGAAGCGCGGCTCTCGATGCTCTGCACCCAAGTCTCTGTGCCCACTCACGGCAAGGAGACTCGCGCACTGCCAGCTCGCGGCCCCGGCGGCAACGCCCGTGACACCGGGATGAGTTCTCGCTGAGTACGAACATCGCGAGAACGCCACGAGGTGCGCTCGGTTTGCACGGCGCTCCGCACTTTTCGGCCGGGGGGACGAGATCAGAATTGACGCAGGCCGCAGAATCGTGCGATGGGTTGTTCACGCAACACATCGGCGGGGCGCGATGCCACCACGAAGCCGAATTGGACGACCAGAACAACTGGTCACCGTCTCGACTAGAGAGCATCGCATGGAACCCACCGAACACAGCGCGCTGGACCCGACCGGCTTGCGGGAGACCGCCAGCGAATCGACGCGAGCGGTGGCCGAGTCATTCGGGCGCTCAGGGTTGTCGCCAGCGGCCAAGCCCAGCGCACCCCCTGCGCTGCCACCGCTCTGTGGGAACGCTCGCCTGGCTCATGCGCCACTGCGGCCTGGAACCACTTGTCAGGGCGAAGCGTCGCGATCCCCCCGTTTGCGCCCCCGCGATCCGCGAAACCGTGCACCCCCACGATCCAGGGCTGATCTTGACCCATCAGCGAGAAGCCGAATCACTCGCCGGTGACGAGCCGGCCGTTGACGTCGATCTCACCGTGAAGTGCGACGGTTGCGGCCCAGAGGTCCAGTTCGAACCTCTCGCCGGCTAGAGCGGTTCTCAGACCAGAGCCAACAGACTACACAACCCCGGAGTGCGCGGTGGCGCGATGCCAGCCGACCGCACTCCTCAACCAACGCAGCCCTCCGGGTACTGCTCGACGGGGCTGAAGAAAGTGGCATCGCAGTGAATGGACGCAACCCAGAAGAGACCGTCGCAGGCTCCGCATCCCGTCGGAAACCGACGCCGATCGGCAACGCCAGCGACAAGGCACCGCCGGCTTCGGCTGCCGAAAGAGAAGCTGCCCCAGTCGCCGACGTCGGGCTCAAGCCCTTTCGCTTCGGCACTGCGACCGCCGGCGACGAAGTACTCGTTGACCTGGAACGATTCCTCGCGGAGCGAATGCTCGTCCAAGGGAACTCGGGCTCGGGAAAATCGACTGCTGCCGAAGAAATCTGCTTACAGACGAAGGGGCAGATCCAGCAGTTCATAATTGACGCCGACGGTCAGTTCCGACGGCTGCGTGAGAGCGGCGACTACATCGTCGCCGCGAAGGCCGGTGGACAGTGCGTCGCCACGCAGGACTCAGCAGCGGTGCTCGCGCAGCGACTTCTTCAACTCAACACGTCGGCAGTTCTCGACATCGCAGAATTGACGCTCCCCGAGCGCCGCGAGTTCGTGAAGCGATTCCTGGAGTCGATGATGGAGGCTTCCGAAGAACTGTGGCACCCGGTACTCGTGGTCGTAGACGAAGCCCACAACTATGCACCGCAAAGGGGCAACGCCGTGAGCACACCAGCGGTGATTGATCTCATGAGTCGCGGTCGGCGGCGCGGGTTCTGCGGAGTCCTCGTCACCCAGCGAATCGCGAAGCTCCACAAGGACGCGGTCTCGGAGGCCGGCAACAAGGTCATCGGGCGCACTGTCGGCGATGTCGACATCAAGCGGGTCGGGGACGAGCTGGGTCTGGGGAAGTCCCAGCGAAACGAACTCAGGGACCTCGCGCCGGGTACGTTTCGGGTGATCGGCTCGGCCTTCTCTACCCAGCTCGCCGAGGCAAAGGTGGACTTCAACCCCAGCGTCGCAGCCAAGCGATGGTCCAGTCCCGGACCCGCAAAACCCTCCCCGCAGATCGAAGAGGCTCTTCGTGAACTTCGAGATCTACCTGCGGAGGCGGAGTCCGAACCTCGCACGGTCGCTCGCCTTCAAGACAAGATCGAGGAGTTAGAGCGAGCGCTCCGAGCCCGTCGTCCGGTCGGCGACAGCGCCGCAGAGGTTCAACGAAGAGTCGACGACGCGGTGAGAAGAGCGCGTGCGGACGCGACAGCGGAGATCAAGAGACGAGAAGCACGACTTCGAGTCGCCGAGAATCGGATCCCCGCCGTCATCCGGCGCGTGGACAGCATCTCTGCTGACGTTCGACGGCTCAGAGGCGATTTGTCAGAGCTTCTTCCCACGAGCGCGGGTCAAGGCCGACCAGCAGAATTGCCTCGCCGCGATCGGCGCGGCGGGACTGGGGCTCGCCGACAGAGCAGAGCGACATCGGGCACGCCTCCCGCCGGCGAGGAGCAGCTCCCAAGTGGTGCCGCACGCATGTTGCGGGTTCTCGCGGAATGCTCACCCACGACCCTCTCGAAAGAGCAGTGGGCGACGCTCGCGGGCCTGAAGCCGACTTCGGGCACTTTCGGCAAGTACGTCAGCGCCCTCTTCGCGTGTGAGTACGTCAGCAGACAAGATCGCGGGTACACGTCCACGCGAGCCGGGAGCGAGCGTATCGGTCGCGACGGTCTGAGGCGGTTCACCGCTCCCGAGTGGCTCCGCCGGTGGGAAGACGCCATCGGCCGGGCACCGGCCCGAGTCCTTCGAGAGATCGTCACCGCACACCCGGACGGCGTCACCCGTGAGGAGCTGGCGACGAACTGCGGTCTCAGCCCATCGAGCGGCACGTTCAACAGCTACTGCGCACTGCTCCTACGGAAGCAACTGGCCGAGGTGCGCGACCGCCGCATGTGCATCGGCTCGATCCTCTTCGCGTACGGCGCCCCTACGGCTGCCCCGACGACCGCCGGCGAATGACTCGTCTAACAGGAGCAGATCGACGCCAACGCCCGATAGGAGAGCAGACGACATCGCCCGCGAACATTCGGCAGGGCAGTGATCTGCCGCTCTCTCGGGAGTGCGCGGATGCCATCATGGGGACGAGCCCGGCGCTGGGAACTGAACCCCATCAACGTGCGACTGGAGCCCTCGCGGGGCACCCGGACCACACCGAACAAGAACACTCGACCGGCGCGATGCCGCAGCTCGACAACCCGTCGCCTGAGCAGTCCCACGTACGATCCGGTGCGACGAGCGCGGAGAGAGGCAGCGATGTCCACGAGAGAAAGAGAAGTAGAACCGCACGTCCTCGGAGAGCGGCTGGCCTACTCAGTCGCGACGGCAGCGATCGCGGTGGGGATCTCCGAGACCGTGATCAAGCAGGAAATCGCTGCGCACAGACTCCCGATCAAGAAGGTCGGTCGACGCACAGTCATTCGACGCGCTGATCTCATGGCGTGGCTCGACTCGTTGCCCGAGTCGTCGTAGGAGAACGGCGCGCATGTCACTCTACAGGCGGACAGAAAAGGGCGTTTGGCACTATCGATTCGTGATCGACGGCCAGGAGCGTAGAGGCAGCACCCGAACGCGAAACCGTCGAGTCGCGGAGAATGTCGAGAAGGCCGTCCGAGACGAGATTGCGAGCGGGAGGTTCGGACTTGCCGAACGCAAGAGGGTAACGTTCAGGAAGGCGGGCGAATCTTGGCGGGCTTCGAAGTCCAGCCGCGCCGAGAGGACCCGACGCGACTATGGCGAGCTGCTGGGGCAGCTCTACAAGCAGTTCGGCAGCAAGCTCGTCACCGTAATCTCAGCGAACGACATCTCTGGCCTCCAGCGAGCGCGGGGCAAGCAGGGCGTCGGCCCCCGGCGAATCAACTACGAGGTGAGCATTGCCCGGCAGGTCTTGAAATCCGTCGGAGAATGGGACCGGCTGAGGAACCTCGTCACTTGGCTGCCCGAACCGACAGACAAGGGCGCTGCGGTTGATCCACATCAGGAGCGCCTGCTCCTCGACGCAGCCTCCAAGAGCGGCAGCCTCGTGTTGTACGTGCTCATCATCGTGTCCCTCGACACTGGCCTTCGTCGCGCTGAGCTTCGGCGACTCCGTCGACAGGATCTCCAGGTTAGCTGGGAAGACGGCGTCATCACGTCCGGCGGACTTGTGGTCCGGAAGTCGAAGACCAAGGCAGGCGAGGGTCGGTACGTTCCTTTCACCTCACGAGCCATGGGCGCGCTGTCACTCTGGCTCTCTCGACCCGAGTTGGCTGGCGCACGCCCCGAGCACTTCGTGTTCCCCCGGCACAAGGCGATCGGTGCGGGTCGGCGTCCGCGAATCGAATGCGTCCAGCTCGACCAGCCCATCGGCGACTGGAAGACCGCGTGGAACCGTGTGCGCAAGGTCGCCGACGTGCAGGTGCGATGGCACGACCTGCGCCACACCTTCATCACTCGCCTCGCGGAGAACCCGCAGGTCAGCGAAGAGACGATCCGATCCCTCGCGGGTCACGTGTCCAAGGAGATGCTGTCGCGGTACTCGCACATCCGAAACCGCGCAAAACAGGACGCCATCGATGCTTTGGACCGCGCTGGAGGTAAGGGGTCGGCACAAAATCCGGCACACGACGCAGTCGGAGGCGGAAACCGGGAGTCGCAAAACCTCGTAACCCCTCGTTTTCACTAACCGCGCCAGGAAGGACTCGAACCTTCGACCTACGGCTTAGAAGGCCGTTGCTCTATCCACCTGAGCTACTGGCGCGCGTGATCGGGAGCCGGCCGTCGCGGCGGAGCGATCGGCGTCCCCAAGGGGAAAGTCGGGGTGAGAGGATTTGAACCTCCGACATCCTGCTCCCAAAGCAGGCGCGCTACCAGGCTGCGCCACACCCCGATGACCGAATCGCTGCCGCGAGTGCCGGGGACGTATTAGAAGGTTCGGGCCCCCGGGTGTCAACGTCGTGGACACGAGGGAGAACGAGAGAGCACGCGGCGCGGGCGAGAAACGCCGCGATCGTCGACGGAGGGGTTTCTGCCGACGTATCCTCCGGAGGCCGGCGAACGAGGAGGTCCCATGGCAACGGAAGAGAACGTCGAGCGCTTCGAGACCGAGCTGGTCCCCGGGGGCGTCGAGTACGAGGTGGTCGCGCCCGAGAAGCGGCCGGTGGGGGCCCTCCCCCTCCTGCTGGCCCTCCACGGCGGAAACGGTCACGAGGGGTTCGCGGCGCTTCTCGCGTGGAGGCTCGGTCGGCTCTGGGCCTCGGGCGAGGTTCCGCCGCTCGTGGCGATCGTGCCTCGGTCCGGGCGATCGTTCTGGCTCGATCGTCGCGATGGCGGTGCGCGCTGGGAGTCCGTGCTCGCGGGGCCGCTGCTCGACCACTGCGCCGCCGCGCACGACCTCTCGGCCGCTCCCGGGAGCACGCTTCTCTTCGGGATCTCGATGGGAGGCATGGGGGTCCTGCGCCTCGCTTTCCGGCACCCGACGCGCTTTGGCGGGGTGACGGCGCTCGAGCCGGGGATCGAGCCTGCGCTGCGCTGGGCCGACGTGCAGCCGGAGCACACGTTCTTCCGGCCCCAGGCGCTCCTCGAGAAGCTCTACGGGACGCCCGTCGACGGGGACCACTGGGAGGCGAACCATCCTCCGGCGATGGTCGTGTCCGCGCCCGAGCCGGTGCGATCGAGCGCTCTCAAGATCTATCTCGAGGCGGGCAACCAAGACATGCTGAACCTGCACCACGGCGCCGAGTTCCTTCACCGCCAGCTGTGGGATCTCGGGATCCAGCACGAATACCGACTGATCGACGGGGCCGATCACATCGGGCGAACCCTCCCCGGTCGGGTCGACGACGCCCTGCGCTTTCACGCGCGCGTTCTGAACCCGCCCGGGCCCGACCCGGAGGTCGAGGCGGTGAAGAAGCTGCTCGGCGGCAAGCGCGGCTTTCTGCTCGACGGGTGAGCCGCACGAAGGCCGTCCGGCCGACCCCGGCCAGTCTCAGCCGAGCTTCGCGAGCAGCGCTCGCATCGCCGCGGCGCGGTGGGAGACCTCGTTCTTCTCGGCCGGGTCGACCTCCGCGAGCGTGCGGCCGTCGAAGCACGACGCGACGAACACCGGGTCGTACCCGAAGCCCCCGTCGCCGCGCGGCGCTCGCGCGATCTCGCCCTCGATCGTGCCTTCCGCCGACCAGGAGCGGTCGCCGTCGACCAGAACGAGGACGCACCGGAAACGCGCGCGGCGGTCGGACGCATCTGCGAGCTCATCGAGAAGGCGCGCCGTCCGGCCGGCATCATCGAGCCCCGGCCCACCGTAGCGCGCGGAACGAACGCCGGGGCGTCCACCGAGCGCGTCGACCTCGAGCCCCGAGTCGTCGGCAAGCGCCGGCCCTCCGGTGAAGCGGGCGATCGCCGCGGCCTTCTTGTGCGCGTTGGCGAGATAGGTGTCGCCGTCTTCCACGACCTCGGGCGCGCCGTCGGGCAGCAGGGTGAGCTGCATCTCGCCCCCGGCGAGGCGCTCGAGCTCGCGGCGCTTCCCGTCGTTCCGCGACGCGAGCGTGACCGGGCCCGCGACCGTCACTTCCGGGCGCGGACCGACGTGCGCTTCTTCGACGAAGCCACCTTCCGCCGGGGTGCGGCCTTCTTCGCCGACTTCTTCGCGGAGCTCTTCTTCTCGGCCGGCGCCCTCTTCTCCGATGCCTTCGCGGAGCTCTTCTTCCTTGCCGACGGCTTCTTCGCCGACGCCTTCGCGCTCGACTTCTGGGCCGCCCGCTCGGTCACGCGGGCCCGCTTCGCCTCTTCCTTCTTCCGCCACGACTCCAGCGCCTTCGCCTGAGTCGCGTTGAAGGTCCGGATCGCGTCCCACGCCCCGTCCAGCATGTTCGTCAGGTCCGCGCGCTCGAACGTCCGCCCCTCGGCGGTGCCCTGCACCTCGACGAGCCCACCCGAGCCCGTCATGACGAAGTTCGCATCGACCTCCGCGCGGCTGTCCTCGGTATAGGCGAGGTCCACGAGCACGTCGCCGTCCACGAGCCCGACGCTGACCGCGGCCACCGGCTCGCGCAGCGGCGACTCCGTCAGCTCGCCCGACATCAGCAGCGCCTCGATCGCCTGGGCGACCGCGACGTAGGCTCCGTTGATCGAAGTCGTCCGGGTGCCGCCGTCGGCCTGCAGGACGTCGCAGTCGACGTAGAGCGTCCGCTCCCCGAGCTTGTCGAGATCGAGGACGGCGCGCAGGCTGCGGCCGATCAGGCGCTGGATCTCGTGCGTGCGACCTTTGATCTTGCCGCGGTTGGCTTCTCGCTGTCCGCGGGTGTGCGTCGAGCGAGGCAGCATCGAGTATTCGGCGGTGAGCCAGCCGCGTCCCGATCCCCGCAGGAAGTCCGGGACCCGGTCCTCGAGGCTCACCGCGCAGAGAACTCGCGTCTCGCCGGCGCTCGCCAGGGCCGAGCCCTCGGCGTGCGTCAGGTAGCCGACGTCCAGCTTCAGGCGTCGGGGCTTCGCGGGCGTGCGGCCGTCGGAGTGACCACCCTGTCGGACTTTCGACGCCTCGGGGGCGCCGACCGGCTCATTCTCTGCGTTCGCCATCCAGGCCGGGGTACCAACCCCCAGCAATTTCGGCAATTTCCGGCAGCGGCAGATTTTTGTCGGAAATCGCTAAAGGCGCGGCGGAATCCGATCGAGTTTAGGGCAAGAGCGCGATTCGCCAGAGCATTCTATGGCAACGCCCCGAGACACTATGGCATATTCCAGACCGCTATTCGCCGAACGGGGGAATCCCGCCCCACGAAAAGAGCCCGCCCAGGTCAACGGTTCGACACAGTTGATCGGGCAGCACCCGCTGGTCGACCGCGTTCGCGCGTTGATCCAGCGGGTCGCCGTGACCGACGCCACTTGCCTCATCCTGGGCGAGAGCGGCACGGGAAAGGAGCTCGCGGCGCGCGAGGTCCACGGTCACAGCAACCGATCGGACAAGCCGTTCATCCCCGTGAACTGCGGCGCCATCCCGGCCGACCTCCTCGAGTCCGAGATGTTCGGCCACGAGCGGGGATCGTTCACCGGTGCGGTGGGGACGCGCGCCGGGATGTTCCAGCTCGCCAACGGCGGGACCATCTTCCTCGACGAGATCTCGGAGATGAGCCCCGTCCTGCAGGTGAAGCTACTCCGGGTCCTCCAGGACAAGGAAGTGCGCCCGGTCGGTGCCGACCGCGCGAGCACGGTCGACGTCCGCGTCATCGCCGCGACGAACAAAGACCTCTCGATGCAGGTCGAGCGCGGGCACTTCCGCGAAGACCTCTACTATCGGCTCGAGGTCATCCCGATCAATCTGCCACCCCTTCGAGAGCGCCGCTCGGACATCCCCCTGCTCGTGAACCACTTCCTCGCGCGTCACAACAAAAAACGACCAGACGTCGAGGTCACCATCACCGAGGAGGCGATGGTCCACCTCTGGGAGTACGACTGGCCCGGCAACGTCCGCGAGCTCGAGAACCTGCTCGAGCGCCTCGTGATCCTGTCCGAGGACGGCGTGATCCGCCTCGAGAACCTCCCGGCGAACGTCCGCTCCTTCATCTCCGAGAAGAAGATCCCGAAGCCCGTCATGTCCGAGGAAGGCCTCGACCTCACGAACGCCGTCGAGGAGTTCGAGAACCGCCTGATCGACGAGGCGCTGCGGCGGACCAAGGGCAACAAGCAGGCCGCGGCCCGCCTCCTCGGCCTGAAACGCACGACGCTCGTGGCGAAGCTCCGGCGCCGCCGTGGCGGACCCGTCGTGGCAAGTGGTATGACGGCGACATGACGGACGCTGGAAAGAGCGACGCTGCCCTGGGTAGCGTCCTCGTCGTCGACGACGACGAAGACTCTCGCCGCCTCCTCTCTCACCTCCTCGAGCGAAGAGGCTACTCCGTGGTGCTGGCCGACGGCGGCCCCGCCGCCCTCGACGCCGTCGGGACGAACGACGTCGACGTGGTGCTCCTCGACGTCATGATGCCCGTGATGGATGGCTTCTCCGTGTGCCGGGAGCTCAAGAAGACTCCCGCGACCGCGAAGCTCCCGATCATCCTCCTCACCGCGCGCGACGACATGGAGACGCGCGCGACCGGCATGAACCTGGGCGTGAGCGACTTCCTCGCCAAGCCGGTGAACAAGGAGGAGCTGTTCACGCGCGTCAAGACTCAAGTCGAGGCGAGACGACGCGGTCGCGAGCTCGACCAAGCGCAACAACGCGCCGACCAGATCTCCTGAGCGCGAGAAAGACGCGCGCGCCTAACCCCGGAGTCAGCCCACCGGTTGACACCGGTTCTCGTGCCGTGATGTGCCGGTCGCATGTCACGTTACGCACGCTCGGGATGGTCTGCCGCGAGCATCGTCGTTCTCGCAGCCTCGCTCGTCGCATGCTCCGACGCGACCCTCGACGAGTCGGTGCTCGTCTTCAATGGCGAGGGCAACCGCTTGAACGCCTACGCACCGAATCAGGACGACCTGAAGCAGACCGTCATCGAGCGGCGTTCGCTCGACCCGGGCGGCTGGGACATCAACGCCCAGATCTGCTTCGACCCCGGCACGCCGCCGGGCACGAACCGCTTCATCGCCGGCGAAGACACGGGGCAGCCGGAGCTTCCCGCGGGTTGGGGCTACTTCGAGCTCCACGGTCGCGAGATCGGCGACCTCTCGGCGACCCGCATCGGCAAGCTCACGCCGACGTACCAGCCTGCGAGCAGCAGCCCCGAGAACTACGGCTGCGGCTTCCTCTCGAACGGCACCCTCGTCACGACCGACGTCGGCAACCAGGCGTCCGGGCCCGGCACGGGCCAGCTCATGCTGTGGTTCCCGCCCTTCGACTCGACCGACGTCGCGTACTGCAAGCTCGACGTCGAGATCGGCACGGCCGGCGGCATCTACGTCGGCCCCGACGACGCGATCTACGTCGCGAGCGCGCGCGTCGCCCCGGGCATCTGGCGGTACACGCCGCCGTTTCCCACGTCGAACGACGCGGCGGGCGGATGCGGCCGCGTCGACGCGACGGGCGCCCCCCTGGCCGACTCGGTCACGAAGGATCTCTTCATCCCGTCGAGCCCCGACACCCCGACCACCGCCGCCGTCACCTCGAATGGGCGCGGCGGCTTCTACGTGAGCAGCGTCCTGAACGGGGTCATCGCCGAGTTCGATCGCGACGGCACGTTCGTGCGACGCGTCCTCGAGCCACCGCCGGGCGAGATGCTCGGACCGGTGCCCTACTCGACCGGCTCTCCCTTCGGAATCACCGTCGACGGGTCGGGGACTCTGTACTACGCCGACATCGGCCTCGTCCTGCGACCGGACGGTGGCATCGGTCCCGGCTCGCAGGTGGGCACGGTGCGCCGGATCCACTTCTCGGACGGACGGCCGCAGCCGCCGGTGACCATGGACTCGGGCCTCAGCTTCCCGGACGGAATCGGGATTCTCGAGTAGCGCCGGGCGCCCTGCTCCGGGAGCCAGGCCGCGGTGGGCGCCTCGCGCCGCAGAGTGACGCTGGGTTGCGCCACTCTGCACGTCTTTTGTGATCTTGGGGGGTTGAAACTGCCGTCGAGTGTAAGATGTCGTCGGAATCTGGTGTTTCGCTTTGGTGTTTCCGTCGTATGCCTAGAGTCTTTGCAAACCCGATGCCTGTGTTTTCACCACCCTGGCGTCGCGTAAATGCCGATGCCGCCAGGTGTTTTCCCGGGTGCGGCGCGGAATCGTGACATGGCGTTCCTGCACGAGCAGAGCCGCAGTCGCACGCGTGCAACGTTCAGTCTCCTTTTCCTGCTGTTTTCTTCGGCAGCCTCGGAACTGAGCGCCCCGCCGGAGGCAGCCGCAGATTCGGTGGACGCGGGCGCGCCGGTTCGGGTCGCCCCGCGGCCCACGCCCGAGCCTCCTCCTCAGATCCGCGTTCGCGGCGAGGTGGTCGAGACCGCGTGCTTCATCATGGCGGGGAGGCGCGGCGCGGAGCACCAGCAGTGCGCGATCGCGTCCGCGCGTGCGGGCCAGCAGCTCGGGGTGCTCGACGAGAAAACGAACGTGCTCTACGTCGCGGTCGTGGACCGCCAGGCGGGCGAGACGGAGAGCCCGCTCCTGCCGTTCATCGCCCACCGCGTCGAGGTCCGCGGCCAACCGCTCGAGCACGGCGACCTCCCCGCGCTCATCGTCTCCGACGTCCGGAGCCTCCGCTCGCCCCGCTGATCTGCTCCGCCGCCCACGAGACCTGTCGCGCAATGCCGCGCCAGACCTTCACGTCGCGTCGCGTGAGTCCGCCCCGCCCGAACAGCGCCCGGATGTCGCGCATGATGTGCGCCGGATTCTGAGGCGAGAGAAACCCGACGGCGCGCAACGCCCCCTCGAGGTGCTCGTAGAGGGCCTCCGTCTCGGCACCGCGGGCGGGCCTCGCGTCCGCCTCGCGCTCTTCGCGACGCCGCGTGACGGAGCTCCTTCCGGCCGAGCCACCGCCCCCGGTCGCCTCCGACGTGGCGAGCCGCAGCTCGTACGCGCAGAGGAGGACCGCCTGTGCGAGGTTCAGAGACGCGTACGCGTCGGCCGTCGGAATCGACAGCAGCCTCTGACACCGATCGAGGTCGGTGTTCGAGAGACCGTGGTCCTCCGGACCGAAGACGAGGGCCACCGTGCCTTCGCCCGCCGCCTCGACGATCTCGGGCGCGATCTCGCGCGGTGTCTCGATTCGCTGGCGCGGCGTCGTCTCGCGCCCGACGGTGCCGATCGCGAGCGTCGTGTCGGCGAGCGCCGAGACGAGATCCGGGACCGTGCGTCGCGCCTCGAGGACGTCGCGCGCGTGCGCCGCCATGTGGCGCGCCGCCGCTCCCACCGGCGTCCGCGGGGCGACGAGGACCAGGTCGTCGAGCCCCATGTTCTTCATCGCGCGCGCGACGGAGCCGACGTTGCCGCCCCGCCTCGGACGCACCAGAACGACGCGAATGCGGCCCCCCATCCGCTGAGGTATAGCAGCTGCTCCGATGAAGCTCCGCGTCGACCACTTCTCGATCGCCGTACACTCGATGGAGGCGACGCTCGAGTTCTTCTCCCGCCACTTCCCGATCGAGATGAGCTACGAGCCGACCGACGGCTACAACGACGAGTTCCGCTGGTGCGACTTCCACCTCGGCCACGTGAAGGTCGAGCTCATCGAGAGTGCGCGGCCCGGCAGCTTCGTGCAGCGATTCCTCGACAAGCGCGGCGAGGGAATCCACCATTTCTCGATCGAGGTCGACGACCTCGACGCGATCACCGAGCCGATGGAGCGCGACGGCCTGCGCATCGTCGATCGCTTCGAAACCGACAGCGGAGAGAAGACGGCCTTCATCTCGCCTCGCTCGGCGTTCGGTACGCTGATCCAGTTCTGGCAGGTGCACCACGATCTCGAGGCGATTCCGAAGCGGCCGTCGGTCGTGACGATGCCGGGAGGCGACGGGGTCCGGATGCGCTTCGACCACCTCTCGATGGCGGTGCGCGAGCTCGACCCGGCGATGCGCTTCTGGGAGCGGTACTTCCCGATCGACAACCGACGCGAGCGACACGTCGGCTACGCGGGCGACTTTCGGATGGATCAGTTCGACGTCGCCGGATACAAGGTCGAGCTCATCGAGGGCGTCGGAGAGCACAACTTCGTCCGTCGGTTCCTCGAGAAGCGCGGAGAGGGCTTTCATCACATCTCGATCGACGTCGACCGGATCGACCCCGTGCTCGAGCGGATGCGCGCCGACGGGATCCGGATCGTCGACGAGGCCGAGGTCGGGAACGGCTACAAGACCGCGTTCGTCTCGCCCCGGTCCGCCCACGGCGTCCTCATCCAGTTCTGGCAGATCCCGGACATCGAGTCGGTGCTCTAGAGCACTCGGATCCGAGGCGCCTCGACACCGTCGGACCCCTTCAGTATATCCTTCGGCCGCATGTCTCTGTCGCAGCTCCGCGCCGGTTGCGTTCTGCTGGCCGCCGGCCTGTTCCTCTGGGGCTGCCCGGACGGCCAGAGTAGGTTCGTCCCCCCTCAGGCGACGGCCGCGCCCGGCGGCAGCAACGTCTTCATCTACGTCACCGAGGCCACGAACTCCTCGGTCGGAACGGACGGGGGCGCGGTCTCCGTCTACCAGCTGGGCGCCGATGGGCTCCTGCCCGGCGGACCTCCGCTGTCGACGTTCTCGCTGGTGAACCCGCGGCGTCTCGCGATTCATCCCGCACTGCCCGTGCTCTACGTCGCGTCACGTGCGCAGATCATCGCGTTCGACATCAGCAACGGCTCGCTGCGGTCGCTGTGTCCCGACGCGCAAGGAGAGTCGCTCGCGCCTCCCTGCGCCACGAACCCGCGGGGCAACAACACCATCTTCGACATGATGGTCGGGGCCAACGACGACGGCACCTTCACGCTCTACGCGACCGAGACCGGCCAGGCCGCCTCGGACAACCTGAGCCGGATCGCGGCGTACCCCCTCGGGGAGAACGGCGAGCTCCCGGGCTTCGCCGGCTCGGAAGGAACGGGCAACGACGTCATCCAGTTCGAAGGCGTCGCCGTGAGCTCCCTCTTCGTCTGGGGATCCGACACCTCCGTGCAGCGGATGTACCGCTTCATGCGCGAGGCCGACGGAAGCCTCCCCGGAGACGCGCCGACCCCGACGCCCATCAACTTCCCGACCCCGACGCCGTCTCCGACGCCGGGCGAGGGAGACCCCACTCCCACGCCGACCCCGACGCCGACGCCCGCACCCGACTTCTTCCTCGTGAACTTCCCGGGCCGCGTCCACGTGCGCGAGTTCCCGAACCCGACGCCGGGCGGACGCACCGGTGTGCTCTACGCGGTCGAGGAAGGCGCGCAGCGCCTCGGCGCCTGGCAGATGAACGAGTTCTACGACCTTCCGGATTTTCCGAACAGCGAGTCTCCGGTCCAGGGCTTCTACAACTCGATCGCCTTCCGACCGGACTACACCCGGATCTACGGCGCGCTGTTCCAGGATGGCGGGATCGCCTCGTACCGACTGGACGACAACGGCAACATCATCCCGTCGTCCGAGACCATCACGCTCACGAACCCCGCGTCGTATCCGACCGGAGTCGCGTACCTCGCGTTCACGCCGAGCGGATCGGGACCGACCGAGGTCGTGTTCGTCTCGGCCGGCGGCCTGAACCGCGTCGACGGATATCGCGTGCGCAGCGACGGCGGCCTCGACAGCGAGCCGTTCACGTCGACCGAGCCCCGCAACGGCACGTTCCCGTCCGACGTCGCGGTCTACGTCGTTCCCTGAGACGCCGATCGGCCCGCGCCCCCGGAGCACGTCCGGGTGGCTCGCCCCGACACGCCGGGCGTCCCCAATCCGGGCGGACGCTCAGAGCGGCGCGCCGAGCCCGGCAGACAGCCGGTCCGCGATCCACGAGGCGAGCGCCATGACCGTGAGCTGCGGGTTCGGGCCCGTCGAGGCCGGGAAGAGACTCGCGTCGGCGACGTAGAGGTCTCGCAAGCCGTGGATCTGTCCGGTCGCGTCCGCCGCCCCGCTCGCCGGGTCGTCGGACATGCGCACCGTGCCGACGGGGTGCCACCCGTCGAGGCGCAGGTCGCGCAGCGGCACGCGCGCGTCCGCGAGTGCACGCGCCTCGTCCGGCGACGACAGGCGTGGGATCGATCGGATGCCCGGGTAGACCTCCTCCGCGCCGGCGGCGAACGCGAGCTCCGACGCGATCCCGATCGCACGGAGGAGCCTCCGCCGATCCGAGTCGCGCAGTCGGTACCGCACGGAGCGGCCTCCGCGACGGCCTGCACGTACGGTCCCCGTCGATTCCTCCGAGATCGTCGCCGCGAACGAACCGAGACGCGCCATCCGGCCAAGGACCTCTTTGTGGACCTCGCCGAAGCCGGCGATCTGCGGCGCGAGGACGTCGGGGCGGGGGAAGTGACTCCGGATCGAGATGCCGTCGGACTCGAGCGACCGCACCGCAAACCCTTCGGGAACACCCGCCCAGCCCCGCACCTCGCTGCCGAAACGCGCCGCGACGTGCGCCGTGGGGTGGAGGCGAAGGTGCCGCCCGATGTGCGACCGGCCCCGCCCGAGGCCGCTGCGCAGAAGCAGGGCCGGCGTGAGCAGCGCGCCGCACGCGACGACGACCCGCTCCGCGACGACCCGCAGGCGTCGCCCGGTCGGTCGGCCCCGGGCGTCGAGGAACTCGGCCGCGACACCGAACGCGCGACCCTGTGAGACGAGGAGCTCCGTCGCGCGCGCGCGCGTGTACAGCGCGGCACCCGCCTCGAGCGCGCGCGGGACCACGCTCACGTGCATCGCCTGCTTCGCGTCCTGCGGACAGCCCTCGAGACAGACGCCCGAGCCGAGACAACCGGGGGCCGCACGCGCCACTCGCGTGCCGGAGTACCCGGAGTGGCGCGCGCCCACCTCGAGCAGCTCGGCGTTGCGACCGTAGGTCGTATCCGGAACGTCGCCGATCGCGAGCTCGTCCTGGATCCGATCGAAGTGGGGACGCAGCACCGCGGCACCGAGCGCGGAGAGACCCCGCTCGACGGACCACGCGTCGAGGGCGTGATCGGGCGGACGCTCGAGCGTACCAGCCCCCACGACCGTCGTCCCTCCGACGCAGCGACCCGCACGAAGCGCAATGGCCGTGCCCGAAGTCCGTCCGATCTGCTCGACCTCGTGCTCGAGCGTCGCTCGCCCCGGGCCCGGGCCCATCTCGTCGCCGAGATGGTAGCCGCCCTCCTCGAGCAGGACGACGGAATGCCCCCGCCGCGCGAGCGCGAGCGCCGCCGAGGCACCGCCGGCCCCGGTCCCGACGATACACACCTGGGCACGATCGGAGATGTCGCGATCGATCGCCGCGCCGTCGCGCACGCGGTCGCCGGCGCGGAGCTGCCGGAGGGTCTCCGGGCCGTAGCGCATCGGGGGGTTCACGGCGCGCCCGACCCCGCGCCGCGGACGAGCCGCAGCACGGGCGCGCTCGGGCCCTGCCCGTGGGCCGGCTTCTCGAGCGCGGCCGGGGCCTCCGGAGGGCCGGACGCCGCCAGGCGCTCGCGGTGCTCGTCACGGTTCGGTCCTTCGGTCAGCCGGCGGTCGAGGTAGCCGCGATCGAACCCGATCGCGTCGAGCACGCGGGGGTCCGCGTAGAACGACGTCAGCGTGGCCTCGCGCCACGCGAGTACCGAGCGGCGCAGCGGCGCGACGCGCGTGCGGCAGAGACGGGCGAGCACCTCGCTTCGCGTGTCCGGTGAGGCCGCGCGAAACGACTCCCGCGCGAGCAACCCGCACGCGAGGTCGAGAGCACGGAGCTCGAGGCGCAGGACGACCTCGCTCCGCCGCGCGCTTCGACGCGAGAGGATCGCATCGCGCACCCGCGCCTCCGCGGCACCGAACGGCACCGCTCCCCCTTCGGGGACGAACGCGTCGAGAAGCGCGACGAGGAGGCTCTCGTCGCGCCGCTGCCGGGCCTCGCCGGGCACCGCGTCGAGCCAGAGCCGAAGCCACGCCGAGACGAAGAGACCGCCGGCGAGCAGATCGGCGGTCGCGCCGGCCGCGAGCATCTTCCCCTGCGGGTCCGTCGCCGTCCGAACGAGCGGAACCGCGAGCGCGGCGACCCCGGAGAGGCCAAGTCCCGCTCCGAGAAGCATCATCGACGACGTCTCGCGTCGCGGTGCGCGGGCGATGCGCCAGGCGAGCGCGGCCGCCGTCGCGGTGTAGGCGACGGCGAACGGGGCCCAGGGAAGCGCCCCCGGGCGGAGCGACACGAGGGAGCCCGCGGCGTCGAAAAGCGCCAGGACGACGCCCGCGCAGAGCAGGCCGAAGGTCGCGGCCGCGGTGCCGAAGAGCCAACGGAGGCGTCGCTCGAGTCCGTCGCGCACGCCGGCTTGTATCACGATCCTCGGTCGCTTGACCACGAAACCACCGGTCCGAGTGAGCAGCGCGCCCTCTCTGGTTGACCGGAGCCGACGTCGACCGTAAAGCTCCGGCCGAGACGCAAAGGAGTACGAGATGGAAACCGTCGGAACGCTGGCAGCAGACTCGGGCTTTCTCATTTTCGCCCGCTTCTCGGTGATCGCCTTCTTCGCGATCGTCTTTCTCCAGTCCGGCCTGAACAAGGTCGTCGACTCGGAAGGCAACCTCGCCTACATGCAGGAGGCGTTCTCGCAGGCGCCGACCCTGCAAGGCATGATGGGGTCGATGTTCTGGGTGCTGACGGCGCTCGAGCTCGCGACGGGCATCGTCTGCGGACTCGGGCTCATCACCTTCAGCTTCTGGAGCGGCGGCTTCCTCGCCCGGTGGGGGATCCGGCTCGCCACGCTCTCGCTCCTCGCGCTGATCTTCGGCCAGCGAATGGCCAAGGACTACGCGGGCGCGGCGGTCGTCACGTCGTACTTCGCCGTGGCGCTGCTCGGA
>JAUIFY010000417.1 GCA_030430245.1 bacterium | reverse complement strand
AGGTCGACGTCCTGGCTCAGCTCGAACTCGACCGTGATCCGCGAGACCTCCTCGGAACTGACGGACGTGATGTGCCGCACTCCGGCGATGCCGACGAGCTGGTCCTCGAGCGGCTGGGTCACGGAGGTCTCGATCACCTCGGGCGCGGCGCCGGGAAGAACCGTCGTGACCGAGACGAGCGGCGGGTCCACGTCGGGGTACTCGCGGTTTTGCAGTCGTGTCAGCGAGACGAGCCCCACGAGAACGACGACGAGCGAGAGCACCGTCGACAGGACCGGCCGTTCGATGCAGACGTTCCAGAACTTCACGGATGGGCCTTCGCGGTGGCGGCGTCCGCCTCCACGGCATCGAGCGCACTCCCCTGCGAGACCTTGTTGGTTCCGGCCGAAACGATCCGATCCCCGGGGCTCAGACCCTCCACGATCTCGACCCGGCCCTCGTCGCGGCCTCCGAGCCGGACCGGCACCCGCTCCGCCGTGCCATCCTCGGCCTGGCGCCAGACGAACGTCCCGGCCACGTCGTGCACGATGGCGGATTCGGGGGCGAGGAGGGCGTCGTCCCGTGCCCCGGTGGGAAGGAACACTGTCGCGGAGAGGCCGGCGCGCAGGCGATGCTCCTCGTTCGGGATGCGCGCCTTCACGAGGATCCGGCGATTCAGGGGGTCCAGGGAGGGCGAGACGAAGTAGATCTCGCCCTGGAATCGCTCGCCCGGGAACGGAGCGACGCTGATCTCGAGCGGGATGCCGACGCGAATGCGAGGCACGGCGACCTCGGGCAGCGTGAAGACGAGCTTCACCTCGTCGATCGCGTCGATCTGCGTCATGCCGGTCTCGTCCCCACGGCGCGACATCGCGCCGCCGGTGACGCGGTCGCCGGGGGAGACCATGCGCGAGCCGAGAACGCCATCGAACGGGGCGCGAATCTCGGTACGGTCGAGCTCGACCTCTGCGATCTCGAGCCGGGCCTCGGCCTGGGCGAGCTCCGCGCGCGCCCGGTCGAGCTCCTCGATCGAGAGGACGTCGTCGCCCTTCAGGGATTCCACGCGGTCGTAGACGCGTCGTGCCAGATCGCGGGCCGCGACCGCTTCGGCCAGGCGCGCTTTCTGCTCGTCGTTGCGGAGCCGAAACAGAAGCTGCCCCTTCGATACCTGCTGGCCCTCGTCGACTTCGATCGACTCCACCACGCCGGAGGTCTCGGGGCGCACGACGACGGACTCGTCGGCGGTGAGTGCTCCGGTGAACTCGGCCACCTCTTCGAACGTGGTGGGCGTCAGGGTCACGATCTCGACCGTGGCGGGAGGCGGCGCGTACTCGTCGGAGTCGGAGGACCCGTCGCAGCCGACTAGGAGCAGCGCGGCGACCGCCGCTGCACGTGCGAGCCAGCGGTGGGTGCCCGGCATGCGACTCCTTTAGGCGTCGGAGCCGTCGCTCGCCAGTCTCGCTCGGTCCGGCCGGTCGGGATCCGAGGGCCGCGGTCCCTCCCGTTCCACCGGTCGGTCGCGAGCCGGTACCGACCGCCGGTCGAAATCCTCGCGAGTCCAGGCTAGGGTTCGCGTCGAAAGGGAGGTCTCGCCGTGAGTGACGTGATGAAGGGAATCCGCGTGCTGGAGGTGGCCGAGCACACCTTCGTTCCCGCAGCGTCCGCCGTCCTGGCGGAGTGGGGCGCCGAGGTGATCAAGGTGGAGCACATCACCCGCGGCGACGCGATGCGCGGGCTCGGCTCGACGGGCGTGATGAATCTCGGAGGCGGCGTCCACGTCCTCTACGAGCACTCCAATCGCGGCAAGAAGAGCATCGCGCTGGATCTCACGATTCCCGAGGGGCTCGAGGTGCTCTACGCGCTCGCGAAGACCTGCGACGTCTTCATCTCGAACAAGACGCTCGGCGTCGCGCGCAAGCTGAAGGTCGACGTGGACGACATCCGCGCGCACAACCCGAAGATCATCTACGCGCGGGGATCCGCCTACGGCACGCGCGGTCCGGAGGGTGAGCGTGGCGGCTACGACATGACCGGGTTCTGGTGTCGCGGGGGGAGCTCGGCCTCGTGCTCGCCTCCCGACATCGACGGAGTGATCGGCCAGCCGGGCCCGGCCTACGGAGACTCCATGGGGGCGATGACGATCGCCGGCGGAATCTCGGCGGCCCTCTTCAAGCGCGAGCGCACGGGTGAGCCGTCCGTCGTCGACGTCTCGCTCCTCGGCCTCGGGACGTGGGCGATGGGCGCCGGGATGGCGCTCGCGATGCAGATGGGACAGCCCTGGCAACATCCGCCGATCTCCGGTGGCGGTGTCGGCGGGTTCGGGAATCCCCTCGTCGGGACCTATCGCACCAAGGACGATCGCTACCTGAACCTCACGATGCTCCAGGCGTTCCAGTACTGGGCGGATGCGTGCAACCACCTGGGCATCCCCGAGCTGGCCGACGACCCCCGCTTCGATTCGCACGAGAATCTCACCGAGAACGCGGCGGACGCCAAGCAGGCCGTCGCCGACGCGGTGCGGACGAAGACGCTTGCCGAGTGGCGCGAATCACTCGCCACCATGAAGGGGCAATGGGCGCCGATCCAGAACGTCCTCGAGTTGGCGGAGGACCCGCAGGTGCGGGCCAACGGCTACGTGCAGGGTGCCGAGACGAGCGAGGGAACCGCGTTCGAGCTCGCGGCGAGCCCGGTGCAGTTCGACGAGAAGCCCACGCCCACGCGCCGCGGCCCCGACTTCAACGAGCACGGCGACGAGATCCTGCAGGAGCTCGGGCTCGACTGGGAGCAGATCATCGACCTGAAGACGAAAGGGGCCGTGGCCTAGGCCACGACCCCTTTCGTGCCGTCCGGGTGGCTCGGGACCCGGTCCTAGTAGAACGACCCGAGCAGGATGAACATCTCGTCCTCGGTCGTGAAGCCGCCCACCGCGGGGCACGCGTCGCACGATCCGTCGCCGGCGCCCGGGCTGCTGTCGCAGAACGAGTCGTTCCCGCCGCAGAGGATGCCCTCGTTGGGGCCATCGACGCACTCGCGGAGGCCCGCTGCGCAGCCGGACCCGAGCGGATTCGAGTTGAGCTTCACCGAAGGACTCGTCGGCGTCGAGCCGTTGTCGTACTCCGCGCAGAAGCGGAAGCGACGGTTGGTGGTGGTGCCCGCGTAGACCACGGGCGGATC
>JAUIFY010000120.1 GCA_030430245.1 bacterium | reverse complement strand
CTCGACCGGCTGGATCTGACCGTTGTCGTAGATCATGACCCATTCTTCGTCGCGCTCTCCGTCTCCGTCCGTGTCGAAGAACCCGTCGAGCGCGATCGCGCCCGTCGGAGAGATGGCACGCGGGCGCGCCGAGAACAGGACTCCGAGGCCTTCGATCTCACCCCGCCGGGGGAGGAGCCCCTCGAACACTCCGTCGCGAATCAGCCCGACGAGCGGCTCGTTCCCGCGTGCGGACAGGCCTACGGCCGTCTCCCCGCGATCGTTCACCTCCAAGATGACCGACGTGGGGGTCTGGCTCGTGAGGGCGTTGGGCACCTCGACCTGGGAGACGACGCCGTTCTGGGCCGTGTAGATGCGCAGGTCGCAAGAGATGTCCGGGTCGTTCGGGTTCGTGTTGTCGACCTCGCACGGACTCGTGCCATCCGTGAACAGCACAAGGCCGTTGCGTGCGACACGAAGCGCGCCCAGAATTCGGAATCCTTCCGGCGTCTCTCCGGGGGCGGTGCGGGCCAGGGTCTGGAGCTCGTTGCCGTCCCACAGGAACAGGCCGTCGTTGTCGAGCTGGTTGCCGACCTCGAAGGCGAACTCGCCGGTCGCGGCCATCTCCGGGTTGCGGACGTTCGCGAACGAGAGCCCCTCCGCCCGGCTGTCACCCGGTGTCAGGATACGGCGAATCTGTCCATTCGGGCTCCGCAGAAACACGCCGTTCAGCGAAGGCGTCCCGCTCTCCGAGGCGATGATTGCCACGGTCTGATCGTCGGACATGTTCGCCGACTCGATCGTCTGCACCTGGAAGTCGCCGGGGAACGTGTTCCCGTCTCGAGCCAGAACCTTGAGCTTGGAGGGGGTCGGCGGTGGATCTTCGTTGTTGCCTCCGCCTCCACCACCACCGCAGCTCGCGCTTCCGAGGGCCAGAGCCATTACCGTCACTCCGAGCAGGAGCGTTCGTCGACCGGGGATCATCATCTGCATTCGAACCACCTTCACGATGAGGAGCGAACAGGGTAAGTCCACAATCACGATCTCAGCAAGAGGGATCTGGAATACCCATCGACCGATCCGGGACATCCCTCCACGGCCGACATGGCGACTGCTGCGGGGTTTGCCTGGCGGGTGCGCGTCTCCAGGCGAGCCCGGAAAAACGCTGCGTGGGGACGCCGCTCAGCCTCTCGCGGCGAGCTCCGAGGAGCTCTCGGACACCAGATGCCCGTCCTGCTCGACCCGCAGCGCGCCGACCAGATCGTATCGCTGCCAGTAGATCAGGCGCTGCTTCGGGCGGCTCGGCTCGTGGGCAGGCTTCTCGTAGATCCACTTCTCGTTGAACTCGATGCCGTGCTCGACCTTCAAGCGCGGCTCGTTGACGCTCCCGATCGTCTGATCCGGAGTGCCGAAGAGCCGCACGATGTCGTTTCGGCGCAACGGGGCTTCCTGCTGGATCTCGGGCATGGATCGGTCCTCAGATCTCGAACGACGTGCCCTCGAAGGGGCAGCCTCCCTGGTGTACGTGCGCCTCGAAGTCGCTCCGGAAGCGCCGCACGAACCACCCACTCCCCCAAGCGGCCGCGTCCGACAGCGCGCAGATCGTGTGCCCCTCCATGAACGACGTGATCTCGTCGATCGTGTCGAGGTCCTCGAGCGTCGCGGTCCCGGCCTCCACCGACTTCATGAGCTTGTGAAGCCAGCCCGTGCCCTCACGACACTGGGTGCACTGCCCGCAAGACTCGTGTCGGAAGAACCGGGCGATCGCGATCGCCGCCCGCACGACGCACGAGGTGTCGTCCATCACGATGATGGCGCCCGTGCCCAGAAGCGTCCCCGCCTTCTGGAGCGTATCGTGGTCCATGTCGACTTCCATCGCCATGTCGGCGGTCAAGACCGGCATCGACACGCCGCCCGGGATGACGGCTTTCAGCGAACGGCCCGGCCGCAGGCCACCGGCGTGCTCGAAGATGATCTCCCGGAGCGGGACGCCCAGGGGCAGCTCGTACGTGCCGGGCTTCATCACCTGCCCGCTCACCCCGAAGATCGTCGTGCCCGTGCTCTTCTCCTTGCCGATCGCCTTGAACCACTCGGAGCCCTTCAACACGATATGCGGCACGTGGGCCATGCTCTCGACGTTGTTGATCACCGTCGGCTGCTTCCAGAGCCCGGACACCGCGGGAAACGGGGGCCGTTTCCGGGGCTGCCCCTTGCGGCCCTCGAGCGACTCCATGAGGCCCGTCTCTTCGCCGCAGATGTACGCGCCCGCGCCGCGGTGCACGTAGACGTCGAAGTCCATTCCGCTGCCGAGGATGTTCTTGCCGAGGTACCCCGCCGCACGCGCCTCGTCGACGGCCGTGACCAGATTCTCGTAGGGGCCTCGATACTCGCCTCGCATGTAGACGTACGCGGCGTCGATCGTGTTGGCCCAGGCCGCGATGAGGAGTCCCTCGATGAGCTTGTGCGGATTGCGTTCGAGGATCTGCCGGTCCTTGAACGTCCCGGGCTCACTCTCGTCGGCATTGCACGCGATGTATCGGGGCCGCCGGCCATCCTTCGGCAGGAAGCTCCACTTCATGCCGGTCGAGAATCCCGCCCCGCCTCGTCCGCGCAGGCCGGAGGCCTTGACCTCCTCCAGCACGTCCTCCGGCTTCATCGATTGAAGCGCCTTCTTGGCCGCGGCGTAGCCGTCGTTGCTCTCGTAGTCGGCGAGCGACGACCAATTCTCGTCGCCCGACGGCAGCAGGAGTCGGAGCTCTTCGGTCATCGCCCTACCCCTCGCTCTCGCCTTCGGCGTCCCTTGCGTCGAGCCGCTGGCGAAGCTCGTCGAGCAGTCCGGGCAGGTCGTCGATGCCCACGTTCTCGCGGTACACCTCGTTGTTGATCTGAACGACCGGCGCCGTTCCGCACGAGCCCAGGCATTCGACCTCACCGACCGAGAAGCGTCCGTCCTCCGTCACCTCACCCGGTCGAACTCCGAGAAGCTCCTCGAGCCGGCGCATCAACGGCCGCGCACCACGAAGACAGCACGAGAGGTTCGTGCACACCCGAACGTGGCAGCGCCCGACCGGCTCGGAGTTGAACATCGCGTAGAAGTAGACGACCTCCCACACTTCGATCGGCTCGAGCTCGAGCAACGCGGCGATCTCGGGAACCGTCTCCTTCGGAATCCACCCCTCGAACGTCTCCTGCGTGAAGTGCAATGCCGTCAAGAGCACCGCTCGCTTCTCGGGGTACTTCGGGAACTCGGCGACGATCCGCTCGCGGAGCGCCTCCGGCAAAACGGGCGCCACGGCGGCCGGCTCAGCGGTCACATTCGCCCCCAATCATGTTGATCATGTCGAACGTCGGAATCACGTCGGCGAGCATCCCGCCCTCGACCATCGGCGACATCGCCTGCGTGTTCGAGAAGCTGGGGGAGCGCGCGCGGCACTTGTACGGCTTTCCGGTGCCGTCGCTGACGAGATAGAAGCCCAGCTCCCCGTTGCCGCCCTCGACCGCCTGGTACACCTCCCCGACGGGCGGCCTCGGCCCCTCGGTGACGAGCTTGAACTGCGAGATCAGCTGCTCCATGCGACCGAACACTTCCCCCTTGGCCGGCAGCCGCACCCGCGGATCGTCGAGGTCGACGGGGCCCTCGGGGAGATCCGCGAGACACTGCTTCACGAGCCGCGCGCTCTGCCGGATCTCCTCGCATCGCACGAGAAAGCGGTCCATGTTGTCGCCCGACTCGCCGACGGGAACGTCGAAGTCCAAACGGTCGTACACCAGATAGGGAGACACCCGCCGAAGATCGAGCGGAACGCCCGCCGCGCGCAGCAGCGGACCCGTGACGCCGAACGCGATGAGATCCTCCTTCGGCAGGACTCCGGTCCCCTCCATGCGATCGCGGAAGATCGGATTCGCCAGGAGCAGATCCTCGAAATCCTTGTGCAGTCGCGCGACGTCGGCCAGCTTCTCGTCCACCAGTGCCGCGAACTCCGGACCGACGTCGCTCGAGAGGCCCCCGATCCGGACGTAGTTGCACGTCACGCGCGCTCCACACATCGCATCGAGGATGTCCCACGCGCTCTCGCGCGCTTCGACCGCATAGAGGAACGCGGTGAACGCCCCGAGCTCGAGAGCACAGGCCCCCATGCAGGTGAGGTGGTCGGCGATCCGCGACGCCTCGCTCGCCACGACGCGCAGGTACTGACAACGCTCGGGCACCTCCACGTCGAAGAGCTTCTCGCAGGCGAGTGCGTAGCCGACGTTGTTGATCATCGGCGAGACGTAGTTCAGCCGATCGGTGTACGGGAAGGCCTGATAGTAGAGGCCGCTCTCGCATTCCTTCTCGAACCCGCGGTGCAGATAGCCGACTTCGACCTCGGCGTTCAGGACCGTCTCGCCGTCGAGGCGGAGGTTCATTCGGACCGTCCCGTGCGTCGCCGGATGGGACGGCCCCAGCTTCATGTCGAGAGGCTCGACGTCGATGTCGAGCTCGTGGACGTTCTCCTCGGTCTGCTGCTCTGCCATGATTCCGAACTCGCGCTCGCTATTCCGCGGACTCGGCGTCCGTCGCCGCGCCATTTCGAGCGCCGGGCCCGATCAGTGGCTGCCGCTGCTCCTTGGGATAGTCCTTTCGAAGGGGGTGCCCCTCGAACTCCTCGTACAGATAGATCCGCTTCAGCTCGGGGTGCCCCTCGAACTCGATTCCGTAGAGATCCCAGGTCTCGCGCTCGAGCCAGTTCGCGCCGATCCAGACCGGCACGACGCTGGGGATCTTCACGTCGTCTTCTTCGAGCGGCACCTTGATTCGAAGCCGTGCGTTCTTCTCGACGGAGTAGAGGTGATACACCACCTCGAAGCGCGGCTTGCGTCCGAGGTAGTCGACCGCGGTCACGTCCATCAAGAGGTCGAAGGCGTTCTCGGGATCGTCCCGCAACCACGTACACGCCTCGAGGAGAGACCCACGGTCGAGGATGGCCGTGCGATCGCCCCGAAACTCGTGCGTGGAGACGACGGCCTCGCCCAGCTTCTCGCGCAAGCGCCGCAGCAAGGGATCCTCGGGCGTTTCCGACTCCGCGCCCGACTCGACGGTCGGCTCTTCGACGTCACTCACGAGACTGTCGCTCCTTCCCGCCTAGCGCTCGTACCCACGCCGGACGTACTCGAGGCGACGCGCCAGTCGATCCACCGGCACCAGGAGGTCGTCCTTGTGCCAGAGGGTCGCTGCTCGGCTGAACGCGGCGATCTCGACGCGATCGCTCATGACGATCGCCTCCTCCGGGCAGGCCTCCTCACAGAGGCCGCAGTACATGCACCGCCCCATGTCGATGTCGAAGACTTGCGGGTAGCGCTCGATCGCGTCCTCGGTTTCGTCAGGCGTGATCGAGATGCAATCCACCGGGCACGCCCACTCACAGAGTCCACAGGCGACGCAGCGCTCCTTGCCGTTGTCCATCTCGACGAGAACCGGCATCCCGCGAAACGCCGGCGGCTTCACCACGTCTTCTTCGGGGTACATCACGGTCGCGATCGTCGGCTTGCCCACGATCCATCCCCAGAGATTCCGGAAGAAGTGGCGGGCCGTGATGCTCAGACCCGTGGCGATCGCACGCGCCGAGAGCGGCCCCGCCGCTTTGGCCAGGCCTTCGCGATCCACTTTGACGACTCGGACTGCCATTGCGCTTCGCCTCAGGCGGGCTCGGCCGGAGCCGAGCCTTCCTCTGATTCCGGTTCCGCCGGCGCCGGAGCCGGCGCGGCGTCGCCGAGCTTCACTCCGAGGCTCCCCAGCCGCTCGAAGGTCATGCCGGCATACCCATCGATCTTCTCCGCGATCTCGGCGAGCGTCGCGCGCGCGTCGAACCGCGCCGCGCTCGGGTCCGTGCCCGCGAGAAGCGCCGACAACCTCGTGAAGATGCCTCCGTCGCAGTACGACCCCTCGGCCGGGGTCATCGCGCGACGAATGCGCTGCACGCGGCCTTCGTGGTTCGTGAACGTCCCGTCCTTCTCCACCCAGACCTGTCCGGGCAGGAGCACCGCGGCCTTGTCCGTCAGCTCGGACACGTTCGCATCCTGCAGGATCAGCGTCGCACCCCCGTCGAGCGCAGCCTGGACGGCCTCGGCGTCGCTCGCCGCGAGTAGCGATCTCGCGTCGACGACGTACAGCAGCTTGATGTCGCCGGCGGCGGCCCCCGCCAGGATCCCCGACGCGTCCTTGCCACCGTCGCCCGGCACGACGCCCATCTCTCGCGCGCCGCGCGCGTTCGCGACCTTCTCCGCCTGGATCAGGAAGCCATCCGCTTCCCCGGTCGGCACCGGCACGTCGACGTTCGGCGTCCCGACGGCCCGCGCGAACGCAGCGAGCTGGTACAGCTCCTCGTTCGTCAGAGCGCCCGATCCGAGGATCCCGACCGCCGCCGCGCCGTGCTCGTCCGCGGTGCTCTTGATGCGGCCGGCCGCGTCCTCGAGCGCTTTGTCGAGCGGGACCACCGGCACCGTCCCGTTGGACGACTCGCCGCGAACCACGGCGTCCCGAAGGCGCGTCTCGTCCTGCGCGAACGCATAGTGCAGGCGCCCGTGGTCGCACATCCACGTCTCGTTGACCTCGTCGTTTCGACGCGGGACGAGGCGCTGGATCTCGTTCTTGAACATCCCAACCTTGACGTTGCAGCCCTTCGAGCAGCTCGGGCAGACGGTCTGCGTCTCCTCGAGAAACCACACGCGCCGCTTGTGGTGGAAGTCGGACGAGAGCAACGCGCCGACCGGGCAGATGTCCGCGGTGTTGATCGAGTAGTCGTTGTCGAGCGGCGCGTCCGGCGCGGTGCCGATGTGGGAGTGGTCGCCGATGCCGAAAACCCGCAGCTCGTTCGTCTTCGAGATCTCCGACGTGAATCGCACGCAGCGTCGACAGAGGATGCAGCGTTCCTGGTCGAAGACCACGCGCGGCCCGATCGGATGACGCTTCACGCCCTTCCGACGCGGACTCGTGGTGCGCGCGTCCGCTCGGCCGTAGCCGTATGAGTAGTCCTGGAGGTAGCACTCGCCCGCCTGGTCGCAGATCGGACAGTCCAGCGGGTGGTTGATGAGCAGGAGCTCCATCACCCCCCGGCGCGCCTTGGCGACCTCCTCGGACTGCGTGTCGACTTCCATCCCGTCGGCGACGGGCGTGTTGCACGCGATCGCGAGCTTCGGTGCCCCGGTCTTCACCTGGCACATCCGGCAGCTGCCATCGATCGACAGCTTCGGGTGGTAGCAGTAGTGCGGAATCTCGATCCCGTTGTCGAGCGCCACCTGGAGGAGCATGTCGCCTTGCTCGGCGACGATCTCCCGCCCGTCGATGGTGATCGTGACCGGGTTCTCGAACTTCTGGCCGGCGCCGCCGTCAGGCATCGTGGATCTTGACTTCCCCCGGCGCGAGCCGCGCCGCCTCCCCGGCCTGGAACTCCAGTGCGGGCTGCTGGCCGTGGATGTTCTCGATGGGCCGATCGGTCCGCTCGCGGCGGATGCGCTCCTGCAGCTTGAGGAGACCGTCGATCACCGCCTCGGGCCGAGGCGGGCATCCGGGCACGTAGATGTCGACCGGGACGATGGTATCGATGCCCTGGACGACCGCGTAGTTGTCGTAGGGACCACCCGTGTTGGTGCAGTTCCCGAACGACATCACCCATTTCGGGTCCGACATCTGCTCCCACACGCGCCGGAGCACGGGAGCCTGACGGTGGGTGATCGTTCCGACGACCAGAAGGAGGTCGGATTGTCGCGGGGTGAACCGCGGGAGCGTCATGCCGAAGCGGTCCGTGTCGAAGCGCGGCCCGGTGACGGACATGTACTCCATGCCGCAGCAGGCCGTGACGAACGGGTACTGGAAGAACGCGAACTTCCGGGCCCACGCCAACGCGTCTTCGTAGCGCGACGTGAAGAAGGAGTCGCGCAGATCCGACCCGCCGGGACGGCCGTCCTGGTGGAGAAACTGCTCTCTGGTCTCGGTCGCCATGGCCCCCTCTACCTGATCCTCACAACGCGGTTACTCTAGCGACGAGCGGTCCCATCCGCCACCCGGCGACTCCCGGATCCTCGTTGGCTGGCGGGCCTTTTTCCCCGGCGCCCGGCGCCGGGCCGCCTCACTGCGTATGGTGCAGCGTGAAGCCCGGTTCGTGGACGATCCTGCCGGCACCGCCCGCCCCCTTCGCCGGGTCCATGTCGGCGGTGCATCCGAACTCGCAGGGCTCGCCATCGACGCACGCTTGGCAGCAGTACACCACGCTTCCCAGACGAACTCCCCGGTCCACCGCGATCATGCATCCACAGACCGGGCACTTCAGATTGGCCATCTCATCCTCCCGTGGCGCCCCCGGGCGCCGCGCCGTTCTTCTCTGGTAGCCCGGGCGTCGCGCCTTCGCCATCGCCGGAGGGCGGGAAGTTCACCACGGCGACCCTGCGCCGATCGCGCGCCAGAAGCCGCGGCTCCGTCCCCACCCGCTTCGCGATCTCCGGCACGAGCTCCCGGTTGGTCAGCACGATCACGCGGCGATCCGAATCCCACGCCTCGACGAGCGGCTGGAGATCCGCCCAATAGTGCTGTTCCCGGTCCGGCGCGATCGACACGCCGTGCCAGACCTCGTCGTAGTTCCGGATCATTCCGACGCGCCGCTTGGTGTAGAACGGCATGCCCTGCCAGAGCTTCTTGTAGAGCACCACGAGGTCCCCCTCCCGGTACTCCGCGTCGACCGCCGCTGCGATCTCCTGCGAGGTCTTCACGACCGCACGCCCCGGCAGCGCGCCGTACACGCCGAGACCGACGCCCAGGATCAGAACCAGGAACGCCGTCGCGGCCGTCTGCCGGCCTCCGAGACGGGAGCGTCCGACGACGTAGCCGAAGACGCCGAACGCGAGTCCGCTCCGCAGCGCGGCGACGGCGATCGCGCGCACGTCCTCTTCGTCGCCCCCGAAGGCCTGGGCGAACGTGGATTCGAGCGGCCACGCGACGGCGGCCGCGGAGACCGCCACGATCCCGAGCACGAACATCGTGGTTCCGAGCCAACGCGCGACCGCCGCCGCGAGCGCCGGGCGCTCGACGACGCGATCGAGCCATCCGCCGGCGACGAGCGCGAGTGGCGGCAGCGCGGGCAGGATGTACGTGGCCAACTTCGAGCTGGCCACGGTGAAGAACCCGATGATCGCGACCCCCCACAGCACGAGGAAGCTCCGGGCCTCCCGCGGCACCTCCGCCAGTGCGGAGCGCCCCTCTCGCGTACACGCCAACGCCAAGGCGACCGCCGTCCACGGGAGTGGCCCCAGCAGCAGCACCGGCACGTAGTAGAACGGGCCCTCCGGGTGTCCCACCCGCGCCGTGAACCGCTCGAAGTGCTCGCGCACGAAGAAGAAGTGCAGGAAATCCGGGTTCGCTCGCGACACGAGGACGAACCACGGCACCACGACCAGCGCGAAGAGCGCGATCGGGAGGGGCCGCAGGAGCGCCCCGAGAGTCGACCAGTCCCGCCGCCAGAGGAGGAAGAGCAGCGCGACGAGTCCGGGGAGCACGAGCGCCACGGGCCCCTTCGCCAAGACGCCGAACCCCGCCGACACCGACACCAGAGCGACCCATCCGCCCTTTCGCTCCGCGACGTGCGCCGCGTAGAACGCGGCCATGGTCGCGGTCATGCAGGCGGTGAGGACCATGTCGATCGTGAGCGCCTCGGCCAGCACGAAGAAGATCGGGCTCGTCGCGAGCACACCCGCTCCGAGCAACGCAGCCCGCTCGCCGAGCAGATGCCTTCCGAGGAGGAACGTGAGAATCACGGTCAGGATTCCCGCCAACGCGGACACGGCGCGGGCCGCTCCTGCCGTCTCGCCGAAGACCTCGAACGAGAGCGCCACGAGCCAATACATCAGCGGCGGCTTCTCGAAGTAGACGACGTAGTTGAGCTTCGGAGTGACCCAGTCGCCACTCTCGATCATCTCGCGCGGGATCTCCGCGTACCGTCCCTCGTCGGGGTCTTGAAGCGGATAGCCCCCGATCTCTCCGAGGTAGAGGAGGACGAGCGCGACGAGAGCCGCCAGAGCGAGTGCGGTCTCCCTCCGCACGGTCACACCGCTCCCTGTCGAGCCACCGTCCCCCCGCGCCCCGGCAGCTCCCCCGATTCGACCCCTTCGACGGGCAGCTCCGCGGGATCCCCGAGGGCCGCGGCGACCTCCCCGAGGGTCTTCACGGGAAGCTCGGACCGCACGCGGTGGAGCAGCGCGTCGAGCTGCGGCAGATACGCCGCCCCTTCGACTTCCGTATGAACCGTGTGCACGTTCAGCCCGCCGAAGTCGATCCAGCCCTCGTAGGCACGGGTCAGGTCGTCGGTCGTCGTACCGCAGCGGCCGAGGATCTCGTCGAGGGTCGGAAGCGTCGTCGGGATCTCCGGCGTGGGCGACGTATACCCGCCCGCGCGCGGCCGGTAGGGGGAGGTGCCGCGCGTGTCGCTGCGAAGCAGGATCCCGAGCGCGTCCGTCGATCGGAGGCTGTTCTCCGTGCACTGCCATCCGGGCGCCGCGAACCGGTCCGGTCGCCGGCCCACGATCTGCTCGAACAGCTCCGACGCCTTCCCCACCTCCTCGTCGACCTCGGCGCGATCCATCCGCCCGAGGTCGTCGTGCCAGTGCACGTGGTCCCAGCCGTGGATTCCCAGCTCGTGTCCGCTCCGCTCGATGTCCGTCAGGCGCTCGGGCTGCGTCGAGACCACCGGCACGGAGGGCAACAGCGTCCCGCGAAGCATGGTGGACAGCGGATAGAGGCTCGGTGCGCTGCTCCGCATCATCTTCGCGAGAAACCCCTTCTGTCGGAACACGCGAAGCACCGAGCGTCCCGTGTGGTCGGGCCCCATCGTGACGAACCAGCTCGCGCGAACGCCATGCTTCGCAAACAGCTCGAGCAGCCGCGGCGCCCCCTCGCGCAGACCGACGTGGGTGTCGACGTCGACCTTGAGCACGAACGCCGGGGCTGGAGTCACTGCGGCTCGTTTCGGAACCACTCGATCGTGTCGCGCAGCCCCTCTTCGAGCGGGGACAGCTCCGACACTCCGAGCAGCTTCTTCATCCGAGTCGTGTCCGGAACCCGGCGACCGATGTCCTCGTAGCTGTCGCCGTAGACCTCCTCCTGCTTCACGAACTTGATCTCGCTCGAGCTACCCGAGATCTCGATCATCATCTTCGCCAGATCGAGAATGGATGTCTCGACATCCGTTCCGATGTTGAAGATCTCGCCGTTCGTGTCGTCCTGCAGGCCCGCGTTGGCCGTCGCCTTCACCGCGTCCGCTACGTGGGTGAAGCACCGCGTCTGGCGACCATCGCCGATGACCGTGAGCGGCTCGTTGCGAAGAAGCTGCCCCATGAAGATCGTGATGATCCGCCCGGCGTCGAGCTTGTCGAGACGCGGCCCGAAGATGTTGAAGTAGCGCGTGATCGTGATGGGCAGACCCATCTTGCTGTACGCGAAGCAGAAGTGCTCCCCGACCGCCTTGGACGTCGAGTAGCACCAGCGATCGATCCGCGTCGACCCGAGGACGCGGTCGGCGTCTTCCTTCCATGGGAGGTTCGGGTTGCGCCCGTAGACCTCGGACGTCGAGCTGAACACGACCTTCCGCCCATACTTGAACGCGGCCTTCAGGACGTTCTGCGTCCCGTTCACGTTCACGTTGAGCACCTGGTACGGGTCGCCCACGTAGTGCTCGACGCCGACGACCGCCGCGAGGTGGTACACGAGATCGACCTGGGCCACCAGCGAGTCGAGGATCCCCATGTCCATCACGCTGTCGTGCACCACCCGAAACTTCGGGTGTCCGATCAGATGACGGATCTTCTTCGTCCCGCCGGGCTCCAGGATGAAGACCTCGCAGTCGCGCGCGAGGAGCTCCTCGGAGAGATGGGACCCGATGAATCCGCCGCCTCCCGTGATCAGAACCTTCACGTCCCACCTCCTAGCGCGCCACCCCCGGGCGCGTCGAATCGCGAGTCGGCGCCGATCGCCGCTCCCCGCGCCCACTCCCGACCGGTCCGCCGGGACTCTCCGTCCCAGGTGACGTCGGCCAGCTCGAGGGCGCCGTCCCCGGTCGCTACCAAAGGAGCCCCTTCCCGGTCGACGAACAGCGTGCCGGCCGCGGCATCACCCCAGGCGGGCCGGGTGTCGGCCGCCCAGACGAGAAGCTTCCGCCCTCCCAGGTGCGTGAACGCGCCTGGCCACGGGTCCGTGACCGCTCGGACCAAGTTGCGGATCTCCTTCGCCGACCGTCTCCAGTCGATCTCGCCGTCCGCCGGCGTCCGGCCGCCGAAGTAGGTCGAGCGGGAATGATCCTGGGCCGCACGCGGTGCCGTTCCGCTGGACAGCGCCGGGTGGAGCTCGCGCAGCAGAAGGGCGCCCTGCGCCGCCAGCTTGCGCGTGAGCGACTCCGCCGTGTCTTCCCGCGCGATCGGCACCACGCGCTGCCCGACGATGTCGCCGTGATCGGGCCTCTCGTCCATGTAGTGGAGCGTGACGCCGGTCTCCGTCTCCCCGTTCACCAACACCCAGTTCACCGGGGCGCGCCCCCGGTAGCGAGGCAGAAGAGAGCCGTGCAGGTTGAGCGCACCGCGCGCCGGCACGGCCAAAAGCTCCGGCGCCATCATCTGCCGGAAGTAGAACGAGAAAAGGTAGTCGGGGGCGACCGCCCGGATCTCCTCGAGCGGTCCGGAGGCATTCACGTTCGGCGGCGCGATCACCCGAACGCCGGACGTGACCGCGCGGTCGCGGACCGACGCGAACCAGATCTTCTCGCCGGGGGCGTCCTCATGCGTGACGACGAGCGCCACGTCGACCCCAAGGTCGAGGAGCGCATCCAGACAGGCGTGTCCGACCTCACCGTACGCGCAGACGACGGCTCTCACGGGGGCCCGTCGCCGTCGTCGCTCTCGACCGACTGCGAGATGACCTCGCGGATTCGATAGATGGGACGACGCCGGACCTCCGCGTAGATCCGCCCCACGTACTCGCCGACGAGGCCGACCGAGAGGAGCAGCACGCCCATGAAGGCGAAGAGGATCGCGAAGAGCGTGAAGAGCCCTTCGCTCTCCGGGCCCAGAATGATGCGCCGCGCGAACAAGAGGGCCGAGAGCGCCCCACCGGCGATCGCGATCAGCAGACCCGCCAGACTCACCATCTGGATGGGCAGCAACGAGAAGCCCGTGATGAGATCGAATCCGAGCCGCATGAGACGCAGCGGGGAGTACTTCGACTCGCCCGACTCACGTTCGTAGTGGCGCACCTCGATCTCGACCGGATTGCTCGCCAGCATCATCGCAAGCGCGGGGATGAAGGCCGCCTGCTCGGCGAGCTCGACGATCTCCTCCGCGACCTCACGCGAATAGCCGCGCAACATGCAGCCGTAGTCACGCATTCCCACGCCCATGCTCGCCGTCGTGACGGTGTTGACGAGCGACGAGACCTGCTTTCGCATCCACGGGTCCTGTCGATTCTCGCGCACCGATCCGACGACGTCGTGCCCGCCGCGGAGCTGCTCGAGCAGCCGCGGGATCTCCTCCGGTGGGTTCTGGAGGTCGGCGTCGAGCGTGACGACGTACTTGCCGCGCATCACCGAGAAGCCCGCCAGAACGGCCGGGTGCTGACCGAAGTTTCGCGCGAGTTCGACGACGACCACCTCCGGGTGCGTCTGCGCGAGCTCGACGAGGATGTCGCCCGTACGATCCTTGGAGCCGTCGTTCACGAGGATGAGCTCGAAGCTCTCGTCGGCCAGAACACGGAAGAGCTCACTCGCCAGGTGCCGGAGCGTGGCCTCCTCGTTGAACACCGGAACGACGATCGAGACCTCCGGGGAGCTGGTCGAATCGCTACGCACGCTCTCTGCCACCGCCTTGTCGCTCACGCTGCGCCCCCTCGCCTCGCACGCGCGCTCGCATCGATCACGGCGCGCACCGCGTCGACGACGAGCGTCACGTCCTCGTCGCGCATGTCAGGGAACAGCGGAAGGGTCAAGATGCGCCGATGCGCGTCCGTCGCCACCGGAAGGTCCGCATCGCGCGCACGGTCGCGGTACAGCGTCTGCAGGTGGAGCGGAACGAAGTGAATCCCGGCACCGATCTCCCGATCGCGCAGCCCCTGCACGAAGCCGTCGCGATCGATGCCGAGCCGGTCGGGATCGATTCGCACGACCATCATGTGCCAGGCGTGGTCGTAGGCGTACGGAGCCTCGCCGAGGGGCTCGACGTGCGGGACGTCCGCGAGCTGTGCGCGGTAGAGGGCGGCGAGAGATGCCCGCCGGCGATTGGACTCGTCCAGGCGCGCGAGCTGATGGAGGCCGATGGCCGACTGGATGTCGCTGATGTTGTACTTGAAGCCCGCCTCGACCACGTCGTAGGCCGCCGGGCCCCGGCCGCCGAAGCGGTTCTCGGGGGTCTGGTCGATCCCGTGGTACCGGAGTCGCCGGGCGCGCTCGGCCAGTGCCTCGTCGTTCGTCACGAGCGCCCCGCCCTCCCCGGTCGTGAGGTTCTTCGCCGGGTGGAAGCTGAACATCGTGACGTCGCCGATCGAGCCGATGGGCCTCCCCTCGTACCGTGCGCCGAGCGCGTGCGCCGCGTCCTCCACGAGGGCGATGTCGCGGCCTCGCGTGAGTGCGAGCAGTGCGTTCTCGTCGCACGGCAGTCCGGCGAAGTGCACCGGCAGGATCGCCTTCGTCCGGGGCGTGATCGCGGCCTCGACCCGGGTCACATCGAGATTGAGCGTGTCGGCCTCGACGTCCACGAACACCGGCTCGGCGCCGCAGTGCAAAACGACGTTTGCCGTAGCCACCCAGGTCATCGGCGTCGTGATCACCTCGTCCCCGGGGCCGACTCCGACTGCCAGCAGGGCCAGGTGCAGCGCCGCGGTGCCCGTGTTCGTCGCGACGCAGCGCGCCGTGTCCGTGTAGGCCGCCAGCGCCTCCTCGAACCGCTGCGTCCGGGGCCCGGTCGCGAGCCAGCCGGACCGCAGGCATTCCTCGACCTCGCGGATCTCGGCCTCGGTCAGGCACGGGCGCGCGTACGGAAGCACGCGACAGAGCTAGCAAACGCGGGGATTTTCAACAAATCGACGCGGTGCATAAAATCCTCCTTGCACGGATGACGCGACGTGTTAACTTCAGAGTCGGAGGATGAGACCATGAGCAAGGCCAAGGAAGAGACGATCTGGACGCCCCTCGAGAAGGCGATCGACCAGGCGCGCGACCTGAACGACAAGGCCGTGAAGTTCGCCCGCGAGGCCGCCGACGACGTTCGCGACCGCTCCGAGCGCACGCTCGAGCTGGTCCGGAACAACTTCGAAGAGGCTCAGAAGAACCTGGAGAAGCAAGCGAACGAGTTCGATCTCGGGAAGCTCCCCGAGGTGGTGCGTGAACAGCTTCAGACCATCGAAGACCAGTTGCGCAAAGGGGTCGAGACGGTTGCGAAGTCGCTCGACATCGCGACGACCCGCGAGGTCGACGCGCTGCGGCGCAAGCTGTCCAACCTCGAGAAGCGGGTCGCAGAGCTGACGCGCGAGAGCGCGGCGGCCTGACCGGCGCTTCCTGTTGAGGAGGGGCTCCTGGTAATCCCCCCCGGATTGCCAGGAGCCGGGGAGCCTCCTGGAACTCTCCCCACCACCGGCGCACCTCGATCGAGGCGCCGCCTGCGAGGCCCGCGCCCGCGCGGAGCACCGCCGAGACGAGAGAGGATGGCGGCCGGTTCAGGCCGCGGCGCTCTCGCCCTTGCCCTTCGACTTCTTCTTGGGCTTGCTCTCGGACTTCGTCTCCGACGACTTCGCGCCGTCCGACGCGTCCGACGACGAGGTACTCTCCGAGGCGCCCTCGGACGGGGCGGCGCCCGACCCCTTCTTGCCGTAGTCGGTCACGTACCAGCCAGTGCCCTTCAGCTGGAACGCCGTGTTCGACATCAGCTTCTTGACCTTCGACTTGCAGGTCGGGCACTTCCGGAGCGGCCCCGCAGTGATCTTCTGCATCACGTCGAAGTCGCCGCATTTTTCGCAGTGATATTCGTAGATTGGCATGGTCTGGTCGCCTCGTCGGTACTCTTTCTAAAGTAGGAATCGCGACGAGGTTTGTCCACCCATCCCCCCGGCGATTTGGAACAGGGTGTTCACCAGGAAGATCTGGAGGAACTGGATCGCCAGGAGCACGATCAACGGGGTGAAGTCGATGCCGCCCATGTTGATCGGCAGCACACGACGGATCCGGTAATACACAGGCTCGGTCGCCCCCCGCAGGAAGCGGACGATCGGGTTGTAGGGGTCGGGGTTGACCCACGACAGGATCGCGCTCGCGATCACCACCCAGAAGTAGATGTTCAAAACGGTGTTTAGGACCATGGCCACGGCCATGAGGAAGTTGCCCAGGATCATCATCTGTCGTCTCCGCGTCCCCGCCCGATCAGCCGGCCGATAGCTCCTTGGATCTGCGCGTCGCCGCCTCGATCGCCGCCCGAATCGCCGCGCCGAACCCGTTCGTCTCGAGTGCCTCCAGGCCGGCCTGCGTCGTGCCGCCCGGCGACGTCACGCGCTGCCGCAAGACGTCTACACCTTCGTCGGACTGACGCCACAGGGTCGCCGCACCGAGGATCGTCTGCTGCACGAGCGCGACGGAAAGCTCCGCTGGGAGATCCACGGCCCCCGCCGCGGCCAGCATCGCTTCGGCGTAGGCGAAGAGAAAGCCGGGGCCGCTCCCGCTGACGGCCGTCACGGCATCCAGCAGCTCTTCGTCGTCGACCGCGACGGCCCGGCCGACGGCCGCGAAGAGCGTCAGGCAGAGCGAGAGATCGTCTGCCGTCGCATGTGCGCCCCCGACCAGGACGGTCATACCCTGCCCGACGAGTGCGGGCGTATTCGGCATCGCGCGGACGAGACGGATTCCCTCACCGAGGCGCCGCGACATGCCGTCGATCGTCGCTCCCGCGACGATCGAAACGACGAGGTGCCGCGCCCCGACGTGGGGTGCCAGGTCGGCCAGGACGCCCTCGAGGACCTGAGGCTTCACCGCGAGCACCAGCACGTCGCACGCGGCCGCGAGGCTGAGCATGTCGGGATCGGCCGCCCCGCCGGTCGCCTCGACGAACGACTGTGTGGCCTCCACCACCGGGTCCGTCGCGCGCAGCGCCACGGTGTCGCGCGCTTCCCGGGCGATGCCGCCCCCCAGTGCCCGGGCCATGTTTCCCGCGCCCACGAACCCGATGGTGTTCATCTCGATCAAGCCTCCTGCCGCGGAGGACGCGGTCCGAGAATGGCCGTCCCCAGGCGAAGCAGGGTCGCGCCCTGCTCGATCGCCGCATCATAGTCTCCGCTCATCCCCATCGACAACCCCGTCAGCTCCGGGTGACCGCCGTCGCGCAAGCGGTCCCTTAGCGCTCGGAGCTCCGCGACGGCGGCCGAGGCCGCGGCACGATCCGCGTCGGCGCGTCCGATCGTCATCAGGCCGACGACGCGGACACGGTCGC
>JAUIFY010000119.1 GCA_030430245.1 bacterium | reverse complement strand
CTTCTCCGAGGGGTTGGTCGGCGAGCTCGTAGATCTGCCGAACGACGGCCATGTCGTCCTTCATGTACTCGTGGAACCGGACGTCCATCGACCGGTCGGGGGAGACGAGGTCCCGATCGCGGACACAGGCACGCAGCATGCGCTCGGTGCGCTCGACCCAGTAGGCCCCGAGCGCGGCGGTGTCGACTCGCTCCTGGTGCATGCGCGCGGTGTAGGCGAGCATCGTCGTCGTCGACGCGACGACGGACACCGGGTCGCGGTGGGTGAAGACGACGGTCGCGTCCGGGAACGTCGCGAGCACCGCCGGGATCTGCTCGATGTGCTGCGGCGATTTGAGGACCCATCGCTTCTCGCCGCCGAGGAAGTTCAACGCCTTGAGGCAGGTCTTCAAGAACTCGTAGTGCGGCGTCTGATCGTGGGAGAGATACCAATCCCGATAGGTGGGAAGGGTCACCATCGACTCCATCAGCATCGTCGAGAAGTCGATTGCGAGAAGCTGGATCTCCTCGTGGGCGTGGTCGACCGTCATCTCGTGCATGCGGTCGAAGTGCGGCATGACCTGCTCCTGGAACCGGAGCGCGGTCTCGCAGAGCGCCATCCGCGGGTCGGGCTCGCCGGAAGCCGGTTCGAGCTCTCTGGGCGGAACGGGTTCGAGGCTCTCCCAGTAGGGCAGATGGCGAAGGTTCGGGTCGGCCGAGAGCATGTTGTGCAGGTGCGTCGTGCCGGTGCGTTGGAGCCCGGCGATGACGATCGGCGCGTCGATCCGGATGTCGTGGATCTCGGGGTGGCGCTTGAGCAGATCCGTGAGGAGGAGGCGGTTCTTCGCCAGCTGGACCAGCAGGGTGAAGAAGCTGATCCGGCCGAACGGGCTGAGGTGGCCTTCGCCCTCGACGCTGGACAGAAGCACCCGGAGCGGCTCGCGAAATCGGTCATCGCCGAAGTCGTCGAGTCCGGTCTGCTCCGCAGCGGCGCCGAGAACCGCGTCGGGCGTGAACACGACCGGGGCGGATGCGGCCACGACCTGGTCCATCATCTCCCGGACGTCCGGGGCGAGACGCGGCTCGGCGAGGTCGGTGAGGTGGAGGTCGGCGGGGCGGTGCATGCGTCGGGTCTCCTACTCTCCGATGATCTTCACGAGGACGCGCTTGCGACGGCGGCCGTCGAACTCGCCGTAGAAGATCTGCTCCCAGGGGCCGAAATCGAGCGCGCCGTCGGTGACGGCGACGACGACCTCGCGACCCATGAGCTGGCGCTTGATGTGCGCGTCGGCGTTGTCCTCGCCCGTGTCGTTGTGCCGGTATTGATCGATCGGCTCGTGTGGCGCGATCCGCTCCAGGAACTTCTCGTAGTCGTGGTGAAGGCCCGGCTCGTCGTCGTTGATGAACACGGACGCCGTGATGTGCATCGCATTCACCAGTACGAGTCCCTCGCGCACTCCGCTCTCTTGCAGGCAAGCGACGACGTCGGGCGTGATGTTCACGAGGCCGCGACGACTCGGGACCTCGAACCAGAGCTCCTTGCGATGGCTCTTCATGCACGCAAGCCATCGCCCGCCCGATCCGGGGAATCAAGGTCCGCCACGCGAGAGCGTCTTCCCGCACGGGCTCGGCAGGCTTCTCCGCACGCGGCCCATCTCCGTCCCGGCCGCGCCGATGCGTGCACGCGGGTTCCGGCCCAGTCGTCTCTTCCGGCTGCGCCGTGGCGCGTCCGGGCAGTCGCCCGCGTCGCCCGCGATCCTTGGAACGACCTCCCTCTGCGGGTCATCGCTCGCGAGCTCCGCGAAGAGCGCGGGAATGCCGTAGTCCCCCGTCCACCGATAGGGGCGCTTCGCTCGATTCGGGTGTCCGACGCGGTTGCCGTCGATGTCGAGATACATCGGCGTACCGTCGTCCGGTGAGATGAACCGCGCCCAGCAGCCGGGCCCCAGAGCGGAGTGCGCGAGCCACGCGACGCTCTCCTCGATGGTGTCGCAGTAGCGGCGATCTCCGAGTGTGCGGCTGAGCGCGACGAGCGCGTCGAGTGCATGGCGCGTCTCCCAGCTCGCCAGCGCGATGGGCTCGAACGCGCGTCCCGGAACGGCTCGTCCGGCTTCGTCGTACTGCTGCGCCCAGCCCGCGAGAGGCGGTCCGGACCGCGTGCGTACGAGCCAGTCTCCACCGCGGGTCGCCGCCTCGAGGAGGTCGGGGCGATCGAGGGTCTCGGCCCCGAGGAGGAGCGTGCGTATGACGGAGGCGGTGGCGCCGTCGTTCAAGCTCGGCAGGTCTTCGAACGAAGGTGTCAACGTGCGGAGCCAGACGGGTCGATGCGTGAGGGGCCACGCTCCGGATGGAAGCTGCGCTTCGACGAGAAGGTCGAGGCCGCGCTCGGCGCCTCGACGGTAGTGCTCGTCGCCGGTCGCGGCGTATAGCTCGAGAAGGACCCGGACCGCACCGGTCGTCACGTCGTCGTCGAGCGTCGCCCAGGGGACGTACCATTTGAACCAGAAGGCGAGCTCGCGCCCATGCACCGGCATCTCCGAGAACCACCCCCCCGACGGCAGCTGCAGGCCCAGCAGGAGATCTCCGTTGCGGCGGGCCGCGTCGAGGTAGCGCTCCTCTCCGCCGAGCTTCCAGGCCTCGATCAGCAGAAGGGCCGCCGCCGGTGTCCCCGGGCTTCTCAGGACGACGAGGTCCCAAAGGGGCAACCCGAGGCGCCTGCTGAAGCGCGCGCCGAGGTTCACGATCTTGGTGACGCCGTCCGCGCCTCGCTCCGGCGGGCACACGTACATCCAGCCCCCGTCCTCGCGCTCGCACTCCAGCATCGCGTCGATCGACGCGCGCGCTTCCGGGGGCAGATCGGCACGAGCCGTTCCGGGCGCGCCGACGAGCAGGAGACTCGCCAGCGTGATGATGAGCGGGCGCATCCACATCCCGAGCATTCGACGCCGTTCCGACCGACGCACCTGGACGGCCGCCAGACTTCGGAATCGGTAGCAGGCGTCGCCGCTCGCGGCACCTCAGATGCGGAGCTCGGGGCGGTCGCGGAAGTGCTCCAGAGCCTCGGGGTTCGCGAGCGCGTTGCGGTTTCGGACCTCGCGTCCGTGGACGACCTCGCGGACGGCGAGCTCGGTGATCTTGCCGCTCCGCGTGCGCGGAATGTCGGGGACGGCGAGGATGCGCGCGGGGACGTGGCGAGGAGAGGCGCTCGTTCGGATGGCGGCACGGATCTTTCTCTCGAGCTCGTCGTCGAGACCGAGCTCGTCGCGAAGCCGGACGAACAGAACGATGCGGACGTCGTCCTCCCATTCCTGGCCGATCGCGAGGGCTTCGACCACGTCGTCCAGACCCTCGACGGCGCGATAGATCTCGGCCGTGCCGATGCGCACTCCGCCGGGGTTCAGAACCGCATCGGACCGCCCGTAGATGATCATTCCACCGTGCTCGGTGATCTCGACGAGATCGCCGTGGTGCCAGACGTTCTCGTAGCGCTCGAAGTACGCTCGTCGGTACCGCGCTCCGTCGTCGTCGCCCCAGAAGCCCACCGGCATCGAGGGGAAGGGGCGGCGGCAGACGAGCTCGCCCTTCTCCCCCACCACGGCACGCCCCCCGTCGTCGTAGGCGGCGACGTCCATGCCGAGGCCGAGGACCTGGGTCTCGCCGCGCCAGACCGGTCCGGCGGGATTCCCCAGCGTGAAGCAGCCGACGAGATCGGTGCCGCCGCAGATGGACGACAGGCACACGTCGGGCTTGACGCTCTCGTAGACGAAGTCGAAGCCGGCCGGAGCGAGGGGGGATCCGGTCGACAGCAGAGTGCGCACGGACTCGAGCTGGTTCTCGGTGCGTGGCAGGTACCCCGTCTTCGCGACGGCGTCGAGGAGCTTCGCCGAGACCCCGAAGACGTCGATGCGCTCCTCGTCGGCGAGGTCGAAGAGCCGACCCGGGCCGGGGTGGAACGGCGAGCCATCGTAGAGGACGAGTGTTGCTCCGGCGGCGAGACCGGACGCGAGCCAGTTCCACATCATCCATCCGCATGTAGTGAAGTAGAAAAATCGATCCCCCTCGCGCAGATCGGTGTGAAGGCGCTGCTCCTTCGCGTGCTGCAAGAGCGTGCCGCCGGCACCGTGCACGATGCACTTGGGCTTTCCCGTGGTGCCCGAGGAGTAGAGGACGTAGAGGGGGTGATGGAAGGCGAAGCGCTCGAAGGGCGGCTCGCCCCCACCCGAGATCAGATTCCGGTAGTCGAGCGCCCCCGGGACGGTCGAGCCGTCGGGCCCGTACGGCACGCGGATCACGTGCTCCACCGACGACATGTTCCGGCGCAGCTCTCCGGCGCGCGACGTGACGTCGAACTCCCGTCCCCCGTAGAGGTAACGGTCGGTCACGAACAGGATCTTCGGATCGATCTGGGCGAGGCGATCGAGGACCGCTCCGGCCCCGAAGTCCGGCGAGCATGACGACCAGATGGCACCGAGGGACGCCGTCGCGAGCATGCACACGATCGTCTCCGGCATGTTGGGCAGGACCGCGCCGACCCGGTCGCCCGGGCCCAGGCCCCGCGAGCGAAGCGCATCGGCCAGACCGCCGACCGCGAGACGAAGCTCGTCCCACGAGAGCGATCGGCGCGATCCCTTCTCGTCGTGAAACACGATGGCGTCTTCCGGCCCGGTCTTCCACAGGAGGTTCTCGGCAAACGAGAGCCGCGCCTCTGGAAAGAACCTCGCCCCCGGCATCCGGTGCTCGTCGACGACCACGGGGCCGGTGCGCTCGCCCCGGAGATCGCAGTCGTCCCAGACCTCGGACCAGAACGCGCCGAGGTTTTCGATCGACCAGTGGTGGAAGGCCGCGTAGTCGGCGAGGTGGACGTCGTGGCGCGACTCGATCCGGTGTCGGATTCGGGTGATCCGAGCTTCGGTGGCGCGGGCCGTCGTCGGGGTCCAGAGGGGAGCGCTGCTCATGGGAATCCACGCTCTGTCATGGATCACCGCCGCGGCAAAGCGTGCTCGACGTCCGCTCCGCCGCCGGACGCCCGGGGGCTTGCGCCCGCCGGAGTGAATCGGGACCCTCATTCGGATCATGTTGCATCCGGATCCACAGGCGGCCGACGGAGCCCTCGAAGCCGCGGTCGAGGCGCGGGCCCGCTTGGGTGCCGTGTCTCGCGACGTGCGCGAGCGCACGTTGGCCGCGCTTCGCGACGACATGGTGACCGAGTACGACGCCCGTTTTCTGGTCGACTATCTCGAGCGGCTCGCCGTGCCGCTGTGCGACGAGTTCCGGGTCGCGCTGCGGCGCTGGTACGACGACGAAGTACGGCATTTCGGCACCTTTCGTTGCATCGTCGAGACGCTCTCGGGGAGCGATTCGAGCGCGGAGCTCGAAGCGCGGACCCCCGACTTCTCCGGCGTCGAGCACCTCTTCGCGAGCGAGTTCGAGATCCTGTGTCTCCTCGCCTACGACGAGCTCGCGACGCTCCGGGGGTACAAGGGCAATCTCCCGATGTACGACCTTCTCGGCGAGCGACTCGGAGCGGTCGTGCGAAGGGTGATTGGAGACGAGGCCGGGCACTACGCCGGGTTTCGGGCGCTGCTTCTCGAGAAGCACCGCGACCGCCTCCACGAGGTCGAGGACGTCGTTCGCCGCATCCGCGACACGGAAGGCGCGCCGTATCGGGCGACGTTCGTGCTCGACCACGACGACCCGGTCTACGGAGACGAGATCTTCGACGACGCCGCACGCGTACTCGTCGCGCAGGTCCGCCGCGAGCAGACCCGCGCGCACGTGTGACGGCGCGGCTCTCGTTTGCCGAGGCGGCTCCGCGCCGTGGGGAGCGCGCCTCGTGCGAGGCGGCGCGCCTCAGGCTTCCTCCATCCTCTTCTCGAGCCAGACCACGTCCCAGTAGAGATCGAACTTTCGCCCACACTCCGTGAAGTGGGCGACCTGGGTGAACCCGAAGCGCTCGTGGAGCGCGCGGCTCGCGTCGTTGGGTAGCGTGATGCCCGCGAGAACGCGCCGCACGTCCTCGGTGCGCAGGCGGCCGAAGAGCTCCGCGTAGAGCGCGCGGCCGATGCCGCGGCGCGTGGCCTCGTGCGCGAGGTAGATCGTCGCTTCGACGGTGGTGTCGTACGCGGCCTTCGGGCGAAAGACGCTGGACGTCGCATAGCCGACGACGACGCCGGCGCTCTCTGCCACGAAGAGCTGGTGCCGGCCCGTCTCGGCGTAGTGGTCGAACCATTCGGTGCGGCGCCGCTCGACCGACCACTCGTCGATGTCGAAGGTGATCGGCGTGTCGCGCACGTACGCGTTGTAGATCTCCGTCAGCCGCGGGACGTCCGCGACCGACGCACGTCGTATGCGGGCGTCCGCCATCGGCCGATGGTCGGTCAGGCGGGTTGTACCTCGAGGACCGCGGCGGATCCCATGCCGCCGCCGGCGCACATGCTGACGACGCCGATTCCCCCGCCGCGTCGACCGAGCTCGTGGACCATCGTCACGACCATGCGCGCCCCGGTGCACGCGATGGGATGCCCGAGGCCGCACCCGCTGCCGTTCACGTTCACCTTCTCGTGATCGATGCCGAGGATGCGGCTGCTCGCGACGGCCATGGAGCAGAACGCCTCGTTGATCTCGAACAGGTCGACCGCGTCGATCGACAGCCCGGCACGCTCGAGGGCCTTCGGAATGGCGAGGGTCGGCGCGAGGCCGGTTCGCGTGGGCTCGACGCCCACCGAGGCCCACGCCTTCACGGTCGCTTTCGGGGCGAGGCCGTGCGCCTTGGCGTAGTCGCCGTCGACCAGGACGACCGCGGCCGCGCCGTCGTTGATTCCCGACGAGTTGCCGGCGGTGATGCTGAAGCCCTCGATTTCCGGGTGGATCGGCTTGAGCGTCGCGAACTTCTCCAACGGCGTGCCGGGACGGGGATGCTCGTCGACCTCGAACGTCTTGGTGCCGCCCTGGCCGTCCGGGATCTGAATCGGGAAGATCTCGTCCTTGAACCGGCCCTCGGCCGTCGCCGCCGCGGCGCGTTGGTGGGAGTGGTAGGCCCACTCGTCCATGGCTTCGCGGCTCACGCCGGCGATCTTCGCCGTGTTCCATCCCACCGTGATCGACATGTCGAACGCGGGTGCGTCCGGCGTCTGCGGATGGCTCGGCGGCATCCACATCTGCGGCTCCGCTTTCCCGGGCAGGACCTTCGTCATCATCGGCATCGTCGAGAGGCTCTCGGTGCCGCCCGCGATGACGACCTTGTCCATCCCGGCGCGAATGCTCGCCGCGCCCGTCTGCACGGCGGTCAGGCCGGAGGCGCAGTGGCGATTCATCGCGACGCCGGGGATGTTCGTGAGTCCGAGCTCGACCGCCGAGTAGCGCGCGATGTCGCCACCGCCCTGGAGCGACTCGCCCAGGATCAGGTCTTCGACGTCTTCGGTGGGAACGCCCGAGCGTCGATGCGCTTCCTCGACCGCCCACTTCCCGAGATCGTAGGCGCTGACCTGCGTGAGGGACCCTTTGCGGGCCGTTCCGATGGCGGTGCGAGCGGTTGCGACGATCGTGGCTTCACCCATGGCCGTGGTGATACCGGTCGGCCCCGGAAGCGCAAAGCACGCCGCCCGGGGCTTCCGGCCCCACGCGCCGCGTGCGTATACTCCCGCCGCCATGGATTCCCAAGTCTTGTGGATGGATGCGACGGCTCAGGCCGATCTGGTGCGCCGGGGCGAGGTGACCCCGGCCGAGCTCGTGGATGCGGCGATCGCTCGAGCGGAGGCCGCCGACCCCGAGGTGAACTCGATCGTGATCCCGACGCTCGAGAAGGCTCGCGCGCAGGCGGCTTCCGCCGATCTGCCCGACGGCCCGTTTCGCGGAGTGCCGTTTCTGCTGAAGGATCTGGGGGGGCAGTCGAGGGGCGATCCCTATGTTGCGGGCCTGCGGTTCTTGAAGGACGCTGGCCTCACCGAGGACGAAGACTCCTACTTCACCGCGAAGCTCCGTCGGGCGGGCTTCTGCTTCCTCGGTCGGACGAACACGCCCGAGCTCGGACTGATGCCGGTCACGGAGCCGGTGATCTTCGGCCCGAGCCGCAATCCATGGAACCTCGATCACTCTCCGGGAGGATCGAGCGGCGGATCGGCCGCAGCGGTCGCGGCCGGGATCGTCTCGGTCGCTCACGCGAGCGACGGCGGGGGATCGATTCGAATTCCCGCGGCGCACTGCGGCCTCGTCGGGCTCAAGCCGACGCGAGGACGGAACTCGTTCGGCCCGGGCGCGGGAGAGCGATGGGGAGGGTTCTCCGCGGAGCACGTGGTCTCCCGGACCGTTCGCGACACGGCGGCCCTTCTCGACGTCGTCTCGGGCCGCATGCCGGGCGACCCCTATGCGGCGCCACCGCCGGCCGCTCCGTTCTCGTCGTTCGTCCGCCCGGGCGAGCGCCGGCGGATCGGCCTCATGACGAAGGGCGCTCGAGGAGCGGAGGTGGATCCCGAGTGCGTCCGGGCCGCGGAGAAGGCGGCACGGGCCCTCGAGGCCGAGGGTCACACGGTCGAGGTCTCCTACCCGGAAGCCCTCGACGACGCGTTCGCGGTCTCAGCGTACGTCACCATCGTCGCAGCATCCGTCGCCTTCGCCCTGGATACGTACGGCGAGAAGGTCGGTCGGGCCGTCTCCGAAGACGACGTCGAGCCCCTCACGTGGGCGATGGCGCAGGCGGCGCGCGCGTATCCGGCGACCCAATACATCCGAGCCCTCGATACGGTGCACCGGTTCGGTCGACAGGTGGCGGCCTGGTGGGAGAGTGGGTTCGATCTCCTGCTGACGCCCACCACGGCGGCGCTTCCTCCGCGGGTCGGCGAGCTCGCGCAGAGCCCCGAGGAGCCGTTCCTTCCCTTCGCCAAGGCCGCTCCGTTCGGCGTCTACACCCTCAACTTCAATCTGACGGGGCAGCCCGGGATCTCGGTGCCGGTCCATTGGACGGCCGATGGTCTCCCGGTCGGCGCGCACGTGGTCGCGCCGCAGGGACGCGAGGACATGCTCATCGAGATCGCGGCGGAGCTCGAGCAGGTCCTCCCGTGGCGGGACCGCCGCGCGCCGCTGTAGGGTTCTCTCGCGCCCGAAACGAGAGCGGGCGCCCCGGTTTCCCGGAGCGCCCGCATCGAGCCCGTCCCATCCCAGGTGGGTACGCGCTACTTGCAGCTCGCTTCGTTGGCACCGGCGAAGTCGACGACCCAGTAGTGCCCGTACGACCCGCCGCACGCGTGCCCGATGCCCGCGACGGTGTAGTTCTTCTCCTTCATGAGCGCGTCGTGGCCGGGGGAGTTCTTCCACATCTGGAAGGCGCTCGCGGCGTCCGACGCCCAGCCGGTGATGATCTCACCCATCCACGTGCTGGGCACGCAGCCGTTCTGGTAGCCCGCCTTGCAGGCGCGCTCCCAGAACTCGGAGCCGTTCTTGCCGCGGTGCGAGTAGTACTTCCGGTCACGCATGTCGTTCGCGTGATCCTGGGCGGCCTTGTTCAGCGAATCGCACGCCGAGATGCTGCCCTTCTTCTTGCGGTAGTTGTTGATGAGCCGCACCAGCTCCTGCTCTTCGGCGGAGAGCCCGTGGGTGGATGATCCCTTGCCCGAGCACGACGTGCCGCCGGAGCCGCCGCTCCCGCCACCGCCACCGCCACCGCTGCCCGTGTCGGGCTCGCAGAACGGGTCGAGGATGTTCATGCAGCCGTTCTGCGCGTGGCAGATGTCGCCCGTGCAGGGGTTGTCGTCGGCGCACTCGGCGTCGGTGAGACAGGCCGGTCCGGGGAGGTTCTCACACGCGTCGATGCACGAGTCGGTCAGACCGACCTCCGCGTAGCGTTGCTTGTTCGGCGTGCACTTGCTGGCCTTCGACACGATGCTGCACGACTCCGTCCCGTTCTTGGACGTCTTGCAGCACGCGACGGTTTCCTTCTTCCGTGCGCACGTCGATTTCTTCGCCGCACGAACGAGATCGTTCTTGCACTCTTGCCGGATCGAGCCGTCCTTCACCGCCTGCTTGGCGAAGGTCCGGGCGCACTTGACGAACGTCGAGCGCTCCTTGCGCCACTTGGCCGCCTTGGCCACGCCGCACGGACAGCTCTCGTTCAGGTCGGCCCACGCGGCGTCGAGCGCAGCATCGTCGCCCGCGGCCTTGCCGCACGCGACGCTCTGCGCGCGCGCGTCCGCTGCCAGGAGCAGCGTCCCAACCGCAGCGACCCCGACCAAGATCCGGGACGAGTTGAGTCCCATCCTCACAACATCCACCCTCCCCCTCGGCGTAAGCCGCGCTCAGGCGCTGGCTCCCCCTCCCCGAGGAATAACCGAGCATAGAGTAAGGGAAAGCCAGGTCAATGGACCGGCCCCCCGCGTTTGGCTTCTTTGTTACTTTTCGTCCGCGATGCTCGTCCGGTTGAGTCCCACGGAGTGAAATATGGCTGTGTTTTCGAGAAGGAAGCCGTTGCGCGCGTATCTCCGATGCGGTTCGCAATGCGGACCGGCAGAGGCTAGCAGGGTCCCGATGCGGCCCGCTCTACGACTCGCTGGCGCTCGCGCGCTGACGGTCGTGATCGCGCTGGTTGTGGTCGCGTGCACGTCCGACCCGAAGGACCCTCCCCCACCGGCGCCGACCCCGAGCGGCGTCGCGGAGCCGGTGGCCGACGCGCGCCCGACCGCCTCCCCGGCACGGGAGCGCAGCTGGGCCCACCCGGAGATCAAGGCCGAGATGCTGGCCGATCTCGCGACCCCGCGAAGCCCCGCGGACGGCGGCGGTCGCGCGTGGATCGAGGGGTACGAAGGTCGGGACCAGCGTCCCGAGGTCGTCGCCAGCAGCCGCGAGCGCTTCCCGATCCTCTACGAGGCCGGTCCCCTGGGGGTCGCGAAGGGCGGGATGGTCTTCCTGCAGGTCTCGCCGTTCTGGGGCTGGGATACGCCCCAGGTGCTGGAGCGGGGCGGCCCCGGCTTCACCGAGGTCTCGACGGAAGCCGAGGGCGTGACCCTCGTCCCGCGGACGCTCGGACAACAGCTGTTGGGTATCGAGATTCAGGGGCGGGATCTCGCCGAGGGCGAGCGGATCCGGATCGACTACGGGGCGGGTGAGGCGCGGGCCAAGGTGGACCGCTTCGCCGAGAGCGACTCGAAGCTCTGGATCGCCGTCGACGGCGATGGGGACGGCGTGCGCGAGCTCATCGCCGATTCGCCCGGCGTCGACGTGAGAGCGGGGCGGCCGGCGGTGCTGCACGTCTCGCTGCCGGGGACCGCGCGTCCCGGCACGACCGTGCCGCTGACCGTGGCGGTGCTCGACCGCGCCGGGAACATGGGGACCCCCTTCGTGGGCGAAGTGCAGCTTCGGGTGACCGACGACGCGGCGGGCCTCGAGCTGCCCGAGACGCTCTCCTTCAGCGCCGAGAACCGGGGACGGCGGACGGTCGACGTCCCCGTGTCGGCGGCGGGGCTGTTCCGCGTCCGAGCCGAAGTGGGGTCGACCGAGGACACGCGGAGGCTCGAGGCCGAGAGCAATCCGATGCTGGTGGACGAGCGCGCGCCGGCCGCGCTGCTCTGGGGAGATCTGCAGGGCCACACGAAGCTGTCGGACGGCACCGCCACGCCGCACGAGTACTTCGAGTACGGTCGCGACGCGTCGGGCCTCGACTTCCTCGCGATCACCGACCACGACCACTGGGGCTTGCGGGCGCTCGATGGATCGCCCGCGCTCTGGGATCGGACGGTTCGCGACGTGCGCTCGTTCCACGAGCCCGGGCGCTTCGTCGCGCTTCTCGGGTTCGAGTGGACGAACTGGGTCGAAGGGCATCGTCACGTCGTGCATTTCGGGGAAGACGAGACGGACCTCCAGGTGCTGAGCTCGCTGGCGGCCGATTTCGATACGCCGCCCGAGCTGTGGGATGCGTTGCGGGGCAAACCCGTGGTGACGATCGCGCACCACTCGGCCGGGGGACCGGTGCCGATCGATTGGTCGATTCCACCCGATCCCGAGCTCGAGCCTTCGACCGAGATCGTCTCGGTGCACGGGAGCAGCGAGGCCGCGGATTCGCCGACGCCCATCTACAACCCGAAGCCGGGCAACTACGTTCGAGATGCCCTCGATCGCGGCTACCGCCTCGGCTTCAACGGCGGCAGCGACGGGCACGATGGGCATCCGGGGCTCTCACAGATCGCGGCCGGGAAGTCCGGCGTCGCCGCCGTGTGGACTGCGGCCGACGAGCCGCGCACGCGGGGCGCGTTGCTCGACGCGTTGCGGAGTCGCCGGACCTACGCCACCAATGGCCCGCGCATTCTCGTCCAGGCATCGCTCGACGGGCACCCGATGGGTTCCGACGTACCGATTCCCGATGGCGACGACGCGCGCCAGCGGCTCGCCTGGAACGTCGCGGGCACGACTCCGATCGAGCGGATCGACGTCATCCAACGAGGGCACGCGCCGGCGTCGATCCCGGGGGATGGTACGCGAGAGCACTCGGGGGTGGTCGAGCTGCCCGCGCTGCGAGCGGGCGACTACCTCTACCTGCGCGTCGTGCAGGACGACGGTGGCGCCGCCTGGACGAGTCCGTTCTTCGCAGCCGCTCCCGAGTAGCGCCGGGGCTCAGGCGAACGCGGCGCGCCGGCGACGGGCGAGATCGGGGAACGCGCGTTCGACCGCCCAGCGCGTGATGGGGAACGCGACTTCGTTCCAGGGGATCTCGTCGAACGCGTAGAGAGCGACCGACTCGCTCTCGGGCCCGGGGCCGAAGCTCGGCTCCTCGAGCGTCGCCGCGTAGACGATGTCGACGACGCCCGCCGGCGCGTTCGTGTGTACGCCGATCAGAGAGTCGATCGAGATCCGGGCGCGGGCCTCCTCCCAGCATTCGCGGATCGCGCCTTCTTCGGTGGTCTCTCCGCGCTCGAGGTGGCCGCCCGGATGGGTGAGCCATCCGATTCGCGGTGGAATCGCTCGCCGGCAGAGGAGGATCCGGTCTTCGAACGTGACGATCGCCCCCACGACGACTTTGGGATTCTCGTAGTCGACGAAGCCGCAATCGCCGCACACCCGCCGCATCCGGTCGTCGCCCGCGGGGATCGCGTGACGGAAGCTGCCGTGGTCGGATCGCGACATCGCCGCATTGTGCCCGCGCGCACCGGGGCGGACAATTCGAAATCTCGCCGCGCTCCTCGCGTCCCGGTTCTCTGGATCGGGACGCTAGCGTTCGAGGAGCGCCACGAAGCGCGTCGTGTCGCCGAGATCGTCGAGGAGATGGTCCGGCTCGGAGGCCTCGAGCTCTGCGCGGGTCGCGAAGCCGCACGAGACGGCCACCGCTCGCGCCCCTATGGCACGTGCGCAGCGGACGTCGCCCGGGGTGTCGCCGATCACCCATGTCGTCGTGTGCTCTCCGGCGACCTCGCGCACCGCTCGCTCGGCCGCGTGGGCGACGTCGTTGCGGTCGTGGTGATGGTCGCCGAAGCCACCCGCGGCGATGAAGAAGTGGTCCAGGCCGAAATGCGCCAGCTTGATCCGGGCCGCCCGCTCGAAGTTCCCGGTGAGCAGGGCGAGGGTCACGTCGTCGCGCGCCGCGAGCGTCTCGAGAAGAGACGTGGCACCGGGAAGGACGTGTCCCTCCCGCTCTCGTAGTGTGCCCGGCAGGTGCGTCAAGTACGCCTCGAGAAAGCGGGTGAAACGCGCTTCGTCGACCTCGATGCCGTGGGTGCGCAGGGCTTCCGACGCGATGGCGCGATCGGTTCTCCCGGCGAACCCGACGACGATCTCCGGATCTTCGACACCGAACTCCGTCGCGAGAGCGCGCGTGAGCGCGATGCGCCCCGCGCGGTCCGCGTTCACCAGCGTTCCGTCGATGTCGAACAGAAGAAGGTGCACGTCACGCCGGGAGCTCAGAGCTCCTTCAGGACTTCGATCACTTTGTCCGGGTGCTTGGCGGCGTTGGCGACCTTGGCCCAGTGCTTCAAGACCTTGCCGTTCTTGCCGACCAGGACGGATGAGCGAATCACCCCGACCGTCTTCTTCCCGTACATCATCTTCTCCCCGTACGCGCCGTACTTCTCCATGACCTTGCGGGTCGGATCGGAGAGGAGCGGGAAGTTCAGCTTGTACTTCTTGATGAACTTCTTGTGGGATTCGTCGCCGTCGGCGCTGATGCCCAACACCTGGGTGTCGTACTTCGCGAGGTCCTTCTTCAGGTCGCGGAATCCACAGGCCTCCTTCGTGCAACCCGGCGTGTCGTCCCGCGGGTAGAAGTAGACCAGGACGTTCTTGTCGCCCTTGAACTGCTTCAGCGACACCTTGTCGCCGTTCTGGTCCGGTAGAGTGAACGCGGGAGCTGCCTTGCCTTCTTGGATCGCCATGCGAGAACCTCCTCCAGTCGTCGCGCTTGGGGTGGATTGGCAGCGATCTTAGGATCTGATTCCCCGCGCGCAAGGCGCGGAGTTCACGGGGGCCGGTTCCGCACGAGCCGGCGGTAGATCTCCAGCGTCTCGTCGACCATCCTGTCCAGTCCGAACGCGCAAACCGCGCGGGTTCGCGCCGCGGATCCCAGGGACGCGCGCTTCTCGGGACTGTTCGCGAGCGCGTTCAACGCGAGGACCAGGGCGTCCGTGTCGTTGGGCGGCAGCAATGCTCCCACCGTGTCGTCGACGACCTCGGAGACACCGCCGATGTCGGAGCCGACGACGGGAACGCCGCTCGCCAACGCCTCGATGTAGACCGTGCCCAGAGCCTCTTCGCCGATGGGTACGAGGACGAAGACGTCGAACCAGCGCACCAGGTCCGGAACGTCGTCCCGATGGCCGGTGAAGAGGACGTGGTCGTCGATTCCGAGCTCCGAGACCAGCGGTCGCCACTGCGCTTCGCCGCCTCCGACGAGGATGCACTGGAGCTTCGAGACCCCTGCGCGGAGAAGGCGGGCGGTCGCTCGCAGAAGCGGCTCGACCCCCTTTTGCGGTGCGAGCCGAGACACGTGTCCGATCCGCAGGCAGTCGCTGCGGAACCCCGCCGGAAGCCGGCCCTCGTCCTCCGTGCGCGGCCTGAACTCTGTTAGGTCCACCGCGTCGTGGATCGTCTGGACTTTGGTTGCGGGGAGGCCGGCCTCCGTGGCACTTCGCTCGACGAAGTGCGACACGGCGATGAAGGCGTCTACGGGTGCGTATTGGAGCCGGCTCAACCGCCCGCTTCGCAGCCGTGGAGGGTTGTGACAGGTCCGCACGAGGGCCGGATGGGCGCCCGTCGCCTTCAACAAGAGTCCGACGGACTGGTCACGGGACGCGTGACAATGCACCACGTCGAAGCGGCGCTCCTTGGCGATCCGCGCGAGAGAGATGGCACTCGTGTATAGTCGGGCGCCGCGCATCCCGAACTCCAACGTTTCGATGCCGGCCGCGCCGGCATGCTCGGCGGCGGCTCCGCCGAGCTGGGTTGCATACGCAACCTCGAGGCCTCGTTGCCGTAGGCCGCGCAGCACTTGCAGGGTCCGGTTGCCACGGCCGCCCCATCCGCGGAGTCGATCGACGTGCAAGATGCGCATGGCCCCACGGTGGTAGCTCATGGTCGAATCGGCGGAAAGCGAGACCGACCCGGGAGCCCGCCGCGTGCCGGCGGCGCTCGTCGTCGCACTGGTCTTCGTCGTCCTGGGAGTCGTCTATCTCGGTGACCTGGGGCCATACCCGCTCCAGGATCCGGACGAGGGGCGCTACGCCGAGATCCCTCGCGAGATGGTGGAATCGGGCGATTGGGTCACGCCCCGCCTGAACTACGCGCCCTACTTCGAGAAGCCGCCGCTGGTCTACTGGTTGGTCGGACTCTCGTACGCATCCTTCGGGATCCACGAGTGGTCCGCGCGTTTGCCTTCGGCCGTCGCTGGCTTGTGGTGCGTCTGGCTGACGTTCTCACTCGGCCGAGCCTGGTACGGTTGGCGTGCCGGGTGGCTCGCGGGAGGAATGCTCGCAACGTCTCCTCTGTTCTTCGCCCTATCGCAGTCGATCACGCCCGATGTGCTGCTGACGGCCTGTATGACGACGGCGCTCGTCGCCGTGGCGAAAGCGCGCGCGTCGACGCGCAAATCGCGCTGGGTGCTGATCGCTTCGATCGCTTGCGCGATGGGGGTGCTCACGAAGGGGCTGGTTGGGCTTCTGCTCCCGGGGTGGATCGCTCTCGCGTTCCTCTGGTTGCGGTCGGACTCGCGCACGATTCGGGAGTTTCTCCGGCCCCTGCCGATCGCGGTGTTTCTCGCGGTGACCCTGCCGTGGTTCGTGTACCTCGGGCTCACGTATCCGGAGTTTCTTCACTTCTTCTTCGTGCGAGAGCACTTCGGTCGGTTCTTCGGAGACGTGGGTCACCCGGCCCACTTCTTCTACTACGTCCCGATTCTCGCTTTGGGCGCCCTTCCCTGGACCGGACTGGCCGCGGGGCTGGCCTTCTCTCGGGACGCACGGGGTGCGGCCCTCGATCTTCGAGGAGAGGGATGTGCGTTCCTGATCGTGTGGGGCGTTTCGGTGGTGCTCTTCTTCGAGCTCGCTGGCTCGAAGCTGCCGACGTACGTGTTGCCCGCTTTCCCCCCGGTCGCGATTCTCCTGGGGGCGTGGATCGATCGTGTTCTTCACGACGTGCGACGGGCGGACGTTGCGGTGTCCTGGCTGCTGCGAGTCCTTCTCGGCATCGGCGCCGTCGCGATGGGGACGGCGTTCGTCGCTGGGCTCCTGTCGACCGAGCTGGCGGAGCAGCTCGCGATCTCGGGCGGCGTGATGACGAGTGCGGTGGCCGGCGTGGGGACGCTCGGGATCATCCTCTTCCTGGGAGGGCTCGTCGGGCTTCTGGGTTTTCGCTCGCCGACGGCCCGAATCGCGGTCGCGATCGGGGCCTTGCTCTTCGCCTTCGCGGGCGCACTCGACGCCCGTGAAGCCGTCAAGACGTCGAAGCGCATCGCCCGGGTCGTCGCGGAAGAAGCTCGAGACGGTGAGCTGGTCGTCAAGTACGCGAAGCTCTGGCAGGGCCTGCCGTTCTACCTGCGGAGGCGCGTCGTCATGGTGAAGCACTTCGACGAGATCAGCCACGGCGTCGCTCGCTCCGAGGATTCGGAGAGCTTCTTCTGGGAGAGCCTGGAGCCGCTTCGGGAGCGTTGGTCGTCCGGGGAGCGCGTCTTCATCCTCTCGGATGCGAAGCTGGAGGACGAGTTGGCCGCGAAGCTCTCGCCGCCGCCCATCCGGATCTATCGTGACGGACGGCGAGCGATCTTCAGCAACCGGGCGAGCTCACCGTGACGGCGATCCGGCGCAAGGGCGAAAGGAAGCGAGCGTAGGCGCACTCGGGACGTCGTCGCGCTCTTCGACCGTCGTCGCGGGGGTCAGGGTCGCGAGCTGGCGCTCGATCTCTCGGGCCACGACTCGATGGCCGGATGCCGTCAGGTGTCGCCAGCGAGGATAGTAGATCGGATCTCCAGACGCCTCGGCCCGAGCGAGTGGTTGCAGCATCGACAGAACGGGTACGGACATCGCTTCGAGGCG
>JAUIFY010000118.1 GCA_030430245.1 bacterium | reverse complement strand
CTACACGTCGGTCGACCTCGGACAGAGCCGCACCGGGTTTCGCCTGGGGCTCGCGCAGCAGTACACGGACTTCGATACGCGGATGGTGGACTCGGTCGAGGTCGAGAATCCCGGCGAGCGGCTCCAGAGCTCCATCACGCAGATCCTCCTCGGCTACAGCTTCGGGCCCGAATGGGCGCTGCAGGTCAATCTGCCCATCATCTACCGCCCGTATACCCGGCTCGAGGACGGCGAGCTCGTCTCGGGCTCGGAGAGCGGCATCGGCGATCTGGCGCTTCTGGGCAGCTGGGTCCCGTTTCGGACGGTGACCGAGCGCGCTCTGTTTCGGTTCACGCTGTTCGGTGGTCTCAAGTTTCCCACCGGGAACTCGGATCCGCTCGGAGAAGAGCTGGAGTCCGACATCGACGACGAGATTCGCGATCGATTTCTCGCCTCGCCCGCGCATGCGCAGGTGAGCCACGACTCGTCCCCGAGCGCGATCCACGGGCACGACATCGCCCTGGGGACGGGTTCGTACGACGGTGTGGTCGGCGGGCAGATCTATGCGAGCTGGGATCGCTTCTTTTGGACGGCGTCGGCGCAGTACACGATTCGCACCGAAGGGTCCTTCGACTACCGGTATGCGAACGATCTCGCGTTCAACACGGGCCCCGGCTACTACGCCTACCTCGACCATGGGTGGCTGGTCGGGCTCCAGGCGATCATCTCCGGCGAGACGAAGGGCCAGGATGAGCTGGCGGGCGAACCGGTCGGAGACACGGCCGCAACCTATCTCTTCGCGGGACCGGCTCTGCGGATCGGCTACGGCTCCAGCCTCACGGCCGAGGTCACGGGCGGGATCCCGTTCATCCGTCACGAGACGGCGCTTCAGATCGTACCGGACTACCGGATTCGCGGAGGGCTCGTTTGGCGGTTCTGATCGTCGCGTCCGCGATCGCCGCGGTTCTCGCGAGCGGGGCGGCGTCGCCCGCGTGGGCGGTCTCGGAAGGCGAGCGCGCACCGGAGGTCGATTGGGTGGCGCTCGGGCCGGAGCCGGTGGCGCTCGGGGCTCTCGCCGGGCGCGTGGTGGTCGTGGACTTCTGGGCCAGCTGGTGTGCTCCGTGCCGCGCACAGCTCGAAGCCCTCGACGCGCTGCTCGCCTCCGAGGCGCACCCGGATCTGGTCGTCCTCGCGGTCAGCATCGACGACGACGCGGTCACGGCGCGGCGATACCTGGACGAGCGCTTCCCCCGCGCGCGTTTCCGGGCCGCGCACGATTCCGGTGGCGCCGCGATGGCCGACTTCGGGGCTGCGGGGATCCCGGCGTACTACGTGCTCGACCGCGACGGCGTCGTGCGCGTATCGCACTTCGGGGAAGGGGGCGCCGACGATCTCGCGGCTCGCCTCGCTCCGATTCTGGGCGAAGCAGGCGGGGCTTCCGCCGCGGACGACCGCACCGTAGAGTGACGCCGTGGATGCCCGCGGCGCGGACGCGCTCGGCGAGACGCCGCCCCTCGCCGACGAGCGCAGTCGGATCAATCTGAGCTGGCTCCTGCTCCTTCGCTGGGGAGCCGCCGCGGGACAGGTCATCACGGTGGTCGTCGTCTCGGGTTGGCTCGGGATCGATCTGCCGCTGCTGGCGCTGTTCGTTTTGATCGGCATCGGAGCGGCGACGAACGCGGCCGCGATGGTCTGGGCCTCCCGGGTCGACCAGGTGCCCGAGGCGGCGCCGGCCGTGCTGATGTTGATCGACGTGGCGATCCTGACGGGATTGCTCGCGCTCACGGGCGGTCCGTCCAATCCCTTCAGCACGCTGTATCTCGTGAACATCGCGCTCGCGGCGGCGGTGCTCCCGCCCCGTTGGACCTGGGCGTTGGTGGTGCTGTCGATCGCGTGCTTCGCGATTCTCTTCTCGGTTTCGGTCGGCGATCACGAGGCGATGGGGCACGCCGCCCACGGAGGTCTGGGCCTCCACTTCGAGGGCATGTTCGTCGCGTTCGTGGTGAGCGCGGCCTTCATCGCGTACTTCGTGCAACGCGTGACGAGCGAGCTGGCCCGGCGAGATGCGGAGCTCGCGGACGCCCAGCACGCGCGTGCGCGCGCGGAGCGACTGGCGTCGCTCGGGACGCTCGCGGCCGGTGCGGCGCACGAGCTCTCGACGCCTCTGTCGACGATCGCCGTCGTGGCCCGCGAGCTCGAGCGCAAGCTCGTCGCGACCGAGGGGGAGGACGACGCGGCCGAGGATGCACGGCTCGTTCGCGAGCAGGTCGATCGTTGCCGTCACATTCTCGATCAGATGTCGGCCGACGCGGGAGAGGTTCGCGGCGATGCGTTCGTGCCCGTCGAGCTCGCGGACCTGGTCGCCGAGTCGACCGACGGTCTGCGCGAGGGGAATCGATTGGACGTCGTGGTCGAGCCGGTCGTGCCCGCCAGGTCGCTCTACGTTCCGCGTCGCGCCGTCGTGCAGGCGCTCCGTGCGGTGACGAAGAACGCGCTCGAGGCCTCCCCGAGCGGGTCGGCGGTCGAGATCCGGGCCGGGCTCCACGGGCGCGAGTGGCGGATCGACGTGCGCGACCACGGAGGGGGCATGTCCGAGGAGGTGCTGGCGCGCGTCGGTGAGCCCTTCTTCACGACCAAGGGCCCCGACCGGGGCATGGGCCTCGGCGTGTTTCTCGCCCAAACCGTGCTCTCCGGGCTGGGGGGTGGGCTCGTGCTCCACTCGCGTCCGGGCGACGGCACGACGGCCGAGCTGCGGTTGCCGGTGGAATCGGGGCCCGAGGTGCGTGCCTCGTGACGGATCGCCCGCTTCGGATGCTGGTGGTCGACGACGACCGCGTGCTGCGCGAGCGCCTCGCGCGGGCGTTCCGAGATCGAGGGTTCGACGTGAGCAGCGCCGGGGATGCGGAGGAGGCGCTCGCCTCGGTGGCGAAGGTGGAACCCGACCGCGCCGTCGTCGATCTCCGCATGCCGGGCCGGTCGGGGTTGGAGCTCGTTCGCGATCTTCGCGAGAGCCTCCCCGATGCCAAGATCGTGGTCCTCACCGGGTACGGCAGCATCGCGGGCGCGGTCGAGGCGATGAAGCTCGGGGCGACCAACTATCTCTCGAAGCCCGCCGATGCGGACGACGTGCTCGCGGCCTTCGAAGGGGGGCTCGACGAGAGCGATGATCGGTCGGGAGAGTCGGTCGAGGCGCCTTCGCTGGCGCGTGCGGAGTGGGAGCACATCAACCGGGTTCTCGCGGACTCGGATGGGAACATCTCGGAGGCGGCGCGTCGCCTGGGGCTGCACCGCCGCTCCCTTCAGCGGAAGCTCGCGAAAATGCCTCCGAAATCCTGAGACCTCGGGCCGTTCGCGACGAATCTGCGACCGGACGCGACGATGTCGTTGAGGGACCGAGTCGAGCCGGGATAGCCTCGTCGTCCGGAGGAGAGACCCATGCACGATCTCGTCATTCGAAACGCAACCATCGTCGACGGAACGGGCTCCGATCGGTTCTCGGGCGACGTCGCGATCGACGGCGATCGCATCGCCGCAGTCGGCGACGTCGGCGGTCGCGGCAAAGAGGAGATCGACGCTCGCGGGGACGTGGTCGCGCCGGGCTGGGTCGACCTGCATACCCACTACGACGGCCAGGTCACGTGGGATCCGTTCCTCGCGCCGTCGAGTTGGAACGGGGTGACGACCCTCGTCATGGGAAACTGCGGGGTCGGGTTCGCCCCGGTCCGGCCGGGAAGCGAGAGCTTCTTGATCGAGCTCATGGAGGGAGTCGAGGACATCCCGGGGACCGCTCTCCACGAGGGGATCGACTGGCGTTGGGAGACGTTCCCCGAGTACCTGGACGCCCTGGAAGGAATGGAACGCGTGCTCGACGTCGCGGCCCAGGTTCCCCACTGTGCCGTTCGCGCCTACGTGCTCGGCGAGCGTGCGCACGACCTGGAGGTCTCCGACGACGAGATCGCGGCCATGGCCGACATCACTCGCGACGCGGTGGCGGCGGGGGCCGTCGGCTTCTCGACCTCGCGGACCATCCTGCACCGCTCCGTGCACGGGCTGGTGCCCGGGACGTACTCGCACCCGAGGGAGATCCTCGCGCTCGGACAGGCGCTGGGCGATGCCGGACACGGCGTCTTCGAGATGGTGTCGGACGGCACCGTGGGCTCGGAGGAAGAGTTCGGATGGATGCGGGAGTTCTGTCGCACGACCGGTCGCCCTCTCACGTTCGCGCTGGCCCAGATGCCGATGGATCCGTCCGGATTCCGGCGCACGTTGGAGCGCGCCGAAAACTGGGAGAAGGAGGGCCAGAGCATCGTCCCGCAGGTGCCCTGTCGCCCCACCGGGATGCTCTTCGGCCTCCAGTCCACCGCACATCCCTTCGTGTTCCACCCGACCTACCGCGAGATCTCGGGGCTCCCGCTGGCCGAGCGGGTGGCGAGGCTTCGCGAGCCCGGAACGCGGGCGAAGCTGCTCTCGGAGGCTCCCGACACCCAGGAGATGCTGGCTCTCGCCATCACACAGAACTGGGCCGGAATGTTCGAGCTCGGCGATCCGCCCGACTACGAGCCGACTCCGGACAAGAGCGTTGCGGCGGCGGCCGCCCGGGCCGGGAGGTCTCCGCAGGAGGTCGCGCTCGATTGGATGCTCGAGCGCGACGGCGCGCAGATGATGTTCGCGCCGCTCGCGAACTACGTCGACGGCGACTTCGAAGCGCTGCGCGAGATGATGCTGCATCCGAACACGGTGCTCGGTCTTTCGGACGGCGGGGCGCACTGTGGACTCATCTGCGACGCGTCGATGCCGACGTATCTCCTCACGCATTGGGTGCGCGACCGCACGCGGGGAGAGCGGATTCCTCTCGAGCATGCGGTGCGCCTGCAAACCCAGAACACCGCACGGGTCTATGGGATGACGGATCGCGGTACGCTCGAGCCGGGCAAGAAGGCCGACGTGAACGTGATCGACTTCGATGCGTTGCATCTGCACGCGCCCGAGATGGTCTTCGATCTGCCCGCGAACGGGCGGCGTCTCGTCCAGCGTATCGAGGGGTACCGGCACACGATCTGCAACGGAGAGGTCACGTGGCGGGAGGGGGAGGCGACGGGCGCGTTGCCGGGCAAGCTGGTCCGCGGCGGTCGCTGACGCCCGGTGTGCCTCGGGTGGTGGCGCGGCCCCGGGCTCGACCGCGTCGCGGTCCGGTTGCAGCCGCCGACTCGAGCTCCCTCGCTCTGGCCGATGGACGCAGAGGGCGACGGATGGCGCCTGCCCGGGCGGCCGCGGGGGTCCGCCGCGTCGGATGGCGCCCGCGGGAGTCGGCCGCGACGGATGGCGCCTGCCCTGGCGGATGCGGGTGTCAGCCGCGTCGGATGGCGCCCGCCCGGGCGGCCGCGGCGATCTCCTCGCTGGTCGCGCCGACCTCGCGCAGGACGTCGTCCGTCGCGGCACCGAGGTCCTGCGCCGGGTGCCGGGCCGTCGGTGCGTCGCCGTCGAAGACGATGGGCGTGCCGACCGCCCGGAACGCCGGTCCGGTCTCGTGCGGGATGTCCATGACGTAGCCGTTGGCTCGGACCTGGGGATCCTCCGGAACGTCGATCGGGCTCTGGTTCAGACCCCAGATGCAGTCGGTTCCCGAGAGGCGTTCCACCCATTCGGCGCGCGGTCGCTTCCGGAAGCGGCCCTGAATCTCGTCGATCAGGTCTGCGAGGTTGGTGGTCCGCTTCTCCGGCGTGGCGAAGCGTGGGTCGTCGAGAAGGTCGTCGTAGCCGGCCGCGCGGACGAAGATCGGGAAGAAGCGTGCTTCGTCTTGCCACATCATGAGCGTGACGTACTTGTCGTCGGCCGTGACGTAGGTGGCCGCGACGGCCGAGCGCGGGAGGCCGCCCGTCTCGCTCTTGGGCAGATCGTGCCCGTACTGCATTGCGGCGTTGATGTCGGGCGACATCACCCACGCGGCGACGCCGAGGAGCGACACGTCGACCACGCTCGCGCGTCCCGTACGCTCGCGCTTGTACAGCGCCGCTGCGACACCTCCGGCGAGGGTGAGCCCGCTCGTGAAGTCGCCGGTGGCCGGTCGTTGTCCGATCAGCGGCTGACCAGGCGGCGTGAGACGTTCCTGCACCGATCCGCGAGCCCAGAACGACACGGCGTCGAACCCACCTGCGTCGGCCTCGGGGCCCTTCGCGCCCTGGCCGTGGCCGCGGGCGTACACGATCCGCGGGTTCGCCGCTCGGATGTCGTCCACGTCGATTCGCAGTCTCGCGCGGCTTCCCGGAAGCAGGTTCGTCAAGAATACGTCGGCCTCGGCGGCGACCTTCAGCAGGAGCGCGTGCCCCTCGGGCTTCGTGATGTCGATCGCGATGCAGCGTTTGCTGCGAAACAGCGACTCGGTCATGAAGCTCGGCCCGTGGGGCGTGGCGCCGGGGATGACGCCCCACGAGAGGAGCTGGCGCGTGGGATCCCCGCGCTCGGGATGTTCCACCTTGACGACGTCGGCACCCCAGTCGGCCAGGGCGGTGCCGGCCGACGGGACGAATCCGTGCTCCGCCACCTCGAGCACGCGCACTCCTTCCAGGATGTCGAGCATGTGCTCGACCTATCCCACGACGAAGTGGCTCGACAAGCGACCGTTGGCGATCCGAGCCGAAACTGGGATACCCTCCGCCGCCATGGGCAGCGCGATCATCGCCGGAGCGGGGCCGGGCGGCGCGGTCCTCGGCTTTCTGCTCGCCCGGCGCGGGGTCGATGTGACCTTGCTCGAGCGGCAAACCGACTTCGCTCGGGAGTTCCGTGGCGAGGTTCTGCTCCCGAACGGACTCGAGCCCCTGCGCGAAATGGGGCTCTGGGAGTCCTACGAAGAGGTTCCGCAGGTCGAGCTTCGAGCGGCGGAGCTCTTCGTTCGCGGGCGACGTCGCGCACGGATCTCCTTCGATCCGGCGACGATGGGAGACATCGCTCCGCGGTGGGTTTCCCAGCCGCATTTTCTCGAATGGCTCGTGTCCGAGGCGGCGAAGCATCCCTCGTTCCGCCTCGACCGCGGGGTGACCGTTCGTGACCTGTTGCGCGACGATGGCCGCATCGTGGGCCTGCGGTGCGTGGGCCACGAGGGAGAGCGCGACTACACGGCGGACGTGGTCGTCGGCGCCGACGGTCGGTCGTCGGTCGTGCGACGTCGCGCCAACCTCGCGGTTCACGAAGACCCGACCCCGATGGACATCGTCTGGTTCAAGCTGCCGAGGCCCGGGTTCTTCGAGGAGGATCTCCACGCGCGGATCTACGTCGGGGACGGACATCTGCTGATCCTCGCGCCCGTGCCCGGCGACCTCATGCAGGTTGCGTGGATCATCCCCAAGGGAGGCTTCGGACGGGTTCGAGAGCGCGGCATGGATGCCTGCATCGAGGAGATGGCGCGGCACGTCTCGGAGGACCTCGCCGTTCATCTTCGCGAGACCGGAGCGTCGGCGATGGAGTCGTTCCTCTTGAGTACGGTCTCCGACCGCGTGGAGGACTGGACACGCCCGGGCATGCTCGTGATCGGCGATGCGGCGCACACGATGAGCCCCGTGGGCGGTCAGGGCCTGAACCACGCCATTCGAGACGCGGTCGTTGCGGCGAACCGCCTCGTCCCGGTCCTCGCCGGGGAAGCTTCCGTCGACGCCGCGCGAATCGACGCCGCGACCCAGGCGGTCCCGCGCGAGCGACGCGGGGAGATCGCGCGCATCCAGCGGCTCCAGGCGATCCCGCCGCGGATCCTCTTCAGTCAGCGCGACGCGGCGAGCGTCCTGATGACGATGGGCGCCTTCTTCCTGAACCGCGGATGGACGCCGCCGGTCGTCGGTTCGATCGCCCGCGAGTTCTTCTTCGGCACGACCCCCGTCCGGCTCGAGGTGTAGAGGCGGGGGAGGGCCGGCCCCGGACGAGGCCTCAGGGCCGGGCGCTGGTTTCCGAGGGCCGGGAGGAGAGCACGCGCGAGAGATTCAGGAGGACTCCCCGGTGGTCCGCCCCGACGCGTTCGTCCGGCGTGTCCCGGCGCGACGTGCCGAGTGTCGAGACGACGGGACGGAGCCGTGCGGGGCGACGCTCGTGGGCCTCGGAGTCGGGAGGACCATCCGGCATCCGTCCGGCGAGGCCTGTCGAGACCAACTCGTCGTGAACGTGCGCGCGGAGCGCGTGGAGCGTCTCCGTTCTCCGGGCCCCCATCTCCGCGGGGGAGCCGAGTCCATCACCCGTTCGCGTCGTTCGGCCCATCGCCGGGCCCGCGGATCTGACGGAGCGGGCGCTCCTCGTCGCCACCGGGATGCCGCCGTGGCGGCTTCCGGGCCTCCAGGTAGATCCGGATCTCGCACGGACCCAGGCGCCAGCGGCGATGGATGGGCCCGTCCACCGACATCTCCCGCTCGTGGCGGGCCTTGTCGCCGAACCCCCACCAGATGAACTCCCACCTCTGCTCGGTCGCGTCGTCGGCGGGGCGATAGGGCGATTGCGACATCTCGGAGGAGGCTCGTGTCTCGAGATCCGCCGACACCTTCGCCCGCGGCTCTCGAGGCTGCCGCGCAGCGTCGGACCGAAGCTCCTTCGCTCGGCGATGGCTCGCGAGCGTGCCGACGGATCACTGAGCGAGATCCTAGCCTGCGAGCGGACATGGGGCCAGAACGCGCGTAGGCGAGACCCGCGCGCGTCGGGTCAGCCGCAGCTCGCGTTCGCCGCGCCGTCGTCGAAGGTGTCGCAGTCGAGGTTCAGATCCTCGGACGAGGCGTCGAGGGCCGTGCACGTCGCGCATCGAGCCGAGGCCAGGACGCAGGCGTGAAGGACCTCGCCGTCGCTCGTCCCGCAGCCCGGGAACGCGGCCGCGAGGTCGACCCCGTCGTCCACGCAGCTCTTGGCGATCGCTTTGCGGATCGCGTCGGGCTTCGACCCCGGGGTGTCGCATTTCTTTGCGAGTCGGCCGTTCGGGTCGTGGTCGAGACAGAGGGCCTGGTCGGCCGGGGCGTCGAAGGGCAGGGTCGCGCCGACGGGACCTTCCTTGCCCTTGAAGCCGAGGGTCGAGCAGCGTCGGAACTCCTTCAGCATCTGGGCCTCGCAGTTCTGCGTCTTGCGAAAGACGAGCTGCTGGCACCGGGAAGCGTCGCGGTCGGTGGACTCGAGGATCAGCCCCACGTCGAGGTCGGGGCCGAGGATGCCGTGGCCCATGTCCAGGTCGCGCCCCTCGGCCGCCGCGCGTAGCTCGTCGACCTGTGCGGTTCCGAACGCCGGAAACCGCAGATAGCCGACGGCGTCGAAGCCCGAGCACACGTTGTCGAACGTCTTCGCGGCGCTCGTCGTCGCCGCCGTGGTCTTCGGCTCCTCGGCGGTGAAGCACGTCTCGACGGGACCCGGGATCAGGCCTTTCGCCACGAGCCGCAGGCAGTTGTACGCGCGTCGTTCGACCGCCTTCGAGAGCTTCTCGAGCTGCTTCTGCATCTTCTGGATGCACCTCTGATGATCGCTCGTGACGGGGACGTTCTCGGTGACGAGAACCAGGTTCGCGCGGATCTCTCCCATGGGCCAGAGATCGCTGTGGATGTTCACGTAGCCGAGCTCGTCGACCATGTGCTGCAGGTTGATCGGCGCGACGAGGTGGGGCGTTCCGGGGACGAGCGAGGTCAGAAGCGCTGCATCGCCGTAGGAGTCGGTCGTGCGATCCACTCCCGCGCCGATGACGTCCGCTTCCGCGGTGAAGACGTTCCAGAGATGCGGCATCACGCTCTCGGAGGCCGTGGCGGGACCGTGCAGGTGGATGGCCGTGAGCAAGCCCTCCAGCCCCGTCCAGTCGACCGTGTAGGAGATCACGCCGGTCGTGTGGTCGTAGGAGATCGTCGCGTGTCCGGTGGCCGCGCTGTCGGTCGAGCCGTCCCCGACGCCGGAGTTGTTCACCTGGTCCTCCGTGGCGTCCATGTCCCAGACGTAGGTCTGACCGGGGGCCTCCGACGAGAGGGAGAGCGTGAGCAGGATGGCGAAGGCGGTGGCGGTCGTTCTGGCAGGCACGGTGGTCTCCTCGGTTCGGTGGATCCGACCATCCTGACGGGTCGGGTCGGGGCCTCGCAAGTGGGAAGTTCGGAGTCGAGCCTGTTGGTTTACGGGTGGAAAACGGGATCCGCGATCGCCGCGTTCGATCGCGGGTGAGATCGTCGGTCGGTGGCGTTATCAAGCTTCCCTGTGACCGCCCCTGCCGAGCTGTACACCGTCGACGAGGGCCGGGGTGCGCCGGTCTTGTTCCTCCACGGCCTCGCCGGCGACCATGGAGTCTTCTCGCGTCAGGTTCCCGACGTCGTGCGTGATCGACGCGCGATCCGGGTCGATGCGCGTGGGCACGGTCGGTCCGAGGTCCCCGAGGGACCGTGGCGCATCGAGGATTTCGCGGCCGATTTCGCCGCTCTTCTGGATCGGCTGGGGATCGACGCTGCCCACGTCGTCGGGCATTCCGGCGGGGGCGTCTTCGCGATGCGAATGGCGCTCGACCATCCCGGTCGCGTGCGAAGCCTCTTCCTGGTCGGCACGTCCGCGGAGCTGAAGCCCGAGATCGCGGAGAAGAGCTACTCCCGTTGGGCGTCCGTCGCCGAGGCGGAGGGGCTCGAGGCCGCGCTGAAGGTCGCTCGTCTGCCGGTTCCGAACGGGATCCGTCCGGAGCACGGCGCCGGGTTCGCACGGACCTGCCGTGCGATCTCGCGTCTCGTGGACGAGCCGCTCGCGCCGCACCTCGGGGACATTCGGGTTCCGACGGCCTTCGTGGTGGGCGACCAGGACCCGTTCGGTCCGGGCGGATCGGTCAAGGCGAGCCGCACGGTACCGGGCGCGGATCTGCAGATCCTCGCAGGCCAGGGGCACTACCCGTTTCGGCGCGAGGTGGAGGACTTCAACCGTCGGCTGCGCGTCTTTCTCGAGGCGGCCGAGGGCTGACGATCACGCGGCCGGCACGAGGCGAAAGCAGATCGGCTCCTTGCCTCGCGCCATGAAGTTGATGATGCGCGCTCCGATCGGGTGCTTGGCCAGAATCGCGTTCTCGAACCGGGTGAGCTCGTCGCCCGATCCCTCGGTGCACCGATACGACGCCGCTCCATCGCCGAAGTCGAGCTCGGCGCGCCCCGTGGAGCGCAGGTTTTTCACCCAGTTGCGATCGCGATCGCGCGTGCCGACCCACAGATCGCCCTCGATCTCGACGAACCAGACGCTGAGTTTGAAGGGCTTTCCGCTCTTGCGGCCGAAGTGCGTCAGCTCGACGCTCCACTTCTTCGAGGCAGCCATCCTCTCGCGAATACCACAGCCGGCCGCCGGGTGCTTCGAGGCATCAGCGGGGAAGGGGTTCGCCCCCTGCCAGGCGGATCTGACGGATCACGCGGCTCACGTCCCCGTAGCTGGCATCGTCGTCGGCTTCGAGCAGGACCTGGGTGGCGTGCCGTCCGTCGAGAACGTGGGCGACGTGATCGACGAGGCTCCCCGACACGGGATCGCCATCGATCGTGACGGTGCGATTGGCGGCGACGTGGAGGACCGGCGGCTCTCCATCGGAGCTCGGGTTCGAGACGCCCAGTGACCAGAAGGGCTGAGTCGCGAGCGCGGTCGTCGCCGTGATGATCACGAGCGCGACCAGGGCGGGGTCGGCAACCCAGCGGGACGGAGGTCGTGCGCTTCTCTGTGAGCTCGCGCGCATCGTTTGCAAGAGACGGTATGCGTCCGGGAATCATTCACCCCGGCGCCGGAGAAACTCGCGACCGGATCAGTCGCGGATGAAGGAGACGAACTTGAAGCGACCGTCACGCTCGATGATCGAGCCCGTGCGGATCAGGTGGTCCTCCCCCTCGTCGTCGGTGACGAGCAGGCTGAGTCGGCGCCATGCCTGATGGCCGGCGTAGACCTTGTGGCCCTTCTCGAACGAGACGTCCTTGATCGTGAAGTTCTCACCGCCGAAGCGCTCGAAGAGAAGGGCCTGGTAGTGGACGCTCTTCTGGTTCATCACCTGCCAGAAGTACTCGCTGGCCTCACCGCTCAGAATCTGCGGCTCGTCGCCGGGAGGGACGTTCCCCGGCACGACCAGCTCGCGGTACTCGCGCTCCGTGACGCGGAGCGCGGCGAGCTCGCTCGGATCTTCGTTCGACAGGGCTCGCAGGAAATCGTCGAGCAGGTCGTCGACGCTCGCCGCGCCTCCCTGGAACGCGAGTGGCGCAGGGGCGGCGTTCGGCGCGGGGGCGGTCGGGATCTGGAACGAGCAGAACGCGACGAAGCCGACGACGGCGAGGCGGGCAAAGGTGTTCATGGTGTGAGGGAGGGAAGCACGAAGAGGGGAGGGGCGGTAGCCGCCCCTCCCCGACTTCGCGGTTGGAGGATCAGTTCTCGTCGAAGTTGATCCAGTTGCCGGTCGCCCAGGACTCCTGCCCCGGAGCGAACGCGCCCATGTACCCCTGGTCCATCAGGAACGCGTCGAGCGAGGAGCAGTTGTAATCCGAGCTCACGTCGCCAGTCGGAATCGGCTGACAGCCCATGCTCGCGCACGATGCCGGCAGACCCGGGTCGGTCGTGACGACGCCGTCATTGCTCTGCCACTGGGCGAAGAGCCCGGTGGTCGAGCAGTTTGCGCCGGCCGTCGACTCGTGGTCCTGCGCGTACACCATGCCGTCTTCGCCGACGTTCCAGAACGTCGAGTCGGCGACGAGCAGAGCGCCCGTCGCGGTGCCGTCGTTCGTGCATGCCTGGTCGGCCGTGGCCGGGTCGCGCATCTGAACGCCGGCGGTGTTGAACTGGGTCACGATGGCCTGTGCGATCTTGGCCGTCGTGCCGTCGCGGAGAAGCAGGCCGCGGTTCGAGACGTCGCCGCCCGCTTGGCCCTTGGAGCCGATCAGCGTGACGTTGCACATCTTCGGGTCCGAGCGCGGCTCGAAGTCGTTGCCGTCGCCGTTGTTGTCCCCCTCGAATCCGCGGCTGCCGCTGGTGTCGATGTTGTTGCCGGTGTGCGCTCCGTAGAGGAACTGGTTCGCGCCCACGTAGCCCACCTGCCAGTCGAAGAGATCGTCGGCCGCGCCGGTCGAGACGAGCCAGCGCCCGTTCACCGTGCCGCCGAACCACTCGATGCCGTCGTCGAGGCCCATGTGGGCCTGGACGTACTCGACGGTGGTGCCGTTGCCGATGCCGTTCAGGGTGAAGACGTTGAGCTCGTTGTCGGGCGACAGCTCACGGCCCGCGTATTCGACGCGGACGTACCGGATGGTGCCGCTCGAGTCGGCGGAGTCGTCGCCGCCGAACACGGTGTCGACGAGGCCCTCGGCCTCGCACACGCCGCCCTGGCAGTTCGCCGGAGCGCGCCCGTTGAAGGCGAGGCCGGCCCAGTCGCCCGGAGCGCGGGAGCCCGCCGGCTGGTCGCTGGTGAAGACGATCGGCTCGTCGGCGGTGCCGACGGCGTTGATCTTCGACCCCTGGCGGAACACCAGAGCGGTCGGGGGCGGGTTGTCCGGGAAGCGCTTGCCCTTGATCGTGGTGCCCTTCTCGATCGTGAGCGTCACGCCGTCGTTCACGAAGATCGTGCCGTCGATCAGGATCTCACAGCTTGCGGGCCACCGGATGCTCGAGTCGAGATTGCCCGTGATCGTGGCCGTGCCGCCGGGACAGTCGAGGACCGGGCCGAGGTCCTTGCCGGTCGGGATCGAGGCCACCGCCGGCATGCGCTGGGCCGCCGCGAAGGTCGAGATCGACTGGCTGAAGGCGCCGAAGATGTTGCCGTTGCCCGCATCGACGTCGAAGAAGACCTTGCCGCTCTGACCGTCGATGTTCGTTCCGGCGACTTCCTGAAGGTTGCTGAAGAGGCCACCCGTGAACTCGACGGTGTTCGTCGCGATCCGCACGCCGCCGTTGCTGAAGAAGCTCGCCGCGGTGCTGGTGCTCATGGCGGAGATGGTGAAGCCCGATGCGGCGTAGCCGTCCATGAAGGCCGCCATCAGAACACGGTTGCCGTCGTCCTCGGGCGGACCGAGGTCGGCGGGGTTGAAGTAGACCGGGATCGTGAGGACGTCCGGAGCGAAGCGCTCGTAGAAGACCGAGCTTCCGTCCACCGCGGTTCCGGGCGCCTGTGGGGTTCCCGAGCCGTTGACGGCGAGACGCGCGAACGGGTTCTGGCCGAAGCCCGAACCGAGGTTCGTGTTCGCCAAGGTGAAGCCGCCGGTGAGGGGCTGGGGCGGAACGACCGGCTGAAGGTTGTCCGCGGCCACGACCGGCGTGACGACGGCGAGACCGGCCTGTCCGTTGGCGCCACCGCCCGCGAAGCTGGTCGGGTCGATGACGGTGTTCTCGGCGGCCTCGAGCGTGATCACGCTCGAGACGACGGACGAGAAGTCCTCGTTGTAGAGCCTCACGTCGAGAACGACGGTGTCGTCCGAGGGGTTCGCCACGTTCAGGAAGGACACGCGGCCCGAGCGGGCGTCGTAGATGAAGATGAGCTGGTCGCCGCTCACGTCGGGCTCGCCCAGAGTCTGGGCCCCCGCGATCGCCGATGCGCCGAGCGCGGTGAGTGCGACCATCGCGGTCGCGAGCCAAGCGGGACTCCGTCGAGTCGCCTTGGTTGCCTGCATGTTCGAGATCTCCTCTGCTGAGCGGCGCCGTCCGTGAGGCGCCAAGCCTGGTTTCGATTGGCGGAAGCTTCGCATCCGCGTGCTACGGTTTCGTGACGGCCCCGTGAATGCGCAGTGATCGCTGCGCGGTTCGGAACGGGTTCGTCACAAACGGAGCCTCTTGATGTCGCGATCGTTTCCGGAATGTGACGATCGTGTTTCAGGAGCGGAGCCACCACGCGTGCCCCCTCGTGGAGGTCTCGCCGTGTCTCCCGGTCCAGCTTCCCGGCCAATGGACGTCCCGGAATGGGTGGAAGCAACAGGCAATGCGAGAGCCGCGACAGATGTAAAGGAGAGCCCTCGGGTCGTTCACGAAAGGGTCACACGCCTTCGATAACCACGGGGTCCAGTCCCGTGGCCCTACACCTCGCGAACCCGATTGCATGAGACCACTCGTCGTCTTCTCCGGCCAGGGAGTCGCGCGCGCGGATGGTTTCAACCTGACGCGCAGAGCCAAGGCGCTTTCCGAGTTGCGGCCGCTGTTGGCGCGTCTCGAGCGCGCCGACCGGCAGAACCTCGATGCGCTCATCCAGGCCGCCGTCGTGGCCGGATCTCCGCCGATCGATTGGGTGCGCGGACTCCGAGAGCTTTGTCTGAAGGAGCGGCGCAGCACGCACCGCAAGCTCGCGCATCGGGATACCCTCGCTGCGATCGCTGCGGCCTCGGCGGGCCGCGTCGTCGTTCACGGTACGGCGAACGTCGATGGTCTGACGACCACCTTCCTCGCGCGAGACCTCGGAGCGCGTTGGGCCCCCTATGGCGGCGTCGCGTCGCTCGACGACGTCGCCGACGACATGGCCTCGGTGTGCGGGGCCGGTGCCGGTCTTCTCCACTTCCCCGTGCACGGAGAGATCTGTCTCTACCTGAACGAAGAAGACGGAACGCGGATGAGAACCGCCTACCACCATCCGAGCGCCGACGCGGACGGCACACCGTGGATCTCGAGCCTGGTCGTCGGGCCTGGGCGGGGTCTCGATCGGGTCGAGAAGAGCCTTCCGAGCTCGCGGCTCGCGTGGGAGCTCATCGTCGGTCTTCTGCGGGGAGGCGACATCGTCGCGGGCGGTCGTTCTCTCGGCGAGTTCGACCCGGCCGACCTTCTCGTCCTGGGCTATGGCGCGAGCGATCGTGGGTCGCGGCCGCTCCATCCGTTCGAGAGGATGGTCTCTCGGCTCTCCCAGACGAGAGATCCGGGAGCGAGCCTCTGGACGTCGCTGGTCTACGGGCCGACGACTCCGCGGCACGTCCATGAGTGGTTCGATCGGAACGGGTTCGACGTCGTCTCGTACGGCGATGGCGAGCTCGCCTCGCGGGTCTCGGCGTTGCTCGAGGGCGAGACGTGCATGGTCGCGACGCAATGATGGTCGCGGTATCAAGCATAGTATTGGAGTCTCGCGACTGGATGCGACATCGATCATTCGATGTCCATCGCGAAGTAACTCGCCGGTCATAGTTCGTCGTTACCTTCTCGGCTCACCTGGTGCCGCGTCCCTCGGGAGCGTCGCTACCCATTCGACGGAGCGAGTGAAGACGAGCCGACCATGAACATCCGATCTTCCCTACCTTCCTTGGCGGCCGCGCTCGCCGTCACGCTCGCGATGCCGTCGGGAGCCGACGCACGGCTCGCGGTGCGCGGTCCCCGGCCGACGCCGAGCCCGACGCCTCGCGTGGCAGCCACGCCGACGCCCGATGCGCCGCCGATCGCACCTCCCAGCGATGGAGATCCCTGCCAATCCGGGCTTCGGCTCGCCGCTGCGGCCTTCGCCTCGAAGGCGCATCGGGCACTCGGGAGCTGCCTTCTGCCGGGAATCGCCTGCCTCGGGGATCCCGCGATCCTCGACTCGTGTTGCGCGACCTCGGCGTCGCGCTGTCGCAGGAATCTCGCGAACGTCGGCGATGCGGGCGCGGAGTTCGAGCGAGAGATCACGCGCCGAGCTTGCGACGACCTGCCCCTGGAGGTGCTGCTCGCGTCGGACGGACTCGGGTTCGGAAGCGTCACCGCGGCGTGCGGACGACTGGAACCCGCCGAGGACGTCGTCGACGTGGCGACCTTCGCGAAGTGCCTGCGTCGTCTCCTCATCGAGGACGTGGTGCATCGCATGACGACGGTCGAGCACCCGCGCGCGCTCGAGGCCGTCCTCTGCATGGGGATCGAGGACGAGGTGCCGGGAGTCCTTCTCGACGACCCGGCGACTTGTGCGGGCTCGACCGGAACCGTCGCGCCTCCGACGCCCACACCGGACCCGAGTGCGACGCCCGACCCCGGTGGGAGTCCCGGCGCGACGCCGACGCCCGATCCGAACGCGACTCCCACCCCGATCACCGGGCCGAGCTCGTGCACCACGGTCACGGTCGTCGCCTCTTCCGGCTTCGACGCGACGAACTTCCCGGATGTCTCCGGTCTGACGATCGAGACCACGTATCCGCCCGACCGCGTGGTCCTTCCGGGCTTCGGAGGGGAGGCCTCGGTCCAAGAGCGAGTCACGAACCTCTCCGGAGTCGCGGGCGGGCTCTTCAACGTCGCGGACCAGGATGATCCGGGGCAGGGGCCGGTCGCCATCAGCGTGGGCCTCGTCGCGATTCCGGGCCCGATCCCGCCAGGGGTGTTCGCCGCGATCCGGTTCGACTGCGTCGAAGGCGCGGCGCCTCCGACCGCGAACGATTTCACCTGTGCGATCGACGCCTCGACGCTGCTCGGCGCCGCGGTCGACGCCACCTGCAGCCTCGCCGTCACGGTCGAGTGATGAGGACTGTGATGAAGCTCCGTCACTCTCGGTTGGCCCCGGTCATCGTCTCGCATGTCGAGGACATGCTGCTGAAACTCGTCGCCGAGGGCGATATCGACGTGCTGGTGATCGAGCAGAACATCGGCGTCGCCACCAGCGTGGCCGAGACCGTGGCGGTCATGGTCAATGGCCGC
>JAUIFY010000117.1 GCA_030430245.1 bacterium | reverse complement strand
GCAACGACTTCCGAGCAACCGCCGCACCGCGCGCCCGCAGGCGACCGACGCGGAGCCCCCGCACCGCGAGCCCGACCGCGGCCCACCGGGAGCCGCCCCACGGAGGATCCGGCCGCGACCGAGGAGCGAAGGCGCGGCCACCGCGAACACGCCGCCCGGAGGCCGCGGCGGCGGCCAGGCCTCGGGCGGAGAGCTACTCGGCCGCGGGGGACTGCCCGAGAGCCTCGCGGATCCGCTGCTGCTGGTCCTCCGGCAGCATCTCGAGCAGCTGCTGGGCGCTCACCGCCCCCTCGCCCATGGGCTCCGAGGCCGTGATGTCGTAGTAGTCCTGGTCGGTCTCGCCCTTCGAGTCCGTCACGATCACGCTCGCGCGGAAGCTCCCCGGGACCTCGTACGTGTGCTTCGGGGCCTTTTCCGTGCTGAACTCCGTCGCGTCCCCGAAGTCCCAGAGGTAGGTGAACGGCGGAGTTCCGGTCCCCGGAATGATGTCCACGTCGAGTTGGACCGAGAGCGGCACGTCGCCGTCGCTCTCGTCCACGTCCGCGAAGGCGGTCAGGGCCTTGGGCTCGTCCGACTCGGCCTGGCCCTCGGCCCCGTCGGCCTGGCCCTCGGCCTTCGGGGCGGCCGCGACCGGAGCCGGCTCGACGGTGATGTCGTAGTAGTCCTGGTCGGTCTCGCCCTTCGAGTCCGTCACGATCACCGTCGCCCGGAAGCTGCCCGGGACCTCGTACGTGTGCGTAGGCGCCTTCTCCCTGGCGAACTCCGTCGCGTCCCCGAAGTCCCAGACGTAGGTGAACGGCGGGTTCCCCGTGTTCGGAATGATGTCCACGTCGAGTTGGACCGTCAGCGGAACGCTCCCCTCGCTCTCGTCCACGTCGGCGAAGGCCGTGAGAGCACCCGGCTCGTCCGAAGCCGGCTGCTCGGGAGCGCCCTCCGGTGCCGCCGCGACCGGGTCGGCCGCCGGCTTCTCGTCGACGACCGGAGCCGCCTTCTCCGCCACGACGGGGGTGGGCTCCGCCGGCTCCTCGCTCTGGCACGCCCAGAGACCGGCGAGGGCGACGAAGGAAACGGACAGACGAAGAGTACGGTTCAACAGGTCCATCGAACGGGTTTTGCAGACCCGTCCGGGCCAAGTCAACGCGCCACGGGCGGCGCGCCCCCCCCGATGCCTTGCGGCGCCCCCGGGAAGCAGGGCAAGATCCCGCCGATCGGGGCTTCGACATCGCCCGAGCCTGCCATCCGAACCCGGGAGAGATTCTGATGAACGACGAAAACAGCCAAGGCGGAGCACCGGCCACGTGGCTGGATTGGCTCGGCCTCGCCGGCGCGGCCGCCGTAGTCCTCGGCCCGCTCCTCGGGTGGCTCCGCGTGCTCCCGGGCGACCTCGCATTCCGCGTCTACGGGCTCGGCGGCCTCGTCGCCGTCCTGGCTGGCTTGAGCGCGCTCGTCCAGGCGGCGCGCGGCCGGGGATTCGGCCGGGGCCGAACTCTCGCTCTCCTTGCGGGCATGATCTTCATCGTGACCGCCGCGACCGGTGGCAGCGGGCCGATGACGAACGACTTCACCACCAGCCTCGACGATCCGCCGCTCTTCGAGAACGCCCTCACGATACCGGCCAACCAGGGCCGGGACATGTCCCACAAGGCCGAGGACGCCGCCATCCAGCGCGAGTGGTACCCCGATCTCGCACCGATGGAGATCTCGATGCCGGTCGGGAAGGCGTTCGAACTGGCGCTGCGCGCGGCGCGCACCATGCCCGACTGGGACGTGGTGTGGAACGACCCGACCTCCGGGCGCATCGAAGCGGTCGCCGAGACGCGGGTGTTCGGCTTCAAGGACGACGTCGCGATCCGCGTCCGCAGCGACGGCTCGGGGAGCCTGATCGACGTCCGCTCCAAGTCGCGCGACGGGAAGGGCGACCTGGGTGCGAACGAAGCGCGCATCCGCGCCTACCTCGCCGCTGTCGAAAACGAGAAGTAGCTGGTCTGATTCTTCGCACCTGGCGCGGGCTTTCACGACTCGAATTGCGAAAAGTCGCTCCCAGAGCGACTTTTCGGGCCCTCTCCTTCTTGACAGTCCGCCGGGGCTTTCGTAGGAAGCGTTCGCCTTAGTGGAGTAATGGAATCACCTGTTTGAGGAGGGGAGAGGCAAAATGACGAAATCGGAGTTTCTCGACAAGCTGGCCACGTCGGCCGACATCACGAAGAAGCAGGCGGACATCGTCCTGACGACCCTGGTCGAAGTGGCGGTCAAGTCCGTGAAGAAGGGTGAGCCCGTGAAGATTCCGGGGCTCGGCATCCTTCGTCTTCGGAAGATGAAGGCGCGGATGGGCCGCAACCCGCAGACCGGGGAAGCGATCAAGATTCCCGCGCGGAAGAAGGTCGGCTTCACCGTGTCCAAGAGCTTCAAGGACACGGTTCTCGGCGTGAAGAAGAAGTAGTCGCGCCGACGACTCGTTCGAACTCGGGCCGGTCTGCCACAGCAGGCCGGCCCTTTTCGATTCGGCGGTCCGTCGGGCCGCACGCCGGGCCGGGCCGCGCGTGGCCTACTTACCGTGGCACTTCTTGTACTTCTTCCCGCTGCCGCATGGGCACGGGTCGTTTCGGCCGACCTTTTCGCCGTCGTTGCGAATCGGAGTCGCGGCCGCGGCGGGCGCCTGCGACACGGCGCCGTGCGACAGCGTCATGCTCGGCTGTGGCCGTCGCTCCTTCTCCTCCAGCTGCTCGACGTCCTCTTCCTGCCGAACCTGGAGAGTGAAGAGATTTCGCACCGCCTCGGTGTGGATGCGGTCCATCATCTCGTCGAAGAGCGCGAAGCCCTCCTTCTGGTACGCCTGCAACGGGTTCTGCTGGCCGTAGCCCCGCAGGCCCACGCCCTCCTTGAGCCGATCCATGCTGAGGAGGTGGTCCTTCCATTGCTGGTCGATCGTGCGCAGCAGAACGACGCGCTCGAGGTGCCGCATCACCTCCGACGTGAACTCCTCCTCCCGAGCCGCATAGACCGTCTTCGCTTCCTCGACGATGCGCTCTCGCAGATCGTCGGGCTGTAGACCGGTGCGGTCGTCGTCGGCCACATGGAGGTGGAAGCCGAATCGCTCCTGCACCGCCGCGTCGATTCCGTCCCAATCCCACTCCGGCGCGACGACGTCGCGATCGACGACCACGTCGACGATCCCCTGCGCGACGTCTTCGATCATCTCCGCCACCTCCTCCTGGAGGTGCTCTCCGCCGAGTGCCTCGCGGCGCTGGTGATAGATCACCTCGCGCTGCTTGTTCATGACGTCGTCGTACTCGAGCAGATGTTTGCGGATGTCGAAGTTGTGCCCTTCGACCTTGGTCTGCGCGTTCTGGATGGCGCGCGTGAGCATCTTGTGCTCGATCGGCTCGCCTTCCTCCATCCCGAGCCGCGTCATCAGCCCCTGAATCCGCTCGGCGCCGAAGATACGGAGGAGATCGTCCTCGAGCGACAAGAAGAATCGCGATGACCCCGGGTCGCCCTGACGCCCCGATCGTCCGCGCAGCTGGTTGTCGATCCGGCGCGACTCGTGCCGCTCGGTTCCGACGATGTGCAGGCCGCCCGCCTCCAGGACCTGCTCGCGCTCGCCCTGGAACTGCGCCTCGTACTTCTCGATGGCCTCCTTGAACTCCGGGTCCTCCGGATCCCGTCGACCCAGCTGCGCAACCGCGAGAGCCTCGGGATTTCCTCCGAGCACGATGTCCGTGCCGCGTCCTGCCATGTTGGTCGAGATGGTCACCGCGCCCAACCGACCGGCCTGCGCGACGATCTCCGCTTCGCGTCCGTGCGCCTTCGCGTTCAGGACATGATGCTTCACGCCGCGGCGTTTCAAGAGCGTCGACAGGCGCTCGGACTTGTCGATGGTGATCGTACCCACCAGAACCGGCTGGCCCCGCTCCTGACAGTCCTCGATCTCGTCGAGCACCGCCTCGAACTTCTCGTTCTCGGTCTTGTAGACGACGTCCGGGTGGTCCTTGCGGATCATCTCGCGGTGGGTCGGGACGACCGTGACGTCGAGATCGTAGATCTTCTTGAACTCGACCGCTTCCGTGTCCGCCGTGCCGGTCATGCCGGCGAGCTTGTCGTACATCCGGAAGTAGTTCTGGAAGGTGACCGTCGCGAGGGTCTGATTCTCGCGCTCGATCTTCACCCCCTCCTTCGCCTCGATCGCCTGATGCAGGCCGTCCGACCAGCGCCGACCTTCCATCATGCGACCGGTGAACTCGTCGACGATGATGACCTCGCCGTCCTTCACCACGTAGTCGGTGTCCTTGTGGAAGAGGGAGTGGGCGCGCAGGGACTGGGTCAGGTGGTGCAGCGTGTCGATCTGGCTCGTGTCGTAGAGGTTGTCGATGCCGAGCAGCTCCTCGGCTCGAGCCACGCCCTGCTCGGTGAGAATGACCTGCTTCATCTTCTCGTCGATCGCGAAGTCGCCCTCTTCCTCCTCGCCCTTCTCGACCTTCCGTCCCTTCTCGAGCTTCGGGACGATCTCGTTGATCACACCGTACTTCTCCGTCGAGTCCTCCGACGGACCGGAGATGATCAACGGCGTGCGCGCCTCGTCGACCAGAATCGAGTCGACCTCGTCGACGATCGCGAAGTTGAGATCCCTCTGCACGTAGTCCTCGAGCGAGAACTTCATGTTGTCGCGGAGGTAGTCGAAGCCGAACTCGTTGTTCTGGCCGTAGGTGATGTCCGCCCGGTAGGCCGCCTGCCGGCTCCGGTCGTCGATCCCGTGCACCACGACACCCCACGACAGGCCGAGGAAGTTGTAGAGACGCCCCATCCACTCCGCATCGCGCCGAGCGAGGTAGTCGTTCACCGTGACCACGTGCACGCCGCGACCCGCCAGCGCGTTGAGATACACGGGCAGGGTCGCGACCAAGGTCTTGCCCTCACCGGTCCGCATCTCCGCGATGCGCCCCTTGTGAAGGACCATGCCGCCCAGGAGCTGCACGTCGAAGGGCCTCATCCCGAGCGCCCGCTTCGCGCCCTCGCGAGCGACCGCGAACGCGGGCACGAGGAGGTCGTCGATCTCCGCACCCTGATCGAGCTGCTCCTTGAACCCCGCGGTACGCGCGCGAAGCTGATCGTCCGACAGGGCCTCGAGCTCGGGCTCGAGGGTCGTGATCTCGTCGACGAGGGGCCAGAGCTTCTTCAGCTCTCGATCGTTCTTGGTGCCGAAAACCTTCCTGACGAGTCCACCCAGCATTCTCAGATCCGCTCCCGGCGTTGCAAAAAGCCCGTGAAACCAACAGGGTAACCAGAACCCCGAAGGCTCTGCAAAGCGCGATCGGGCGGACTACTCGCCGGCGTCGGGGGGTTCGCGGTGGGGCCTTCCGCCCCGATAGGCGGCCGCCCGCTCGTCGATGGCCGCGGCGAGCGCGGGCCGGCCGGACTCCCACGCGAGTGCGGCGGCGCGCGCCGCGGTCCGGCTCGCGTCGCCGAATCGGCCGAGCGCGGCCTCGGCGGCGGCGAGCGTGTCCAGCACCTGCGGATCGCCCCCGCCCGCGCCCCGCGCCGCCTCGCGCGCCAGGGCGAACGCGGCCTCTCCGTCGCGGACCGACGGATCCGGCGACGTCGCCAGGAGCCAGGCGAGGTTGTTTCGCGCGCCAACGTCTCGCGGATCGAGCGCGAGTGCCCGTCGGTAGGCGGCCACCGCCTCGCGGGGCTCCCCCTGCGCCGCCAGGACCGTCGCGAGGTTCCCGTGGAACGCCGCCCGGCGGGGCTCGATGGCGATCGCCGCCTCGTAGTGCCGCCGGGCGCCGGCCAGGTCGCCGTCCTCCTGCAGCGCGAGGGCCAGGTTGTAGTGCATGACGTAGTTGTCCGCGCTCACCGCGATCGACCGCGCGGCCATCGCCCGCGCGTCCATCCAGTGGTCGAGCTGCCCGCGGGTGACCGCGAGGCAGACGACGAGCCACGCCAGCGCCAGCCCCGACACCCAGCGCCCTCGGCGCGGCGCTCCGCGCGCCAGATCGGCACCGGCCCAGGAGATCGCGACGAAGAGTCCGATGAGCGGAACGTACGAGTACCGATCCGCGGTCGCCTGTAGGCCGACTTGCACGAGACCGACCATCGGAACGAGCGTTCCCACGTACCAGAGCCAGCCGAACGGCAGATAGGGCCGCGCCCGCACCTGGGCGAGAGCCACGGCGGTCGCGCCGAGCAGCACGGCCAGAGACGGCAGCCAGGCCCACGCGTCCGGGAACGACGCCCGTCCGACCCAGGGATGTGGATAGAACACGGCGAGCCCCGCCGGCCACACGAGCTTCTGCAGGTACCAAACGTACGCGACAACCGCGTTGGCGAGGCGTGCTCCGACGGATAGCGCGCTCGCCTCGACGACCGCGCCGCCCGTCGTCTGCGCGTGGACGGTCGCATAGGAGGCCAACGCCACGAGCGCGAACATCGGGAGCTTCTCGACCAGGAGCCGCGCGAGGCTTGTGGGGGGCCGCGCCGGACCTCGCGCCGCACGCGCCCACGACGTGCGACCGAGGGGCCACACGTCCATCAGGACGAAGACACAGGGGAGCGTGACGACCACGGGCTTCGAGAGCAGGCCCGCACCGAGCAGGGCTATCGCCAGAAGGTACCGATGTGCGCCTCCGCGACCCGCCCACCCTACGTACGCATGTGAGGCGAGCATCCAGAAGAGCACCGCGAGCACGTCCTTCCGCTCCGAGATCCACGCAACCGACTCCACATGGAGCGGATGAACGGCGAACAGCGCCGCGGTGAACGAGCTCGGTGCGATGGCGCCTGTCGTGCGCAGGAGAAGCCCGAACAGCAGGACGGCATTCAGCGCGTGAAGGACCACGCTGACGAGGTGGTGCGGCCCCGGGCTCACGCCGAACCACGAGACGTCGAGCTGATGCGACAGCCACGTGAGGGGGTGGAAGTTGGCCTTGTGGACCGTCGAGAAGGCCCAGACGACGTTGTCGGCACTCAGGCCGCCCACCACGTTCGGGTTTCGGTAGACGTAGCCTGGATCGTCGTAGTTGACGAAGTCCGCCGCCCCCAGGGGCCAGAACACGGCACACGTGCCGACGAACAGGAGCGCTCCGATCAGCCCGGCCCGGCGCCCCACGGCCTCCTAGCCCTCGCGCAGGACGACTCGCACCGCGGACGACACGCTGGAGCCGTAGAACTGCTCGCCCACCCGAGTGAAGCGGTCGGCGAGGTCCGTCACGAAGAAGCTCGCGGAGCCTCGACCCGTCTTCCGCTGGAGCTTCTGCGCGCGAAGCAGGCGCTTCACCTCGCGAGCGGTTTCCTCGGCGGAATCCACGAGCCGCACCTTGGGGCCCATGTAGTCTCCGATCGCCTTGGCGAGCAGCGGATAATGCGTGCAGCCGAGAATCAGCGTGTCGATCCCACTCTTCTTCAGGCTCGAGAGGTAGGCGGCGACGGTCTTGCGTGCGACGTCGTTCCCGGTCCAGCCCTCCTCCGCGAGAGGCACGAACAGCGGGCATGCACGCGTGAAGATCTCGACCTCCGGCGCTACGGCGCGAAGCTCTTTCGCATACGCGCCGCTCGCGACCGTCGCCTCGGTTCCGATCACGCCGATTCGCCCGTTGCGCGTAGCGGCCAGTGCCGCTCTCGCCCCGGGCTCCACGACGCCGACCACCGGAATCGGGTACCGCTGCCGGAGGAGATCCAGCGCGAGCGCGGTGGTCGTGTTGCACGCGACGACGATGGCCTTGACTCCTCGGTCCACGAAGAAATCCGCCGTTTCGATCGCGTAGCCGGTGATCGTCTCTCCGGACTTCGGCCCGTAGGGCACCCGAGCCGTATCGCCGAGGTAGATCAGGTTCTCGCGCGGCATGCTGCGCGACATCGCGTGCAGAACCGTCAGGCCGCCGACTCCCGAGTCGAACACGCCGATGGACTGATCGGCCCGCGGGCGACGTGGGCGATTCCCGGTCGCGCCGGCCTTCTTCCGGGACGCCGCCGCGGCCTTCGTCTTCGCCATCGCTCGCCACGCTAACGGAGGCTCGCGAGATCCGTCAATCGACGCCACAGGTCTCGCTCCCCCTCGCCGCTCACCGACGAGAAGGGAATCGGGTCGTCGAGCACCTCGCGCGCCGCGCGCAGAAGCTTCACCCGCTCTCCCTGCTTCAGCTTGTCGACCTTGCTCAAGACCGGCACCACGCCGATCTCCCGCGCCGACAAGAAGTCCAACAGCTGACGATCGGCGTCGCCGACGCCGCGGCGAACGTCGAGGATCACCACCACGCCCCGCAGGGTCTCGCGGCCGAGCAGGTAGCCCTCCACCAGCGGTCGCCAGCTCTCACGCACGTGCGCCGGAGCCTTGGCCCAGCCGTAGCCCGGCAGGTCTGCGAAGACGATTTCCTCGGGCCCCGCGAAGAAGTTGATCTGCTGCGTACGGCCCGGGGTGCCACTCGTCCGGGCGAGCCCCTTCGTGCGCGTGAGCCGATTGATCAAGCTCGACTTGCCGACGTTCGAGCGCCCCGCGAAGGCGATCTCGGGCATTCCCAAGGTCGGAGGGACCCCGCCGGCGCTGACCGCACCGACGAACGTCCAGCCGCCGCGCTCCCGGCGCTTACCCACCCACCGAGCCCGCGTCGCGGCCGCGACTCACTGCGGCTGCCCGGACCACCCGCCGGAGTCGTACTCCTGGTAGCTCGGCTCTTCCGGCGGCATCGGGGGCTGACCGTTGAAGTGAAGCTTCTCCTCCCCTGCGAGCATTCCCGGGGTGAGGACGTAGGTCCCGCCGAGCGTCGGCTCCCAGATCGCGTTGGCCGTCTCCGTGCTGCCGAGGGTGACGAGATAGGCGAGGCTGCCGACGACGCCGCCGACGGATGCGTAGACCAACTTGGCCGGGATATAGAGCACGTTCCCGAGAGCCGCACCCGCTCCCAGACCCACGTCCCCCCAGAACGAGCCGGAGTCCGCGCTCGCGCCGGCTCGCTGCAGCTCGGCCTGCGCCATCGTCGGTGACGAGAGCCCCACCGCGACGCACACCAACGTCACACAGGCGAGCACCCTCAGCCGGCCACCAATCCACCTCTCACGACCCATCGTTCACCTCCCCCACTTCCGTTCCCCGCCTCCGGGAATCGGCCCTCACTCCGTCCGGACGACCGCCGCCTCCGTCAACAACGCGAGCAGACGATCGAACGCACGCTTCGCGTACGCTTCGTCCTTCGACTCCACGGTGAGCTTCACCCGGTACTCGGGATTGTCGATCTTCGGGTAGCTTCCCAGGAGCAGCTCGGGAAACTCGCTCATCGTCTGGTTCAACGCGCCGGCGATCTCGCTCTCGTTCCACCGGGTGTAGATGATCTTGAGATGATACGGATCCGCCTGGAACCGTACTCGCAAGGCATCGAATTTCTTTCGGAGGATCTCCGGGATGCCGGGCAGGATGTAGATGTTCTCCACCTGGATCGTGGGGAAGCCCACTCCCTCGTCGTGGATGAGGACCGCACCTTCGGGGACCTCGGCCATCTTGAGATGCGCCGCGTTGACCTCGCCCTTGATGTGTCGACGGATGCCCGCCTCGAGAGCCGGATCGACGACCACCTTGCGGTCGAGCCCCCCGGCGATGCCCTCCATCGTCACGTCGTCGTGCGTCGGGCCCACCCCGCCGGACGTGAACACGAGGTCGTAGCTCTCGTGGAAGCTCCGAACCGCTTGCGCGATCAGATCGACCTCGTCCGGGATCGTCACGATCCGCCGCAGCTCCACCCCGGCCGCGCGCAATCCCTCCGCCATAAAGGGGGAATTCGCGTCCGTCACCTTTCCCGAGAGGATCTCGTTCCCGATGACGATGATGCCGGCCGTCCGTTCCGCCATGATCAGACCGAGATCGCCCCCTTGCGGAAGTCGCTCGCACCGATCTTGATGTTCACGATCGCCGGCCGGCCGGCCGACAGCGCGCGCTCGAGAGCCGGGCGGACCTCGTCGGGGCGCTCGACGTACTCCCCGTGGCAGCCCAACGCCTCCGCCACCCGGTCGTAACGCGTGTAGTCGAGCGAGCATGCCACGGACCGGTCGGGCCCGTAGATCTCGACCTGGCCGCGCCGGATCTGCTGCCACGCGGCGTCGTTGCCGATCACCCCGACGACGTTGATCTTCTGGCGCGCCATCGCCTCGAACTCGAACCCGTTCAGTCCGAAAGATCCGTCGCCGTAGACGATGATCACGTTGCTGTCGGGCTTCGCGAGCTTGGCCGCCATGGCGAACCCCGGTCCGGCCCCCAGCGTCCCGAGGGGCCCGGCGTCGAGCCAGTGTCCCGGCTTGCGAATCCGCAACACGTTCGCGGCCGTGCCGACGAAGTCTCCGCCGTCCCCGATCACGATCGTGTCCGCGTCGAGGACGGAATCGATCTCCGTGCACGCCCGCACCGGGTTGACCGGAACCGCGTCCGAGCGCATCTCCGACTCGGTCGCCTCGCGCTTGCTGCGGTCGACCCCGCGGATCTCTTCGGTCCAGGACGCATAGAGGCTCGACTGGAACCCGCTCTTCTCGGCCTGGGCGGTGAGCTGCTCCATCACCATGCCCGTGTCGCCGACGATCCCGACCTCGATCGCGCGGTTGCGTCCGATCTCCCCTCCGTCCAGATCGACCTGGATGAGCTTCGCGTCTTCCGCGATGTGCGTGCCCTTGCCGTACCCCAAGCGGAAGTCGAGCGGCGTACCGAAGATCATCACGACATCGGCGCGGCGCAGCGCGTCCTTTCGCGCAAGCGTCATCCAGGACGGGTGCTCGGGCGGGATCGACCCTCGCGCCATACCGTTCACGAACACGGGCATGTCGAACGTCTCGAGGAACGGCAGGTAGGCGTCCCGGCGGCGGGACCACCAGTACTGGCTGCCGACGAGACAGACCGGACGCTCGGCCCCCTTCAGCACATCGACCGCAGCCTCGATGTAGGCCGGGTCGCCCGCGAGGCCGGCCCGCGTCCGGTATTGGGTCGGAAAGACGCAGTCCTCCTCCTCGACGCCATCGAAGAGGAAGTCGAGCGGCATCTCCAGAAAGACCGGGCCGGGCACGTTCGTCGTGGCGATGCGAAACGCAGTGGAGACGTACTCGCCGAGTCGCCGGGACTCCGGCACGGCCACCGACCACTTCGTGATCGGGCGCATGAGCTCCACGTGATTCATGTCCTGCAGGCCACCCATGTCCTGGTAGCCGCGCGGGGCCTGCCCTCCGATGATCACCATCGGGGCCTTCGCGCGCTGCGCCGTGGCGACACCCGTGACGGCATCGGTGAGCCCGGGTCCGGCGGTGACGATCGCGACTCCGGGCTCCCCGGTCACCCGGCCCCACCCGTCGGCGGCATGAGCGGCCGTCTGCTCGTGGCGCACGTCGATGACGCCGATCCCGTTGTCGATGCAGCCGTCATAGATCGACATGACATGCCCGCCGCAGAGCGTGAAGACGAACTTCACGCCCTCGTTCGCGAGTGCGCGGGCGACGATTTGGCCTCCGTGTAGTTGACCCATGGCATTCGTGGGCGGTCGGGGCGCCCGCACCGCTTATATGCGCAGCCGCGTGGACTGGCAACCAGCGCCGTGGGCTCTCCGCGGCCGATCTGCTAGGTCTACCGCGCAGATGAGCCGCGCCGAACGCATCGAGCAAAAGCTCCGGGCCACACTCGAGGCGAGCCACGTCGAGGTCGAGGACGACAGCGCTCGCCACGCGGGGCACGCCGGCGCGGCGGCCGGTGGAGGCCACTTCAACGTCGTGGTCGTGTCGACGCAGTTCGCCGGCCTGAATCGCGTCGCGCGCCACCGTGCGGTCTACGCCGCGCTCGACGACATGATGCCCGCCGAGATCCACGCCCTCTCCGCGCAGACGTTCACGCCGGACGAGTGGCAGCGCCGGACGTGAGCCTCGTCTCGTGATGGAGACCGCCGTCGAGCTCACGACGGCTCTCTTCTGCGTCGTCGTCCTGCTCGGGATCCTCGCGCGCCGGGTCGCCTTTCCGTTCCCCATCCTGCTGGTGCTCGCGGGCGTCGGGCTCGGGCTCCTCCCGATCATGCCCGCGATCTCCATCGATCCGGACGTGATCTTCGTGATCGTACTGCCGCCCCTACTCTACTCGGCTGCGGTAGCCATGCCGTGGCACGAGTTCCGCGCCAACCTGGCGCCCATCGTCGGCCTCGCGGTCGGTCTCGTGCTCGCGACCACCGCCGCCGTCGCACTGGTCGCGCACCTTCTCGTGCCGGGCTTGCCGCTTGCCGCCGCGGCGACGCTGGGCGCCATCGTGTCGCCGACGGACGCAGTCTCCGCCACCGCGATCGCCCGCAGGCTCCGCGTCCCGCACCGCGTTCTGACCATTCTGGAGGGCGAGAGCCTGGTGAACGACGCGAGCGGACTCGTCGCGTACCAGCTCGCCGTGGCCGCGACGGTGACCGGCGTGTTCACCTGGCGCGGAGTTGGCATCGACTTCGTCGCGGTCGGTGCGGCCGGCATCCTGATCGGACTCGGGATGGGCTGGCTCGTCGCCCGAGCCCTGCGATTCGTCGAGGAGTCCGCCTCGGAGATCACGGTCTCCCTCGTCACGCCCTACATCGTCTTCCTGTCCGCCGAGCAGGCCCAGGTGTCGGGCGTCCTGGCCGTCGTGGCCGCCGGGCTGTACCTCGGCTCGGTCCGGACCGAGATCTTCTCCCCGGGAGGGCGCGTGGAGCACGCCACCGTCTGGGCGACGATCGAGTATCTGATGAACGGGCTGGTCTTCCTTCTCATCGGACTCCAGCTCGAATCCGTCGTCGCGGGACTCCCCGCGTGGCCCCTCGACGAGATTCTGGTCTACGTGCTCGCGATCAGCGCGGTGGTTCTGGGGGTGCGGCTCGTCTGGGTCTTCCCCGCGTCCCGGGCCACCCGTTGGGTTCTCGAACGACTCGGCGCGGAAGCCCCCGACCTCTCATGGCAGAGCCAGCTGGTCATCGGGTGGTCCGGCATGCGGGGCGTCATCTCGCTGGCCGCGGCGCTGGCACTTCCCGTGACGGTTCACCATGGAGCGCCGTTTCCCGACCGGAGCGTGATCGTCTTCTTGACGTTCTCGGTGATCCTGACGACGCTCGTTCTGAACGGACTGACCCTACCTCTGGTGATCCGTCGGCTCGGCGTGAGCCCGGACGAGCTCGCCGAGGAGTCCGAGATGCACGCACGCCTGGCGATCCTGCGTGCGGCGGTGGACGAGCTCGACCGCTGGGCCGCGACGGACTCCCTCGCGCTCTCCGCCGACGACCTCGCTCTGCTGCGCACCGAGATGTCGGCGCGAATCCAACGCGCCGAGGCTCGCGCCGGCAACGAGGAGCGCCGCGCCGCCGACGCGCAGCTGCACTCGGTCTACCTCGAGATGCTGCGCGTCGAACGGCGCGAACTCGAACGACTCACGCGGGCACGACAGATCGACCACGACGTCGCCCGCCGCATCGAGCTCGACATCGACTTCGAAGAGAGCCGGACCACGCACCCCGGCGTCCGACGTTCGACGCCGGAGACGAGCGGCTGAGGCCTCAGGCGCCCCGGGCCAGAATCGTCCGGCCGATCACCTTGAGCTCCAGGATCGGCTTCACCCCTTCGAAGATCGGCAATACGAGCGCATCGATCGCGTAACGACACACCGGGAACTCCTCGGCGTAGCCCCAGCCGCCGTGCAGGAGCTGAGCCTCCTGCGTGGTCCGCACCGCGACGTCACATGCGAAGAGCTTCGACATCGCGGGCTCGAGGGCGCGCCTCTCGTCCTGGTCGAAGATGCGAGCCGCGTGGTACGTGATCTGGCGCGCGGCGGCGAGCTCCACGGCCATGCGGCCGAGCTTGTAGCGTGTGAGACCGTACTCACCGATCGGCTTCCCGAACTGCGTGCGCTCGCCCGCGTAGACGGCGGCGGCCTGAATCCCGGCCTGGCAGAGCCCGGTCGCGCGCCCGCCGGTCTGGAGTCGCCCCGCGGCGAAGCCGCTCATCTGCAGGTAGAAGCCCCGGCCTTCGCCACCCACCAGATTCTCCGCCGGCACGAAGTACCGATCGAGCCCGAGCGTATAGGAGTGCATGCCACGGTAGCCCGGCGTGCGATCGGCCTTGCCCTCGAGCGTGCCCCCACCCGGCTGCTCCTGCGCGAAGCTGTGACCGGGGAAGGAATCCTTGGGAACGATCAAGAGCGAGAGCCCCTTGGCCCCCTTGCTCATGTCGGGATCGGTCCGCGTCAGCATCGCGATCACGTTGGCCCGGCCCGCGAAGGTACACCACGCCTTCGCGCCGGAGATGAAGTATCCGGGCTTGCCCTCGTGCTCGCCCTTCTCTGCGCGAATCTTGACCGAGGCGACGTCCGAGCCGGTATCCGGCTCGGTCACGGAGATCGCCGCGAGAATCTCCCCGGCGGCGATCTTCGGAAGCCACTCCTGCTTCTGCTCGTCGGTTCCGCCGGCGAGAAGCGCCTTCGTCAGGATCTCCGGCCGCGTGATCAAGCTGCCGGCCGCGGCCAGCGACGCCGCCGAGAGCTCCTCGGTCGTCAGGATCATGGCCTCGTTGCCCATGCCCTGGCCGCCATATCGTTCGGGAATCGCCAACCCGAAGAAGCCGAGCTCCGCCATCTTCGAAATGATCGCGTCCGGAACGAGATCGTCGTTCATGTGGATCTCTTGCGCGACGGGCGCCACCTCGCTCTGCGCGAAGGCCCGCACCGCCTCGCGCGTCATGCGGAGCTCCTCGGCTTCCAGGTACGAGTCCGGCACACCCTGACGCTCGACCACCGTGCGCCCGACGGCGTCCAGCCTCGAATCGGCGACGCCGCTTCGCACGAACGACTTGAAGTCGGCCGAGTCGAGCGTGTCGGCCAGCGCGGAGTCGGACACCCCGAACGCCTCGGTCTGCTCGGCGGCCTGCGCCCGCACGCGTGAGCCGACCATCGCCGTGAAGATCGCCGCGGACTCCGCCGCGAGCGGGTCGTGCTCACCCGCTCCGTCGGCATAGTCGAGCAACGCGTCGACGGCCTCGGCCTCCGTCGCGAGGTAGGCGAGCCGCTCCGTGAGGGGCTGGTGATCGTCGATCCCCTTGCCCCCGTCCGTGAGCTTGCGCCCCGTCTCGACGGCATCATCGACGACTTTGCGAATCTGGTCGCGGGCGGCACGCGCCGCGTTCAGCGCTTGCGTTGAATCCGACATGCACTTCTCCTCTCAGATCGTTCTAGAACGGAATTGGGTTTCGGCAAGCGCGAAACGCCGGAGAGATCCTACGCGGCCGCCGTACGCGCGGACACGACGTCGACCATGTCGTCGACGATCGCGAGGACGTCGTAGTCCTTCGGCGTGTAGATCCGGGTGACGCCCTTCTTGCGAAGCTGCTCCGCGTCCTCCTCGGGCACGATGCCGCCGAGCACCAGCGGAATGCCCGCTCCGCCGCCGTCGCGCAGACCGTCCAAGACCTCGGGGACGAGCGTGAGGTGAGAGCCCGAGAGGATGCTCAATCCGACGAGATCCACCGCCTCGTCGCAGGCGGTCGCGATGATCTCGGCCGGCGTCAAGCGAATGCCGCCGTAGATGACCTCGAAACCAGCGTCGCAACAGGCCACCGCGATCTGCTCGGCACCGTTCGAGTGGCCGTCGAGACCCGGCTTGCCGATCAGGATCTTCGGCGGTCGGCCGACGTCCTTCGAGAATCCCCGCACGCGATCGCGAAGGCTCTGGAGACGCGGAGCGGCCTCCGAGCCGCTCACGCCGCTGGCGGCGATCCCCGTCGGGGCTCGGTAGCTTCCGAAGACCTCGCGCAGCACCCCGGCCCACTCCCCGGTGGTGACGCCGGCGTGTGCGGCACGGATGGACGCCGGCATCAGGTTGTCGCCCCCCGTGGCGGCATCGCGAAGGCCCTGGAGCGCCTGATCGACGTCGGCCTGACTCCGCGCGGCGCGGAACGCCCGCAGCGACTCGATCTGCTCGCGCTCGGCCGCTTCGTCGACCGTGAGGATGGAGCCCACGCCCTTCTCCGCGAGTGGGGACTCGGCCGTCTCTTGGAACTTGTTCACGCCCACGACGACCTGCTCGCCGGTCTCGATCCGGCGAATCCGCTCGAACTGCGATCGCACGAGCCGCTGCTTGACCCAGCCCGATTCGACGGCGGGAACGATCCCGCCCCGGTCGAGGATCTCCTGGAGCTCGGCCATCGCCTCCTTCTTGATCTCCTCGACCTTCTTCTCGACGACGACGCTCCCCTCGAAGAGGTCCGGGTACTCGAGCAGGTCCGACTCGAACGCCAGCACCTGTTGGATGCGCAGACTCCACTGCTGATCCCACGGACGCGGCAGGCCGAGCGCTTCGTTCCACGCGGGCAGCTGCAGGGCGCGGCAGCGAGCATCGCGAGAGAGCGTCACCCCGAGCGCCTCGAGGACGATCCGCTGGATGTTGTTCTCCGGCTGCGCCTCGGTGAGCCCGAGCGAGTTGACCTGCACGCCGTAGCGGAAGCGCCGCATCTTCGGATCGGTCACGCCGTAGCGCTCGGCCGTGATCTCGTTCCAGAGCTGTCCGAACGCGCGCAGCTTGCACATCTCCTCGACGAAGCGCATGCCGGAGTTCACGAAGAAGCTGATCCGCCCGACCACGCGGCCGAGGGTCTCCTCGTCGACCGCCCCCGACTCGCGAACGGTGTCCAGCATCGCGAGCGCGGCCCCGAGCGCGTAGGCGACCTCCTGAACCGGCGTCGCCCCCGCCTCTTGGAGGTGGTAGCTGCAGACGTTCGTCGGGTTCCACTTCGGAACCTCGTTCACCGTGTACGAGATGACGTCCGACGTGAGCCGGAGGCTGGGCGCCGGCGGGAAGATGTAGGTCCCGCGAGAGAGGTACTCCTTGATGATGTCGTTCTGGGTGGTGCCCTGAAGGACCTTCGGGTCGACCCCCTGACGCTCGGCGGTCGCCACGTACAACGCCAGCAGCCAAGCCGCCGTCGCGTTGATGGTCATGGAGGTGTTCATCTCGCCCAGGGGGATGTCCCGGAAGAGAGCCTCCATGTCGCCGATGTGGCTGATCGGTACGCCGACCTTGCCGACCTCACCGGTGGCCAGCGGTTCGTCGCTGTCGTAGCCGGTCTGCGTCGGCAGATCGAAGGCGACGGAGAGACCGGTCTGCCCCTTCGAGAGATTCAGTCGGTAGAGTTCGTTGCTGGCCCGGGCGCTCGAGTGGCCCGAGTAGGTGCGCATTACCCACGGTCGGTCGCGTTCCACGACCGGAAAGCCTAGCAGCCCGGCATGTGCTTCGGGAGCCCCGACGTTCGCCACCGCCGCCGCCGGCGGTTGACCGCGTGTGTGCCCCATTCCTATAGTTCCCGACTTGGCCCGCGAGCCAAGGCCTGCGCCGGATTTTCGCGGGGATCAGTGCGAACCGGTGCGCGGTGTCCGCCCCGAGCCTCCAGGAGATTTCAGAGATGAGCGCAAAGAAGATCGAGACCATCGGAGTTCTCGGTGCCGGCCAGATGGGCCTGGGCATCGCTCAGGTGACGGCCAAGGCGGGACACGAGACCGTCCTGGTCAAGGCGACTCCGGGCGATACCGACGCGCTCAAGAAGAAGGT
>JAUIFY010000116.1 GCA_030430245.1 bacterium | reverse complement strand
CCCTTGAACGGATCGTAGACCAACACGAGCGCCGTCATGAAGCCGAGGAAGTCGCCCTGCGTGCGCGTCCCGGTGAGAACGCTGTAGCCGCCGTAGTAGATCACCGCGCCCATGCCCACCGCGCCGAGCATCTCCATGATCGGCTGGATGAAGGCGCGGGACTGCGTCGCCTTCATGGCATGGCGGAAGAGACGATCCGCCTCGGCGGCGAAGCGATCCTTCTCGTACTGCTCCATCCCGAACGCCTTCACGACCCGGTTCCCCTGCGCCGTCTCCTGCAGAAGCGAAGCGAGCACGCCCAGGCTCTCCTGGCCGCGCGCCGAATGCGCGCGGAGACGCTGGCCGAGCCGCATCACCGGCCCGACGGCGAGCGGGAAGGCCACGAACGCGATCAGGGCGAGCACCCAATCGAGCACGAACGCTGCGGAGACCACCACGACCAGGGTCGTCGTATCCCGGAGGATCGAGATCATGGTCTGCGTCAGCGCCGAGTTGACCCGGGTCACGTCGCTCGTCGCGCGCGACACGAGGGTCCCAGTGGGTGTGCGGTTGAAGAACGAGATCGGCAGGCGCTGGACGCGCCGGTTGATGTCGTTGCGCAGGTCTTCGATGACACGCTGCCCGACCCACTCGATCAGGTACGAGTAGGCGAACACCGCGGCCCCCCGGATCGCGAACAGCCCGATCGCGATCGCGGGGAGCCACTTGAGCTCGGCCCACTGCTGCTCCGCGAAGATGTCGTCGAAGACGTCGCGGATCAGGAAGGGCAGATACCCGTTGGTGCCGCTGAAGATCCACATGCAGATCACGGCGACGACGAACCGGGGCCAGGCGTACGGGCGGAGATAGAGGAGCATGCGCCGGTAGCTGGCCGGGGACGCCTTCGGCGGGCGACGTGGTTGGTTCTCGCTCACGGGTCCCTCAAGGCTGCGTGTCGAGACGCTCGATGTTGATGGTCAACGTACGCCGGAGCACGTCGCTTCCGCCCCGCATCGGGGACACGGCGTGCAGCGAGTTGAACGTCTTCACGAACACGACGCACTGATTGGGCTCGAACGGCAGGCAGCGGATCGTCTCCACGTCGTCGAACGCTAGGTACCGGTTCATCTTGTTGAACGCGACCTTCGTATCGCGTGGACGGAGCACCTCGGTGCCCCCTCCCCATTCGGCGCGCCACTCGTCGGGCCCGAGCATGGACACGACCAGCGTGATGAGCTTCTGCGGCGCATCGGTGTGGGGCAGGATGTGTCCGCCGTCGGCGGGCAGGACGGAGAACTCGAACCGAGCCCCGAGCACCGCACGACCGCTGCGAAGGCGCGCGAGAGCCATGCCGGCCGAATCGGCCGCACTCCGCACCGCGTGGGGCAACGACGCGAGGACCCGCCCCGCGCCCTCGAAGGGGTTGCGCCGGCGAACCCGCGCCCGCTCGAGCCCAAGCGCGATCTCGCGCTCCGCGAGCGCGCCGACCACCTCTCGGATGAAGTCCTCGCTCTTCACGTAGCGATGGAACTCCCGCCACGGCGCACTCGTCCGGACGTAATCGTGATAGGCGTCGGGATGATTGACCTCGGACAAGGAGTACTTGCGACCCAGGTCCTCCTTCGCCCCGAACAGCTCGAGGGGCGGAAAGGCGTCGACGAGGCTCCGGTAGGCACCAGCCTCGAAGGCCGGCCGGCAGAGTCCGATCGGGAAGGGCTCGTAGTCGAAGGTCAGGTCGCGAAAGGAGAGCATTCCGGGCCACCACGAGGCCACGTAGGAAACCTCGTCACCGGTGTGTAACCTACCAGGCTGATGACCGCCTACTCCCGCGAGAACCCGAGCCCCCGCTACCGGGAGCTCCTCGACCTCTACGTGACGATGCACGCCCACGGAGCCCCCGAGCAGGGCGACCGGGCCGAGGACATGTTCGCGGGCACGAGCCTCCGCCCCCACGTCGAGGCGATCGGACACCTGATCCGGGGGACCGGCGCCCGGACCCTCCTCGACTACGGGTGCGGCAAGGCCCGGCTGTACGGAGCCCCCGCCAAGGCCTTCGGAGGCGCACCAGGGGCAACCCTCCAGCAGCACTGGGGCCTCGACGAGATCACGCTGTACGACCCGGCGTACCCGAGCCACGACGCGCTTCCGACGGGGACGTTCGACGGCGTCATCTGTACCGACGTCCTGGAGCACGTCCCGGAGGACGACGTGACCTGGGTCCTCGGAGAGATCTTCGGCTACGCCCGGAAGTTCGTCTACCTGAACGTCGCCTGCTACCCCGCAAAGAAGATCCTGCCGAACGGCGAGAACGCGCACTGCACGATCCAGCCGCAGGAATGGTGGCTCGAGCGCATCGCCGACATCACGGCGGGCCGTGACCCGATCCAGACCGCGCTCGTCTTCACCGATCAGGTGCACGCACCGATCGCGAAGTCGAAGGGACTACTCTCGAAGCTCTTCGGCTCGTAGCCCGGCGAAGGCCCCTACGGCAGGAGAGGCACGCCCGTCCGCTCCTGGACGATCGGCTCGGTGGTGAAGACCGTTCCCCGGCTGTGGGCGAGGTGCTGTAGGACCGCCACGTCCGTGTTCGCGTGCCCACTCACCTTCGTTCCGCGCTCGGCGATCTCGGGATTCGTGCCGTACGCGTGCGTGAGCTCGAAGCTGAAGCCGCTGAGGATGAAGCGATCGAATCCTTCGATACCGGCCCCGATCACGAGCGCCATCATCCCGGTCGAGGGCTGCTTGCGGTCGATCTGCGCGAGGACCTCGGGCGCGCCTTCGCAGAGACCACGCGCGAGAGCCAGGAGCTCCGCGTGGGGCCGAACGACGAAGTCGTCGTAGGTGTACGACGCATTCCGCAGAAGGCGTTTCAGATGGAAGGGCTGCATCTCGTACGTCTTGAGGGTCCGCACCAGCTTCCGCACGCCGCGACGTGGCTTCTCCGGTCGCGGCGAGAAGTAGAGGCGCTCGGTGCGAAGTCCCTCCAGGGCGCGAATGCTCTGTCGGCCCGACTCCAGCGACCCGAGGATGGCCGACATCACCGTGAATCGAGGCGGGGGCAGACCGTGCCTCGCCGCCGAGAAGCCGGAACCGTTGGCACAGGCGACCGCGTCGAACCGGGACGGGTCCGGTAGGACCGGGTCCGGCTTCGACCCGAGCACGAGAAGCGTGCGCATCGTCATGCGGCGAGCGAGGGGGCCTTGGCGACGAGCTCGAGCGCGTCGTGGCGGAGATGGTCGTGGCGCATCTCCTCGCGCAGGATCGCCTCCGTGACGACGCCGGCGTCGAGGCACTCGCGCAGGAGACTGAAGAAGTATTGCTCCTGCTTGGAGTCGGGATGTGCACGGAAGCGCTCGGGGCGCAGCCGGCGGAGCAGGCCCTTCGGCGAGAACGGACTCGGCTCCTTCCCGGTCTCGAAGTCGACGGGCAGCCCGGTCTTCCACGGCTGCGTCTCGCGACGGGTGTTGTGCAGGAGCCGGGTGCGCTCGTCGAGACGGTCGAAGTCGTTCCACTCCGGCTCGAGGAGCCCAATCGAGTCGCGGGGCTCGAGCTCGAGCCAGATCCACTTCTTGTAGTCGCGACTGCCTTCGAACAGCTCCGCGAACTGGCGCTCGCAGTGCCAGTGCCCGAGCCGGGCGCAATCGAGCAGCATCACGCTGGACGCGAGCTTGCGGCGGCGCTCCTCGTTCCCTTCCAGCGTCCGGCACAGGATGGCCTTCCCCTCCATGTCGCGCCGAAGCAAAGGCTCCACGTCGCCGACGGCGAAGACGTCGGGATCGGTCACGAGCGCACGCCCCTCGTACCCCATCAGCTCGGGCGGCCGAAACCGCAAGGGCGTGAATGACTGCAGGTCGTACTTCCACGTCCGCTCGGCCCCGTTGCTCCGGTAGATCTGTCCGACCCGCTCGCGCAGGAAGGCATGGTCCTTCGCTTCGAGAATTCGGACGTCGAACGCGTTCGGGTCGGACGCGTGACGCTTCAAGGCGTGCTGGCCGACGACGGCGCCGAGCCATTGCTTCTCGTTCGTGTGGATGAAGACGCAGGGCTTCATGGTCGGACCGGCTCCGACGACCCTCGAAGCAACCTCCCGCGCCGCAGTCAACCCGAGCGCTCATGCTATGAGACACGGGGTGAAGCTGGGATTCGTGGCGCACACGCCTCTCCTCACGGCCAAGGCGAGCAGCGTGAACGTGATGAAGATGTGCCACGCCTGGGTCGGCCGCGGCCACGAGGTCACCCTCTTCTGCCCGCCCCCACCCGTCGACGGCGACCCGTTCGCCTTCTATGGCGTCCCGCGCGACTTCGAGATCGAGTGGCTGACCGACCATTCGTCGACGTGGGGCCGCCTCGTACGTCAGGGCCGGCTCGCGAAGCTCGCACTGTGGCGCCGCGGTATCGAGATGGTCTGGGCGCGATGCCATGCGATCGAGCCGTACAAGCTCGACCGCCTCCGCCGGCCCTTCATCGTCGAAGCGCACACCCTCCACGAGAGCGAGCGCTTCCGTGCCGTGCTGCGGAACCCGAACCTCCGCGGCCTGGCCGTCACGAACGAGGAGCTCGCGCGCGAGATGCGACGCGTCCACGACCTCGGCGAGCTGCCCGTGGTGGTCGCGCGGAGCGGCGCGGACCCGATCGGGCCGGAGGTCGCGCCGCGTCCGCTTCCCGGTGACGGGGCCCTTCGCTGCGGGTACGTCGGGAATCTCTACGTGGGGAAGGGCACCGAGATGCTGCTCCCACTCGCCGAGCACTGCCCGAGGATCGACTTCCACCTCTTCGGCGGCTCACGAGCCGACTGCGACCGCATGCGCGGCGAGCGCCCGCCTTCGAACCTGTACCTCCACGGCTTCGTGGCTCCTTCGGAGGTCCCATCGACGATGATCGCCTGCGACGTGCTCCTCGCGCCCTACCAGCACCAGGTCCGGGGCGCATCGGGGCGCACCAACCTCGCACGGTGGATGTCGCCGCTGAAGCTGCCGGAGTACATGGCCGCGGGCCGCACGATCGTGGCGTCCGACCTGCCGTCGATCCGCGAGGTCCTCACGGACGGCGAGACGGCCCTCCTCTGCCCGCCGGACGACGTCGACGCGTGGAGCCGCGCGCTGGCGCGCATCGCCGAAGACCCCGCGCTGCGCACCACTCTCGGCCATCGAGCTCGAACGGCGTTCGAGACCCACCATGCGTGGAGCGCGCGTGCGGCGCGTCTCGACGAAGCGTTCGGGCTCCGCTGATCCACGGCACACGTCCGGCGCGGCGCTCCCGCGAGCACCGGGCGCTCACCCGGTCGTGAGGCCCGTCGGCTGCCAGCGACGGGCCCAGCTCTCGAGAACCGCCAGCGCGTAGCGGCGGTTGCGAAGACGGGGGACGTCGGCATCCCACGCCGCGTCGAGCCACCGCGACGAGAGCCAGCCCGCGCGCACGAGGGCGCCGTCCGTCAAGCGCGCACGGGCCGCGGCGAAGTCGAAGTCGCGCTCGAGCGGGTAGCCGAATCCGGCCTTCGGCTTGTTCAGGATCCCGTCGGGCACGCGGGCCGCCAGCCATTGCCGCAGGAGATGCTTGTTCGCCTTGCCGGGCATCACCGTTCGAGCCGAGAGCCGGAACGCGAAGTCGACCAGCGGATGGTCCAGCATGGGCACGCGCACCTCGAGCGAGTGCCGCATCGACGCTCGGTCGACCTTCGCGAGGATCATGTCGACGAGGAACGTCCTCGTCTCCAGGCGCTGCAGACGACGGAGCAACGGGACGCTCGGGTCGAAATGGCGTGCGAGGGGCTCGACCTGGGCGTCCGCGTCGAACGCGATCCCGGGAAGGGCGTCTCGCACCGCCCCCCAGTCGTCGAGCCGATACCGCGCGGCGTGGAACGCGAGGAGTTGCTCTCTCGGGCCCACGGCGCCCGAGAGCAGCTGCTCGACGCGAAAGCGGACCTTCCGCGCGGCCGAGCCGACCGGGCGGATCCTCCGGAAGACGTTCGGGTAGCCCGCGAACACCTCGTCTCCGCCGTCGCCGCCCAGCGCGACCTTCACCGAGCGGCGGGTCATCTCGCTCAGTCCGAGCACCGGGATCGCGGAGGTGTCGGCCATCGGCTCCGTGTAGGTCTCCGCGATCTCGTCGAGGAGCGCGTCCGTGTTCGGGACGGCGCCCTCGCCCTCGGTGTGCGTCGCCCCGACCAGCTCCGCCACGCGGCGGGCGTCGGCGGCCTCCGAGCGATCGTGTCCCTCGTAGCCGATCGTGAACGTGGAAAAGCCGCCCGGAAGCGCGTCTCGCATCAGACACGCGAGGACCGTCGAGTCAGTGCCCCCCGACAGGAGCAGGCCGAGCGGAACGTCCGCCACGAGATGGCTCTGCAGCGCGTCTTCGAGACGGGCAGCGACCTCGGCAGCGACGTCGTCGTCGGACCGCCGCACGCCGTCTTCCTCCGGGAAGCTCCAGTACGCCCGCGTCGCCTCCCGGCCCTCCGCCGACAAGCGCAGCCACCGGGCAGGCTCGACCTTCTCCACGTCCGCGAAGATCGAGCGAGGCGCGGGGACGAAGCCGTAGCAGAGGAACTGGCCGAGCGCGCGTCCATCGACGACCCGACGGAACTCTGGGTGCGCGACGAACGCGCGCAGGTCCGACGCGACCGCGACGTGGCCCTTCGCGCGCCAGACGTAGAGCGGCTTGATGCCGAAGCGATCCCGACACACGAAGAGCTCCCGACGCACGTCGTCCCAGATGGCGATCGCGAACATCCCGCGGAGCCGCTCGGGGAGCGTCTCGCGCCACTCCTCCCAGCCGTGCACGAGGACCTCCGAGTCCGAGCCCGTCGCGAAGACGTGGCCGCGCTCCTGGAGATCCGCTCGAAGCTGGCGGAAGTTGTAGATCTCTCCGTTCGCGACGACGCGAACCGAGCCATCTTCGTTCGAGAGCGGCTGCCGCGCGGCCTCGCTGAGGTCGATGATCGAGAGCCGGCGGTGTCCGAGCGCCGCCTCCCCGCGCGACGATACGTACAGGCCGGCGTCGTCGGGCCCGCGCGTGATCATCTCGTCGCGGCAGGCCACGACGACGTTCTCGTCGACACGGCCGTCCCAGCGAAGCTCGGCGTAGATCCCGCACATGCGAGCCCCAGCCCTACTTGGAGATGGGGCTGCGTGCTACCTCGGAGCGCGGATGGTGCGCATCGAGAGGATCGCGGGAACGGGCTCCCTCGACGCCTGTCGACGGATCCGTCGGGAGGTGTTCATCGACGAGCAGGGCGTGACCGAGGAAGAGGAGTGGGACGGGCTCGACGAGTCGTGCGTCCACTTCCTGGCGCGCGTCCCCGATCCCGTCGGCACCGCGCGCCTCCTCGTGCCGACCGAGGGGCCGGCCAAGGCCCAACGTGTCGCCGTGCTCGCGGTGGCCCGCAAGACGGGCGTCGGCGCGGCGCTCATGCACGCCCTGGAGGCCGAGGCCGCCCGGCGCGGTCGTTCCGAGATCGTCCTCGGCGCCCAGGTCCAGGCACTCGGCTTCTACCAGAGCCTGGGCTACGAGGCCTACGGCCCCGAGTTCGACGAGGCCGGCATTCCCCATCGCATGATGAGGAAGACCCTCGACGAAGCGGGGTGAGGCGGCACCGGCACCGGCCCCACCCGCAGCCGGGTCGAAGCTACTTGCCCTGCCAGTTCGGTGCGCGCTTCTCGGCGAAGGCCCGGGGGCCTTCCTTCGCGTCGTCGGACTTGAAGACGACGGCCGTGAGCGCCTTCTGGTGCTCCCAGAACTCCTCTTCCGTCCGCCCGGCCGTCTCGCGCACGAGCTGCTTGGAGGCCGACACCGCGAGCGGTGCGTTCTTCGCGATTCGCTCGGCGAGCGCGAGCGCCTCCTCGAGGGCCTCGCCCTTCTCCGTCACTCGCGCGACGAGGCCCAGCTCGTGGGCCTTCTCCGCGGTGATCGGATCCGCCGTGAGCGCCATCTCCATGGCGACGCCGTACGGCAGGCGGCGCGGCAGACGCATCAGGGCGCCCCCAGCCGCGAACAGCCCGACGCCTACTTCGGGGATCCCGATCTTCACGCCCCTGGCGGCAACGACGAGATCGCACGCGAGCGCGACCTCGAGGCCACCAGCCAGTGCGAAACCTTCCACGGCGGCGATCAGCGGCTTCTTCGCCCCGATGGCGAGGAACTCTCCGAAGCCCTCCGGCATGCCACCTTCCAGAAACGCCTTCAGATCCATTCCCGAGCAGAAGCCCTTGCCGGCGCCCGTGAGGACGCCGGCCGTGAGACCGGCGTCCTCGTCGAGCTGCTCGCACGCGGCCATGAGGCCACGGCCGACGTCGCTGTTGACGGCATTGCGCGCCTCGGGGCGATTGAGCGTGATCAGGAGAACGCGACCACGCTTCTCGGTCAGGACGGCATCTTCCGCCATCTGCGTCGTCCTACTTCGGAGGCATGCGAATGCCGCCGTCCACCCGGATCGTCTCGGCATTCATGTAGCTGTTGGTGACGAGCTCGACGGCGAGGGTCGCGAACTCCTCGGGCTGGCCGAGCCGGTTCGGGAAGAGCACGTTGCGTCCGAGGTTCGCCTTGAAGGCTTCCGACGCCTCGCCCGTGCCGTAGATCGGCGTATCGATGAGGCCCGGCGCGATCGTGTTGACCCGCACGCCGATCGCCGCGAGGTCGCGCGCGACCGGGAGCGTGAGACCGACCACGCCGCCCTTCGAGGCCGAGTACGCGGCCTGCCCGATCTGGCCGTCGAACGCCGCGACGGACGCCGTGTTGACGATGGCGCCACGTTCCCCGCCCTCGAGCGGATCGATCTTGCTCATGGCGGAGGCCGCGAGCCGGATGCAGTTGAACGTGCCGATCAGGTTCACGCGGATCACGAACTCGAAGTTGTTCGGATCGAACGGCGTCCCGTCTCGCGCGACCGTGCGCTGCGCGCTACCGAGGCCCGCGCAGTTGATGAGGACGCGCAGCGGGCCCAGCGCGGACGCCGCGTCGACGGTGGCCTGAACCTGCTCCGCGTTCGAGACGTCCGTCTTGCTGTACCGACCGCCCACCTCGCTCGCGACCGCGGCACCCAGATCGTCGTTCAGGTCGGCGACGACGACCTTCGCGCCCTTCTGTGCCAATAGACGAGCGGTCGCGGCTCCGAGACCGGAGGCGCCACCCGTGACGATTGCCGAAGCTCCATTGATGTCCAGCACTTATCCGATCCTCTCGATGATCGTGGCGTTGGCCATGCCGCCGCCCTCACACATGGTCTGCAGACCGTAGCGCCCACCGCTACGCTCGAGCTCGTTCAGAAGCGTCGCCATGAGCTTCGTGCCGGAGCAGCCGAGCGGATGGCCGAGCGCGATCGCGCCACCGTTCACGTTGACCTTGGACAGGTCGGCGCCGGTCTCCTTCTGCCAGGCGAGCACGACCGACGCGAAGGCCTCGTTCACCTCGAAGCGATCGAAGTCCTCGATCTTCATCCCGGTCTTGTCGAGAATCTTCTTCGTGACCGGGATCGGGCCCTTGAGCATCGTGACCGGGTCGGTGCCCGCCACCGCGAAAGCAGTGAAGCGCGCGCGCGGCTTGAGGCCGAGCTCCTTCGCCTTCTCCTCGCTCATGATGAGACAGGCCGACGCACCATCGGAGATCTGGGACGAGTTGCCGGCCGTGATCTTGCCGTCCTCCTTGAAGGCCGGGTTGAGGGTGCCGAGCTTGTCGACGTTCGTGCCCTCACGGATGCCCTCGTCGGCCGTGAGGAGCTCTTCCTTGCCGTCGATCTCGACCGGAACGGGAACGATCTCGTTCTCGAAGCGCCCCTCCTTCGTCGCCTGGACCGCGCGCGCCTGCGATTCGGTCGCGAACGCATCGAGGTCGAGACGCGTCAGACCGTACTCGTCGGCGATCATGTCGGCTCCGATCCCCTGAGGGGGGAGGCCGGTCTCGGCGTAGCGATCCATCAACGGCTTCGAGAACGGGAATCCGAGATCCTTCGTGTGGCTGACCGACGCACCCATCGGGGTGCGGGTCATGCACTCGACGCCGGCCGCGACGACGACGTCGTACGAGCCCGCGATCACACCCTGTGCCGCGAAATGGAGGGCCTGCTGCGAGCTGCCACACTGGCGGTCGACGGTCGTCGAGGGGACGGACTCGGGCCAGCCGGCCGCGAGCACGGCGTTGCGGCCGATGTTCAACGCCTGCTCACCGACCTGCATGACGCATCCCATGATCACGTCGTCCACGATGGCCGGATCGAGGTTGTTCCGCTTCTCGATGGCCTTCAGCACGTGCGCGGCCAGGTCGACCGGGTGCCAGTCCTTGAGCTTCCCGTTGCGGCGCCCCCCCGGCGTCCGCACGGCATCCACGATGACTGCGGTTGGCATCTCGTTGTTCTCCTTCGGATTCGAGTTGTGCGCGCACCCGGGCGAACCGCGGGCGCATGCGGTCCTGCTGATCCCCGTTGTCCACTCGGATCCCCGCTGCGGACTCGGGCTTTGCGTGGCTGACGCCGACCCGCGCTGCGCGTTCGAGCCGACCCGGAATTGCTCACAAACGGTCGTGGGAATCGCAATGTTGCGCGGGTCGAGGCCCACCGGCGATTTCACCTGACATTCACCGAATCCCCATGTATACGTTCGGGATCCTGATGATTCTGGAGGGGATTCCCCGCCCGAACGGCCCGTTGGGGACGTGGTCCGGGACGGGCTGCCCAGGCGGTTCGAGACGGCGGCAGCGACCCAGCGGGGCAAATCCCCTCCTCGGAAGCCGCCGGCGTCCTAGGACTCCATGGGAAGCACGCTCCTTCGCTTCGGACTGATCGCCGCCGTGCTCGCGACGGTTCTCGTCGGCATCGCCGCGCTCGGGCCACCGTCGGCCCGGCGCGTGCGCCCCGACATCCTGCTCGTCACGCTCGACACGACCCGGGCCGACCACACCTCGACCTACGGCTACGATCGCCCGACGACGCCACGCCTCGACGGGCTCGCGCGCGAGGGAGTTCGATTCGACGCCGCGTACGCACCGATGGCGACGACGTTGCCCGCGCACGCCAGCCTCTTCACGGCCGAGCTCCCGAGGAGCCTGGGCGTCACGAAGAACGGCGCGGTGCTGTCGCCCGACCACCGGACGCTGGCAGAGCGACTCGCCGACGTGGGGTATCGCACCGCCGCCTTCGTCAGCTCGTTCCCCGTCGATCGCATGTTCGGACTCGACCAGGGGTTCGAGGTCTACGACGACGACTTCACCGACGGCAGCTGTCCCACGAAGATCCAGGAGTGGGAGGGCTTCGGCACCGAGCGAGGGTTCTGCCGGCGCGGCGCGAACACGACCCGGCGCACCCTCGAATGGCTCGACGCCAACGACTACCTGGCGCCTCCGGGGGACGAGGCGCCGTTCTTCGTCTGGGTTCACTACTTCGATGCACACGCGCCGTACCTTCCCGCCGAGGAAGACGCCGAGATCTTCCCTCCCGAGTTCGACGGCTGGCTCTCGGCGAAGACGGCGGCCTACGATGGCGAGATCCACTACGCCGACCGAGCGCTCGGAGCCCTCCTCGACCGACTCGACCAGGCCGGACGGCTCGACGACACGCTCGTGGTCGTCGCCGCCGATCACGGGGAAGGCCTGATGCAGCACGGCCACATGCACCACAGCCTCCTCATCTACGAGGAGGACGTGCGCGTGCCGCTGGTCGTGCGTTGGCCCGGGCGCGTCGCGGGCGGTCGGGCCATCGCGGAGCCGGTGCAGCTCGCCGACCTTCCGCCGACGCTGCTCGACGTCGCGGGCGCCCCACCGTTCGAGACCGGAGTCGGGCGGAGTCTCGCCGCCACGCTCCTCGACGACGCCCGCCTCGATCCCGAACGGCCGATCTTCCTCCAACGTCGCGAGTACGAGGAGAAGGTCGTCGAGGGACGACCGGTGGAGGGCGAGAAGCTGGGCGTCCGCCGGGGGCGCTGGAAGTACATCGAGGCTCCGGACGAGGGCACGGCCGAGCTATACGACCTCGAGTCGGACCCGCACGAGCGCACGAACGTCCTCTTCTCCCACCCGGGCCCGCGCCAGAAGCTCGAGAAGACCCTGCAGCGGTGGAGGGTGACGACCGACCGTGCCGCGCTCCCCGAGGTGGACCCCGAAGCGGAGAAGCGCCTCCGCGCCCTCGGCTACGTGCCCTGAGCGCGAAGCTCTCGAAGAGGCGGACCCGTTCGATCGAGGTGACGGGCCTCGCCGACCGCCGCGAGGCGCGCGTGACACGCCTCGAGAAGCCCTGCGACGGCTTCCGCGGAGAACGGCTTGGACAAGAAGTGATCCATGCCGGCCTGCCTGCATCTCTCGCGATCTTCCACGGTGGCGTTCGCCGTGAGAGCGATGATGATCGGCCTTCGGGAGGACGACTCGAGGGCGCGAATCCGGCGGCTCGCCTCGAGGCCGTCCATCTCGGGCATCTGCATGTCCATCAGGACGACGTCGTAGGGACGAGCCGAGACGGCGGCCACCGCCTCGCGGCCGTCCGCCGCCACGTCGATCTCGTACCCCATCCGAGCGAGGACCCGCCGGGCCACGAGCTGGTTCACCCCGTTGTCCTCCGCAAGCAAGATCCGCAGGGGACACCGACGCGCCAGCTCGCGGTCGAAGCCCGATCCCTCGGTGCGCGACGCTGCGAAGCCTACCGCCTCGATCGCTCCCATCGCACGCCCGCGGATGGTGAAGTGGAACGTCGAGCCCGCACCGGCCGTGCTCTCGGCCCACATGGTCCCGCCCATCAACTCGGCGAGCCGCTTCGAGATGGCGAGCCCGAGGCCCGTCCCCCCGAAGCGCCGCGTGGTCGACGCATCGACCTGGCTGAACGACCGGAAGAGCCTCCCCATCTCCGCGGGTGCGATCCCGATTCCGTCATCCTGGACCGCCACCTCGAGAACGCAGACGTCGTCGGCGGCCCGTTCTGCAGACACGCGCACGGCGATCCGCCCCCGCTCGGTGAACTTCACGGCGTTCGAGAGCAGGTTCAGGATGATCTGGCGAAAGCGCGTCGCGTCGCTCTCGATCGAACCCGGCACGGCCGCTTCGGAGCTCGTCGCGATCTCGAGGCCTTTGCGGTCCGCGAGGGGAGCCACCATGGTGACCGCCTCCTCGACGGCACGACGGGGATCGAAGGCACGCTGCTCGACCTCGAGGCGACCGGCCTCGATCTTGCTGAAGTCCAGGACGTCGTTGATGATGCCGAGGAGCGCGTTGCCGGACGACCGGACGATGTCGACGCACTCCCGTTGCTCGCGCGAGAGGGGCGTATCCTGCAGCACCCCCGTCATTCCGATGACCGCGTTCATGGGTGTCCGAAGCTCGTGGCTCATGGTCGCGAGGAACTCGGACTTGGCCCGCGTCGCCGACCGCGCCTCCTCGGCCGCCTCGGCCATCTCGCGGGCGATCGCCTCGTTCTTCGCGCGCAGGAGCTCGAGGCGGGAGAGCGCCCGGATCCTGGTCCGGTTCAACAACACCGACAAGACGGTCGCCGTGACGAGCCCGAAGCCCCAGTGGACGAGCGGGGGACCGCCCGTCGACCCATCGAAGGACGGAGTCGGCAGCGCGAGGACCCACGCGACCCAACTCACGAAGAGCCCACCCAGGAGCCAGGGCGTCGAGAGAAGAAAGGCACCGAGCGCGACCGAGAGCAACATGACGTTCGTCGTCTGCCAGACCTCGCCGGTGAGCCACATGTTGAAGATGTTCTGACCGAGCACCGCGACCGCGATCAGGGTGCCGAACGCGTGCGCGAACCGCGTCGGGAGCCGGGGCGCGACCAGGGCGGCCATCCCGAGGCCGAACGCGACGGCGAGGTACGAGAGCGCGATCGGCACGGCCAGGCCGGGCGGACGAAGGAACAGGGGGAACGCCGTCAGCACGGCGAAGAGACATGCCGTCACCGTCGCGACCGGACGGAGAGACTCGTGCACGGTGAGCGCGATCGCGGACCGGACGTCGCCATCCGTCGCATCCTCCGGAGCCGCGCGCGGCGCGCGCGCGGCTTCACACTCGCTCTCGGTCGCCATGTCGAAAGGCGCACGCCGCCTTGTGAGCTCGAGAGGTCGAGGGTCGGACGAGGTGCGCTCCTCAGAAGGCATCGGACGGATTCGGCTCGCTCATGAACCGCCGCCTCTTCGGGTGACGCCGCCGCAGGCCCTACGTGGTTCCGCACGAACCCGCTCCCCATCCTTCCGAGGAATGCCATCGCGCGCGACGGTGTGGCACTCCGGAGTCTTCCCCCAACGATCGCGACGTCCGTCGCGCCAAGAGGGGCGATTCCCGCTGGGGACGTTCGTTACCTTTTGGCGAAACGTTACCTTTTTCGCGGCCGAGCGGTAACGACCGCAAGAACGCACCGAGCGTCTCCGTTCCGCCACGGGTTTGGTACCGGGGAGCGGCTTGGATAGGAGACGAACGTGCCCACTGGCGTTCGGCGGCGCAGGCGGAGACGGAGGCGGAGGCGATGGAGCCCAGAATAGAGAACGTGGGGCCCAAGGTGCTCGTCGGTCTGCACCGTGAGATGACGTTGGTCGAGGACGCCACGCACGAGCTATGGCGCGCCTTCATGCCCCGGCGCCACGAGATTCAGGGACGCACCACCAACGAGTACATCTCCATGCAGGTCTACCCGCGCCCCGGCGCGAGCGCCCTGGATCCCTCGACGACCTTCACCAAATGGGCGGTGGTCGAGGTGACGGAGGCGGAGAGCCTCCCTCCGGGCATGCGCGCGTACACGCTGCAGGGTGGCGTGTACGCGGTGTTCCTCCATCGGGGACCCGCCAGCGCGTTCCTGCCCACGTTCCAGTACATCTTCGGCGAGTGGCTGCCCCGGTCCGGCTACGAACTCGACCCTCGAGAACACTTCGAAGTGCTGCCAGAGGGCTACGACCCGAGGGACAGCAACGCGAGCGAGCAGGTGTATGTCCCGGTTCGGCGCCCGCACGCGTAGAGCACGCCTGGGCCACCGCCCTCGGCTCGTTGCCGGTCGTGGTGACGCAGGCCCGGAAGGCCGCGGGACAGCTCCCTCGAACTCTCGGACTCGACGATCCATCCCACTCACCACCCGACCAGAATTGCGCCGCCACCCAAACCCGCGCGCGGCGAAGGCCGCGACAGACAGAACTAATCCCCCGGCCACCGCCCGGGCGGGGACGTCCGTTGCGTTTCCCAGTCGCGACCCTCCGGCCGCGAAAAGGTAACAATTCGCAAAAGGTAACGAACGTCCCGCTTTCAGAGCAGGGCGCGTGCCAGGTGGTACGTCGCGAAGCTGCCGGCCCAGGCGAGGCCGAGCATGTAGCCGAAGGCGAGTGCGGGCCATCGCCAGCTGCCGGTTTCGCGGGCCATGATCGCGATCGTCGACGTGCATTGGAGAGCGAAGACGAAGAAGACGAGGAGGGACAGGGCCGTCGGCAGGGTGAACGCGCGCTGGCCGGTGTCGGGGTCGATGTCGTTCTCGAGCGCGGAGCGCAGGCCCGCGTAGTCCTCCGCGTCACTCACCGCGTAGATCTGGGCGAGCGTCGCCACGATCACCTCGCGCGCCGCGAGGCTCGCGAGCAGACCGACGCCGATCTTCCAATCGAAGCCCAGCGGCGCGATCGCGGGCTCGATCGCGTGGCCCACGCGGCCGGCGACGCTCGCCTCGAGGTTCGCGCTCGCCTGCTCCGACGGCGTCCGGCTCGGGTCGAGCGGCGCCGTCGGGAAGCTGAGCAGGCCCCAGAGGACGATCGAGGCGATCAGGATGATCGTGCCCGCCCTCTTGAGAAAGGCCATCGCGCTCTCCCAGACCTGGCGACCCAGAAGCCGCAGCGTGGGCATCCGATACGGCGGCAGCTCCATGTAGAAGACGCTCACCGAGCCGCGCAGCAGCGTGCGATTCAAGAGAGCCGCCGAGACGAACGCCGTCACGGCCCCCAGCAGATAGAGCCCGAACATCACGAGCCCCTGCAGGCCCAGACCGAGCACCGTCGTCGCCGGCACGAAGGCCGCGATCAGGAGCGTGTAGACCGGGAGACGCGCGGAGCACGTCATGAACGGCGCGACCAGGATCGTCGCCAGCCGTTCGCGCGGCGAGGCGATCGTCCGCGCTGCCATGATGCCCGGCACGGCGCACGCGTAGCACGAAAGCAGTGGCACGAAGCTCCGCCCCTGCAGCCCCACCCACCCCATGACGCGGTCCACCACGAACGCCGCCCGCGCCATGTAGCCCACGTCCTGAAGGAGGTGCAGCGCGGTGAACAAGATGAGGATCTGCGGCAGGAAGATCACCACGGACCCGACCCCGGCCAGGATTCCGTCGGCCCACAGGTCGGTCAGAACGCCGACGGGCAGGATCTGCCGGGAGATCGCGCCCAGCTCCGCGAAGGCGCCGTCGATGGCATCCATCGCGGGGACGGCCCACGTGAAGATGCTCTGAAACAGCATCACCATGACTCCGAGGAACACGGCGACACCCGCCACGGGATGCAGCAAGACCCGGTCGAGCGCGTCCGTGCGCCCATCGGGGTGCAGGTCGTCGAGACCGAGCTCGTCGCACACCCGGTCGACCCACTCGTACCGGGACTCCGCCGTCCGGGCGTCGCTCGACGCGGGTCGCGGCCACGACATCGGATCCTCGAGGAATCGACGTAGAGGTTCGAGACCGACGCCGCGGTGTCCCACCACGCCGACGACGTGAGCGCCGATGAGTCGCGACAGCCTCATCGGATCGAAATGCCCGCCGCGCGCCTTCACTTCGTCGATCATCGTGGCGACGACGAGCGTCGGAAGGCCGCGGTCCAGCGCTTCGCGGACGAGGGAGAGGCCGCGACGGAACGTCGTCGCATCGACGACCACCACCAGCGCATCGGGTCGACGCTCGCCCGGCTGGTCGCCCGCCAGCACGTGGGTGACCACCTGCTCGTCGGGAGTCTCTCCATGAAGCGCGTACGTGCCCGGCAGGTCCAGGATCTCGATCTCGCGATCGGTCTGGGTCAGGCGGCCGAGACGCCGTTCGACCGTCACGCCCGGATAGTTCCCGACGCGGGCGCTGGAACCAGTCAACGTGTTGAAGAGCGTCGTCTTGCCCGCGTTCGGCGCTCCGACCAGCGCCAACCGGACGGGCTCGGGAGCGAGGGCCGGTGCCGCCGTCATCCCGCCGACACCTCGACCTCCACGCGCACGGTGTCCAGCTGCTCCGTTCTCAGACACAGACGGTACCCGCGCACCTCGATCTCCACGGGATCACCCAGCGGCCATGAGGTCGATTCTTCCTTGGCGCGATAGGCGGACGGATCGTCGGAGGTTGAGTGTGCGCCCATGCGATAGGTGACGTGTTCGATGAGCGTCGGCCCCAGCCCCATGCGCGCCCGCTCCGCCGCCCATTTCGCAACGGCGTAAACAGCAAGATAATCATTGCCATCGACGCGCAGGGAGGGAATGCCGAAACCAAGGCCTCTTGAAGCGAACGTCGCCGCCTTGCCGCGCGCAATCCCCTGAAAGGTCGAGATCGCCCACTGATTGTTGACGATGTTCAACACGACGGGCGCGCGATAGGTCGAGGCAAAGACGAGCCCGGCGTGAAAATCATTCTCGGCTGTCGAGCCTTCGCCGATCCAGGAGGTGGC
>JAUIFY010000115.1 GCA_030430245.1 bacterium | reverse complement strand
CGTGTAGATGCCCATGGGCGACGTCTCGGGTGCATCGTGCAGCTCCAGCCCCAGCGCGTCGCAGACGGCGCGCCGGCCTTGCTCCATCGCGCTCGCCGCGAGGGCGGGCGGTCCGATCACGTCTCCCACCGCGTAGACGCCCGGCGCGACCGTCTGGCAATGCTCGTCTACGGGGATGACCCCGCGATCGGTGAGGGTGATGCCGGCGTTCTCCAGACCGAGGTCCTCGACACACGCGATGCGCCCGAGCGCGATGAGCGCCTTCTCGGTTCGCAGGACGGTGGCGTCGTCGAGCTCGGTCACCACGTGTTGCAGCCCGTCCCACGCGAGCTTCGCGATGCTCCGCTCTCCGAGGTAGCGGCCCCCTCGCGCCTCGAACGACGCGACGAAGCCCCGTGTCACCTCTTCGTCCAGGAAGCGCAGGGGGCGATCGGCGCGGTCGACCATCGTCACGGCGACGCCCAGGTGGGCGAAGATCGACGCGTACTCGCTCGCGATCACGCCGCCCCCGAGCACGACGAGGGACTGCGGGAGATAGCTCATGGAGAGAATCGAGTCGCTGTCCAGAACGTGCTCGTGGTCGACCGGGACGTCGGGCGGAGTCCGCGGGCGGGAGCCGGTCGCGATGACGATGACGCCGGCGTCGACGAGCGTGACGCTTCCGTCGAGGCTCCGGACCTCGAGGCGCCCCGGCGCCGCGAAACGCGCCTTGCCGTGGATCGACACGATGCCGTTTCGGTCCACCTGCCTCGTCATGTAGGCCGTGTGCTGGTCTACGACCCGGCCGAGCTGGATCATCAGCGGGCTCAGCTCGATTCCCGACTCGATCGGGCCGTCGGAGTCGAAGCCACCGACACGCAGCGCCGAGTGCCGGAGGGTCTTGCTCGGGATCGTGCCGTGTTGGACACAGGCGCCGCCGATCGAGCGCTCTCGCTCGATGATCACGACGCTTCGGCCGGCCTTCACCCCTTGGATCGCAGCCTTCTGGCCTCCGGGGCCGCTTCCGATGACCGCGATGTCGAACGTGCGCGACGGTTCCACGACGATCTCAGGCGACCATCGAGTCCACGACCCCGCGCACGGTGTCGCGGTGGTCGAGAAGACGGTCGACGTCCTCGGGATAGAAGTTCAGGACCTGGAATGCGGGGTGGGCCCGCAACTCCACCTCGTCGAGCGACGCGGGCTCGAGCAGGTGCGTGGCGAGGCGGTTCGCGGCCGCGGTGACGGGCACCTCGATCGCCTCGGTCGCCTCGACGTCGCGGTCGCCGTGGCCGACGTCCCGGTAGTGGGAGAGCGCGCGGCGAACCGGGATCGGGAGCTCCCAGCGCTCGGCGAGGTGGCGGCCCACCGCCACGTGGAGTCCGTCGAGGATCGTCCGGAGCTCCTCGTCCGCGACGTGCGTGTCTTCGTTGGCCTCCAGGTCGGCGACGAGCTGAAGCAGGGCCGGCTTTCCGATCCCATGGAGGAATCCGCAGAGGAACCCGTTCTCGACGTTCAGGCGCTTGGCGCGTGCGATCTCGCGCGCGAAGGCTCCAGAGGCGACCGCGTGGCGCCAAAGCGCCTCCAGGCGCGGCTCGTGTCGGCCCACGCGAAACACACCGGCCTGAAGGGAGGCCGCGAGGGCGATCTCCCCGAGGACCACGAAGCCCAGGCGCGTGACCGCTTGCTGCAGCGAGACGATCGGCGTTCGGGGCAGGTACGCCGGGGCATTCGAGACGCGCAGGACCGCCGCCGCGAGGGCCGCGTCCTGATGGAGGAGGGACGCGAGCCGTCCCGCGTCCGTGTCGTTTCCCGACGAGAGCTGGACGATCTCCGTCGCGACCCGCGGCAGCATGGGAAGGTCGAGACGGCCTTCCTCGACGCGGGCCGCGAGCGTCGGATACCACGCGTGGCCCGGCGCCGCTGGCGCGTCCGCCATGATGGATGCAGTCTCGGCCGTCGGCATCACCGGTTCCCCCGAGGATCCATCGGCTCTGCCGTGTCGCGAGTTGAGGGTTTCGACGCCGCGGGTTCCCGCGGGCGCCGTCACCGCACGGGTACGGGCGCGCCGACGTAGGGGAAGACTCCGACCGGGGACTGGGGCTGGCTCGATGGGATGGTGGGATCGAAGGCGTGGTTCGGGTAGTCGCCCTTGCCGGTCGAGAAGACGCGCCGGCCGTCCTTCGTGGTCCACGAGCCGATGTGCTCGTTCGCGTAGCTCTGCTCGACCATGTCGTCTGGAACACGGTCCTTCTGCTTGTCCTTCATCGCCTGATTCTCGTTCTCGAGCATCTGGCGGATCGTGGCGTCGCTCACGCCCGATTTGCGTAGCTCGAGGATCTGCTCGGGCGTGAGGGTCTCGGCCGCGGCCGGGCCGAGGCCCAGGGCCGCGGTGGCGAGGAACGCGAGGGCGAGACGCCGCATCGTCCGATCCTCCTACGCCGCCGAGGCGGCGAGAGTCTCCGGCTCGAGGAGAGCCTCGAGCTCGTCGAGGCCGTCGAGGGGGACTTCCCGGGCGGACAGGATGTCGTGCTGCGCCCGGGCTTCGGCGAGCTGCCCCCCGCGGTAGGCCACGCTGGCGAACGCGAACCGGGCCGCGTCGTCGTCCGGGTTTCGCCCCAGGTAGTCGCGAAGATGATCCGCCAGTGCCTCCCAGCGCTCCAGCGCGAGGCCGGCGCGAAGCATCCAGTGGAGCACCTCGGGATCGTCGGGCTCGTGTTGCGCGAGCTCGCGGAGCGTGATCCAGCCAGCCTCGTAGTCTTCGATGCCGAGCTGTGCCTGGCCGAGCCCGAGCTGGGCCTCGCGTCGACGGGCGCCGAGGCGGAGGGCGCGATCGAAGGCCGTCACGCCGTCGTGGAACTCCCCGCGGAGCAGATCGTGCACTCCTCGCAGCAGCCAACCGTCGTGCCCTTCGGGCTCCGCAGCGATGAGCTCGCGGATGGCGTCTTCGGCCTCCACCAGCATTCCGCGCTCCAGCGCTTCCCGGATGAGAAGGTCCGGTTCGAGGATGGTCTCATTCATCGTCGTGCTCCGATCTTCGTCTTGGGCCATTTGAACGGGTTCTCCCTTCGGTCTGTGCCGGGGCTGAGACGCAACGCCCGTGCCACGGGGGCGGTCGACCACGCGGGCCGGCGCGTCGGCGAAAATCGGGGGGCGAGCCGCCGCCCAGGCGCGAGGTCGCGCCGCGGAGTCGGCAGGATTTGCTGTGCGAGGTCACGCGCTGCCCGGTTGCGGCGTGTCGGAATAGCGACTCACGCGGTCCACGTAGGTTCGCGTGATCGACGGAAGATGAGGGCGGACGCTCGCGAAATCGCGTGGGTCCGCGCCGCGGCGCGACGCCGTCGCCTGCGCGGCTGCGACGCGTCCCTGGCCCGCATTGAAGGCGGCCACGGCGAAGTGCTGGCGCTCGGCGGCGTCGGGCACGGCGACGGTGCGGAGGCCGGGGCGCAGCTCGGTAGTCTCGGCGAAGAGGTCGTCGAGGTGGCGGAGATACGTCACTCCGAGGACGACGTCGGCCCCGCCGGGCGCTCGCGCCACCTCGCCGGAACGGATGAGGGCGCGCATGTCGGAGGCGGTGGAGGGGCGCACCTGGAAGGTCCCGGAGCTGAGGCCGTCGGCCGCTCGCGCCGTCGGGTCGAGGCTGGACTCGGCGATCGCCACCGCGACGGCGACGTCCGGCTCGACCCCGAGCGCCTCGGAGGCGCGCTCGATCGAGGTCGCCAGCGCACGCTTGTCGGCGGACCGGAGCCAGGGCGCGGCGCCGCGCGCGGGGTCCGCGGGGGCGCCGGTCGACGGGTCGCTCGCCGCGCTTCGGTCGGACGCGGCATCGAGGTGGCGGGCGAAGGACGTCTGCGTCGCGATGCGCTCGCGCGTCTCGAGATCCTGGCTCGGACGGAAGACGTGCATTTGGAAGACGGACGAGACCATGGCTTGGAAGGGAAGCAGCAACCGCGGTGCCACGGCGAGGGCACCGGAGGTGGGCGCGAGACGGGCCGGAGGCGTGGCGGCCGGCGGCACGAAGCACCGTTCCCGGAAATTCTTTCCCGGCGGGTCGCCCGGACCGGCCATGCTTCCACGTGTCTCTTGGGCCCCGGCGCGGTCGGGTGGGTTGGCGCGGCGCTTGCGTGCGGTGCGCCGCATGATCGGAAAGACCACCGGTGCGGCGGAAGCCGTCACGCAGACGATTCGAAGAGCGATCGCGCACGAGCGGCCGTCGGCGGGATTCGCGGCGGAGCTGAAGAAGCAAGCCGAGAGCCTCGCCTCGGCTGCGTCGGCGCTCGTGGAGGGTGCGGACGCGGGGCTGAAGACCGCGGGGGCGCGCGCTCCGGTCGGAGGACGCACGTCGGCCGAGGCGACCGCAGCCGCGCGCACTCCGGTCGGCGAGCGTTCCGAGTCTACGGGCGGGCCGGCGACGAACCCGGCGCCGGTCGGGGAGGCGCCCTCGACGGAGAGCCGACCGAACCTGTCCACGGCGGACGTCGTCGTGAACACGACGGGCACGCTGAGCGAGGATCCGCGGACGGAGGGAATGTACGTCCCGCCCGACTTCTATCACGGCACGTCGTACTCGCCCGTCTTCGATACGGTCGACGAGAGCGGAAACGTCGTCCGCACGCCTCGCTTCGAGGGGCAGCAGATCTACTCCGACTGGAGAGGTTCTCTGCCGGACGACTTCGACCTGAATGCGCGCGTCCTGCGCGACCCGCAGACCTTCGGAAACTCGGCTTCCTTCTGGAAGAAGGGCGAGGACGGCACGTGGGTGAAGCGGGAGACGGGCTACGGCGGCATTCCGCTCTACGACAACGGCAAGCCGGTCTTCACGCCCGACCCCGTGCTCCATCCCGAGTACTTCAAGGTCTGACGACGGCCCTTCCGGATCAACGGCTGTCGTCCGGCGACACCAGGATGAGGTCGGCGTGCCGCGTGGCCCGTAGGCGCTTCTTTTCGAGGATGGCGTCGAGCGCTTCTTCCCACGGTGCGTCGATCACGCGGATGGTGACGGTGCCGCGCACCTCCGGGGTGAAGATCACGTCGTAGCCGCCGACGTTCGCGACCAGGTCGATCACGCTGCGCACGTCGGCGCTCGTGAAGTCGAGCGTGACGGTGCCGCTCGGGATCGCTTCGGCGTCCGGGGCCTCGGCCTCGGTGCGGCCCTCGTCCGTATCCCCGCGCGACTCGGTCGCTCGCGGCGGGGTGGTCGTCGTCTCGAGCGCCGGGCTCGGGCTCGGCGGCGGAGTCGGAGACGGGCTCGGCGGCGACGGCCGGCGGGTCGGTTCGGGCGAGCCGGTCGGCTTCGGGGACGGCGAGCCGGTCGGCTTCGGCGACGGCGAGGCGCTCGGGCGCGGGGTTGGCCTCGGAGACGGGGACACGGTGGGGCGCGGCGACGCGGGCACGGTCGGCCTCGGGGACGGGGAGGCGGTCGGGCGTGACGTCGGCTGCGGCGACGGGCTCGGCGTCGGTCGCGGGGACGGAGAGGCCGTCGCGCCCGGTGTCGCCTCGGCGATCGGCTCGGCCGTCGCGGAGGGAACACCGGTCGTCCCGGCGGGTCGGGATGGCGCGGGCGGATCGTCGACCGCCCCGGCGGAGCCGGACGCGCGCAGCACGACTTCCAGTCCGCGATCGCCGAACTCCACCGAGTACGCGGCCGGTCCCGCCAGATCGAAGACCACGCGCGTCCGGGGGGCCGGGTCGTTGTGGAGGCCGATGCGCACCCGCTCGAGGATCGGGGTTCCCCCGGGGATGCGGTGGCTCGCGAGCGCCGGCTCGACGTCCGGGAGGTCGACGACAAGTCGGTGGTCGCCCAGCATGTGGACGACCGGTCGCACCCCGCCGTCGGCCACGCGAAGGCTCACGACGGTCTCTCCTCGACGGGCCTGCACCTGGACGCCCGTGAGACGAGCCGCCTCGCCGGGCGATGCAACCGCGAGAACGGCCAATCCAAGCACGAGCACGAACCAACGCATGATCGACGATCGCTCCATCTCACGTCTGCGGAGCGCGCGAAAGCGCACCGCACGTCACGGATATTCCTTGCGCGATTCGGACCACCGCGTCGAGCAGTCCGAAGAAGAAAGAGACCTCGGCCTCGGGAAGCTCCAGCGTGCGTCGATCGGTCCGGGCCGTCTCCACGGCGTCGAGCAGTCGAAGGTTCGCGGCCCGCAGGGCATCTCCGTCGGCCGATGCCTCCGCCGGCGGGCGCGCCCCGTCGAGGTAGGAGGGCAGTCGGTCGAGCGTCCCCTCGACGCCGTCCAGGAGATCCTCCAGCGCCGGCTCGACGAGCGCGCGGAGCTCGGGGTTCACCGGGCGATCGATGCGCACCGCGAGACGCGCGATCCGGTGCATCATCTCGTCGGTCGCCGTCGCGACGGGCAGCTCGAAAGCGACGGCGGCGCGCGCCTCCTTCCCCTCGAGCAAGGCCTCTCCGAGAATCTGCCAGAAGTCCGTGAGTCGTTGCCGGGCCACGTGCGCGCGTCGGAGCCACTCGTCGCGTTCCGGTGGCGCGCCGCGCAACGCCGACGAGAGCGACCGGAACAGCGTCCCGGCGCCCACGAGGGAGTCGCGAATGCGGTCGCGCAGGTCGACGTAGGCGTGGGAGGGCCAGAGAACCGTCTCGACACCGATCGAGATCGCGGTGCCGAGCATGACCCCGACGAGGCGGTACACGCCCGGCATGATCGAGGTCTCTTGCTTCGGCCCGGCCACGAGCACGATCACGAAGGCGAGACCGGTCTGGAGCCCCGCGTACGAAGAGGACTCCGGGCCGGTGTAGGCGTAGGCGCAGCCGAACATCACGACGAAGATCGCGAGTGCGAAGGGCGGGAGGGTCGAGATGTGCGGGGTGAGAACGAGAATGGCGATCAGCGCGAGGACCCCGCCGAGGAAGGCGCCCGAGAGCCGGAGCATCGCCTTGCGGACGGAGCCCCCGATGCTGAGCTGTGAGACGATGAACACCGTGATCATCGCACTGACGGAGCTCTCCCACTGCAGCACGTTCAGCAGGGCGACGGCGAAGCATACGGCGAGACCCGTCTTGATGGCGTAGCGGCGCCGGGGCTCGTCGATGGAGAACGTGTGGAGGCGCTCCCGCCAGCTCGTGTCCGTGTCGTCGTCGGGTGCCTCGCCGCATCGCGAGACGGCGTGGAGCTGCGTCTCCACCTCGCGGAGCGTCCCGAGGATTCCGTGGAAGCCGATGACGTCGCGGGCGGAGAGCTCGCGCGTGGCGCCCGACCTGCGCAGCTCGTCGATGCGCCGTTCGAGCGCCTGTCGTCGCGGACGGATCGCGTCCAGTGCGCGGTCGACCTCTCCCTCCTCGCTCGAGCGCTCGAGGATCCGCCACGCGCTCCGGATCGTGTCGAGGACCGCCGAGAGCTCGTCCTTCGTCGCGTCGACGAGGCCGTTCGGCAGGGCGCCGATCGGGTCCGCCAGAGGAAGAAGCGTGGCCCGCAGTCGCTCGAGATGGATCGCGAGGCGGCGCCGGGCCTGCGTGCGGTGGCGATGCGCCCGCCCCTCGCGCGCGGCGGCCGGAACGAGAGCGAGCATGGTGTGCAGGTCCGGCTCGACGTCCGCGAGCTCGTCGCGGAGCCGCGGTGGGGGCGGTCGGCTGTCGACGATCGCTCCCACCGCCTCCTCGAAGGCGGCGCGCGTGCGGGCGATCGTTCGATCGACGATCTGGTCGATCTGGTCCGAGGCGCGCCTGGGCCAGATCGCGAACGCGCAGAACCAGGAGACGACGACGCCGACGAGGATCTCGCCGCTCCGTGCGAGCCCCTTCGATGCGGAGACGTTCTGGCCCTCGAAGCCGAGAACTGCGACCATCACGAGCGTGACGCCGCCGATCACGAAGGCGTAGGGGTAGACGGAGCCGGAGCCCAGGTACGCGGCGATCGTGATGATGGCGAAGGTGACGAGGAGGAACGCGAGGGGGCTCTGATTGAGCGGGGCGAGCCACACGACGGCGAGCATGCAGGCGACGACGGTGCCGATCAGCCGAAGGATGCCCTTGTCGATGGAGGCTCCGACCGACGCCTGGGTCATCACGAGGCAGGTGATGAGCGCCCAGTACCCCTCGGGAAATCGGTAGATGAGCACGATACAGAGCGAGACGACCGACGCCACGGCGGTGCGTGTGGCGGTGCGGGTCCGCTCGGGATCGAGCGTGAGGAACGGAAACGCCATTCGACTGGGGCTGCTGCTCACCATCTGCGGCTGTGGCTACGACACCTCGATCTACGGAATGTACTTTCCATCGTGGGTCGTCGCGCCCGCGGTCGGGGCGGGGCTCGCCGTGCTCACCCTCGCGGGGATCGCGCGCACGAGGCTCGCGACGTACGTGCCGACCGGCGTCCTCGTGTTCACCTCGCTCACACTCATCTGGGCGGTCCTCGTCTGGGCGCTATTCTTCGAGGCGTGACGCGACGTCGGCGGGCGGCGCCGACGGCCGGGCGGGGTCGAGTGCCGGCCCAAAGGGGCTGTCGACGTCGACTCCGCCGGTATGAATCGTCACCCAACCGTTCGCGCCGACGCGCAGGGGTCGCGAGGGATCCCGCTCGAGGAACTCGACGCGAACCGGAAAGCGCTGCGCGAGCCGCACCCAGTAGACCACGGGGTCGACCTCGGGCAACAGCTCGACCGTCGACCCATCGGGTTGGAAGATGCCCCACCCGACGCCCTGCACGACCCCGGGGAAGCTCCGATCCGGGTAGCTGTTCAGCGTGATGGTGGCCGTCTGGCCGGGCCGCACGCGATCGAGGAACGTCTCCTTGAATCGCGCGCTGAACCAGAACGAGTCGGCATCGACGATCGCGAACAGCTGCACGCCCTCGTTCACGTACGTCCCGACGGGCAGGTTCAGATTCGTCACGTAGCCGTTGACGGGCGCGAACACGCGCGTGTAGCCGAGCCGCAGCTCGGCCTCGCCGAGCGCGGCCTCGGCCAACCGAAACCGCGAGTTCGCCTCGCCGGCCTGGCCGTAGGTGGCTTCGGCGACCTGAAGGGCCCGCTGGGCGGCCTCGACCGCGGCCCGCGCCTCGCGCGCCTTGGTGACCGCGTCGTCGAGGGCGTCGCGCGTCATGAACTGCCGTTCCACGAGGGGCTGGATCCGTTCGAGGTATTGCGTGGCGTACAGGAGGGCGGCCTCTCTCGTTTCGACGTCCGCCCGTGCGACCTCGACCTCCGCCGCGAATGCCTCGACGTCCTGTGCCGCGAGGTCTCGCTGGGCGCGCGCCTCGGCCACCGCGAGCTCGAAGGGGCGCGGGTCGATCACGAACAGCAGGTCGCCGCGCTCGACGCGTTGGTTGTCGGCTACGAGGGTCCGGACGATCGGGCCGCTCACCTGTGCGGCGACACCCACGATGTCCGCCTGGACGAACGCATCGTCCGTCGTGGGATTGACGCGCTGCTCCCGCCACCACCACAGGACGAGTGCGGCGGCCACCATCGCGACGACCACCGAAACGAGCGCGCGCACCACCCGGACGCGCGCGGGCACCTCCACCCTCCCCACGGCGGCCGGAGGCTATCAGCCTACGAACCGAGCATCCAGCGCTCGACCGTGAGCAGGGCGGGGCGCAGGATCCACGAGAGCCCGCCACTGAAGATCAGGAGGACGAGAAGGATCATCCCGTACTGGCGGAGCCACGCTGCGGCGGGCGCGGCCGAGCGGGGCAGAAGGCTCTCCACGACCCCGAAGCCGTCGAGGGGGGGGATCGGGAGCAGGTTGAACAAGGCCAGCACCACGTTGATGAAGACCGAGAAGAGGGCCAGCTGCAGCAGTAGGGTGTGCATCACGCCCGGAGGCTCGGTCGGCCGCAGGACGAAGAACACCAGCGCGAACGAGGCCGCGAGGAGAAGATTCGATACGGGACCGGCGGCGGAGATGAACAGGTTCGCCTTCCACCGCGGACGGCGGGTCCGTGCCAGCGACACCGGGACCGGCTTGGCCCACCCGAAGACGGGTGCGCCGGTGAACGCGAGCAGGGCCGGGACCAACACGCTGCCGACCGGGTCGATGTGCCGCAGCGGGTTCAGGCTGATGCGCCCGAGCTCCTTGGCGGTCGGGTCTCCGAAGCGCCATGCGACCCACCCGTGCGCCGACTCGTGGAACGAGACCGCGAAGACCAGGGCCAGGATTTGAAGGACGACGGCTTCGATGGACATGGCTCAGCTCCCCGCCGCGGCCGCGCTCGGGGCGAGGCCGGTCATCTCTTCGCTGACCGCCCAGAGCCGGCGGGCCGCCTCGTCGTCTCGCGCGGCGGCGGCGGGCTCGGTCTCCCTGCACCGCACGAAGTAGCCGCCGGTCACGCCCTCCACCTCGGGCGACGACGCGAGGTGGATCGACGTCGCGGCCCCCTGCTCGGGCGAGTTGAAGAAGAGGCCGACGATCTTCATCACCAGGCGCGCCCACGCCCCGTTGTTGCTCCCGAGACCCGTCGCGACGGCGCCCGGGTGCAGACAGTTGACGCTCACGCCGCTCCCCTCGAGGCGACGGGCGAGCTCGCGCGTGAACAGGATGTTCGCGAGCTTCGAGTGCCCGTAGACCCGCATCGCCCCGTAGCCCTCCTCGTAGCCGGGGTCCTCGAAGTTGATCCCGCCGACGAACTTGTGGGCATCCGAAGCGACGTTCACGATTCGGGCGGGGGCGCTCTCTCGCAGTCGGGGCAGCAGCAAGTTCGTGAGCAGGAAGTAGCCGAGATGGTTGACCGCGAACGTCGCCTCGATCCCATCGATGGTCTCCGTGCGGCTCACGTGCAGGGCGGCGGCGTTGTTCACGAGCACGTGGAGCTCGGGCAGCGTGTCGAGGATCTCGCGTGCGACGTCGCGGATCTCCGCCTGGGACCCGAGGTCCGCGCGGTAGAGGCGCAGCGAGGCGTCGGGTACGGCCGCGCGGATCCGTTCGCAGGTCTGCTCGCCGCGTTCGGCATCCCGGCACAGGATCGCGACGGCGGCGCCCCGGGCTGCGAGGGCGAGGGCGGTCGCCTCGCCGATTCCGGAGGTGGCCCCGGTCACGAGACACGTCTTGCCTTGGAGGGTCATGTCCCTCGATGATGGCATCGCGCTGGCAGTCGGCCAAGCTGGCTCGCGACGCATCTCGGGGCGTCTCGCGGGATCGGGGCGAGCCGGTTATAGGCACCAGATGCCGACCGTCCAGACCAGCGCAGAGCTCTACGACACGCCGGAGCACCACGCCTTCCGCGACGTGGCGCGGAAGTTCGTCCAGGAGGAGCTCGCGCCGCGCGCGCGGGAATTCGACGAGCAAGGGCGCATCGACAAGTCGGTGTACCGGCGGATGGGCGAGTTGGGCTTTCTCGGAATCCGATACGATCCGCGCTGGGGGGGCGCCGGGCTCGATTGGTCGTACAGCGCGATTCTGTTCGAGGAGCTCGGGTTTGCCGACAACGCCGGCGTCACGCTGGGCATCAGCGTACAGACGGACATGGCCACGCCGTCGCTGCACGAGTTCGGATCGGACGATCTGCGCGAGAGGTTTCTGGTGCCGGCGATCCGGGGCGAGATGGTCGGAGCGATCGCGGTGACGGAGCCCGACGCCGGATCCGACGTCGCGGGGATCAAGACGCGCGCCGTGCGGGATGGCGACAGCTGGGTCATCAACGGAAGCAAGATCTACATCACGAACGCCGCGACGGCGGACTTCCTCTGCCTCCTCGCGGTCACGGACCCGGACGCTGGCTACGGTGGGTTCACCCAGATCATCGTGCCGACCGCGAGCGAGGGCTTCAGCTACGAGCTGCTGGACAAGATCGGGAACCGGGGCTCCGACACCGGTCTGCTCTTCTTCGACGACGTACGCGTGCCGGTCGCGAACACGATCGGCGACATCGGCCGGGGCTTCCAGCAGCAGATGATGCAGTTCCAGGACGAGCGTCTCGTCGCGGCGGTGCAGGCGAACGCGAGCGCGGAGCATCTCTGGGAGATCACCCGCGACTGGTGCAAGGAGCGGGTCGTGTTCGGAAAGCCGCTTGCGAAGATGCAGGTGACGCAGTTCAAGCTGGTCGAGATGCTGACGCGCATCACCGCGGATCGGGAGATGATCCACGCGTGCGTCCGTCGGCGCGTGCGCGGCGAGGACGCGACGAAGGAGATCTCCATGGCCAAGCTGATCGCCGGGCGAACGAGCCGCGCCGTCGCGGACGAGTGCATCCAGCTTCACGGCGGCTTCGGCTACATGCGAGAGAGCGCGGCCGGGCGGGGCTTCGTCGACTCGCGACTCACGAGCATCGGTGGCGGTGCCGACGAGGTGATGATGCAGTACCTCGCGAAGATGGTGGGGCTCTAGTGCACCGTACGCGACATCGCGTCAATGGATCGCCGTCGATCGGCGTTCCTCGCAAGGAAGGGCGCCGAACGAACATCGGCACTCTTTCGAGGCGGCGTGACGCCGGGCGGGACCTCGAGGGGCGGCACGGCATCGGTGCCATGTCGCTGACGGTGCACTAGGTTCCGGCATGAAGCTGGAAGAGCCGAGCGGCCCTCTCGTCGGCCTGCGGGTGCTCGACCTCACGCGGGGCCGAGCGGGTGCGATCGCCGGGATGCTCCTCGCGGACTACGGCGCCGACGTTCTGCGGATCGAGCCGCCCGGCGGTGATCCGCTATGGGACGAGCTTCCCGGCTACGCCGTGTGGCATCGCGGCAAGGACGTGGTCGAGATCGACCTCCAGCAGCCCGACGCGCAGGTGGCGATCCGCAAGCGCCTGCCGGTCGCGGACGTGTTCTTGAACGGACTCCGGTCGGGAGCGCTCGAGCGCGTCGGTCTGGGCCATGCGAGCGTCGCGGAGATCGCGCCGAAGCTCGTGTACGCCACCGTCTCGGGCTTCGGACCGGGCGCGGACGATCTCCCCGCGCTCGAGGGTCTCCCACCTACCAGGGCGCGCGCCACGGACACCCGGTCGCCTCCCCGTATCCCGCCGCGAGCTTTGGAGCCGGGCTCCTCCTCGTCGTCGGAATCCTCGCCGCCCTCCACCAACGCGAGAGGACGGGAGCCGGGCAGCACGTCGACACGTCGCTGGTCGACGGTCTTCTTTCGCAGCTCGTGACGACCCTCGTCCAGCCGGTCGAAGGCGCGGTGGCGCCGCCGTCCGCTTCGGGCGGCGACCCGAGGCGCGACGTCCACCGATGCGGCGACGGCGAGTACCTCCAGATCGATCTGGGAGCGCCAGGTGCGCGGGACCGCACGTTCGACGTCGTCGGCCTTGCGAGGGAGGAGCTCGCGCCGGCGGGGGCCGGGCGCGACCCCGGGGGTGCTCCGGACGACGGTGAGCGTCTCCGAGAGGCACTCGCCGACGTCCTGCGCACGCGGTCGCGCGACGAATGGGTCGACCGCTTCGGGGCGGCGGACATACCAGCCGCACCGTGCTCGGCTCCGGGCGAGGTACTCGACCACCCACAGGTTCGCGCCCTCGGGATGACCACGGAGCTTCGCGATCCGTTCCTCGGCGCGATCCAGACCGCATCGCCACCCATTCGGCTCGACGGAAGCCCGGCGCGCGTGCGCGGGCCGGCTCTGCTGCGCGGCATGCCGCGAAATCCCGAGGCGGCTCTGCGCCATACCGGTTGGCTCACGGCGGAGGAGGTCGCCGCGAGCGAGCGGCCGCAGCTCGGAGCGATGCACGGGGCCGGGGACGCCGCGCCGTGCGTCCCGTCGCGCGCGCCGGCCTCCGGCGACGCGACGGAGGAGCCGACCGGCGCGCCTCTCGACGGGCTGCGCGTCCTCGATCTCGGTACGTCCACGTCCGGCCCGTACGCCGCGATGCTGCTCGCGGAACTCGGCGCCGACGTCATCGAGATCGAAACGTCCGACGGTGACGCCCGGCGGACGGAGGCGCTCCCGCTCTCGGCATTGCACCGGCGCAAGCGGGGCCTCGGGCTCGACCTCGAGCGAGAGGCGGCCGCCGACGTCGTGCGACGCCTGGTCGGCACCGCGGACGTGCTCGTCCACGACCTCGGGCCGGGCGGCGCGGAGCGACTCGGACTCGGTTGGGACCAGCTCTCGCCGGAACGACCCGGCCTCATCCATTTCCATGTCACGGGGTACGGGGCGGTCGGACCGATGGCGTCCGTGCCGGGGGGCGACCCGATCCACCAGGCGCTCTGTGGCATGACGGTCGCCCACGGCGGAGAGGGTCGATCACCGGAGCCGGTGGCCGGGGCGCCCCTGGACGGCCTGAACGCATTGCTGACGGCGGCAGGGGTTCTCATGGCGCTCCGGCACCGCGACCGCACGGGCGAGGGACAGCATGGCGAGTGTGCACAGCTCGCCGCGGGCCTGTTCGCGTCGTCGGAGATCTACCGTACCCCGGCCGGCCCGACCGACGCCGGGCGACTCGACACCGCGCGGCTTCGGTTGGGAGACGGAGCCAGCATCGAGCGGGCGGCCGACGGATGGCTGTACGTGTGTCGCCCCGACGATGCGACGCGCGAGCGGTTCGCGAGCCTCGTCGACGAGGTCGGGGGCGGCGAGCTCTCGTCCGCCGGGTGGCTCGCGCGGTTGCGCGAGGCCGACATCCCGGCCGCGCCCGTCCGCACGACGTTCGACGGGACGCTTCTGTCGGACTCGCTTCTGGCGACGTACGGTCGGAGCGTCGAGGTGTGGGACCCGGGGCTCGGGCGGGTGCGGCAGCCGGGGGGATTTCTGCGCTTTTCCGGGGCCGACCTCCCGGATGCCCGTGGGGCCCCCGCGCCGGGCGAGCACACACGAGAGATCCTGCAGGAGCTGGGCTTGACGGAGGCGACCGCGAAGCTGCTCGGGGTGCGCGTCGTCGTCGAGCCGGGAGGAGAGACGTGAGCGAAACGATCCCCGAGAGCGCGGTCGACCCGGTCTGCGGGATGACCGTCGGAACCCCGGCCGACGCCCCATCGGCGTCGCATGGCGGGCAGACCTACTACTTCTGCAATCCCAAGTGCCGCGAGAAGTTCGTCGCGGATCCGGATGCGATCCTTTCCGGCACGGCGGAGATCGACGCTCCGGCGGACGCGATCTTCACGTGCCCGATGCACCCGGAGATCGAGCAGGTGGGGCCGGGCACCTGTCCCCTCTGCGGCATGGCGCTCGAGCCGCGGGACGTGGAGGCCCTGGCCGTCGAGGACGAGGAGAGCCCGGAGCTCGTCGACATGCGGCGCCGCTTCCGAGGCTGTCTCGTGCCGGCGGCGATCGTGTTCTTCGTGTCGATGTCGGAGATGCTGCCCGGGGAGCCGTTGCAGAAGGCGCTCCCCTGGGCGTGGCGCGCGTGGGGGCAGCTCGTGCTCACGACCCCGGTCGTGCTGTGGGGGGCAGCCCCGTTCTTCGTTCGCGCGTGGCAGGCGCTCCGCGCACGGCGGGCCAACATGTTCACGCTGATCTCGATCGGCGTCGGCGCGGCCTTCGGCTACAGCGTCGTCGCGACGATCTTCCCCGCGGCGGTTCCGGGCGCCCACGGAGACGGGCCGCCCCTGTACTTCGAGGCCGCCGCGGTGATCGTGGTGCTCGTCCTCCTGGGCCAGGTGATCGAGCTTCGCGCGCGCCACCAGACGGGAGCCGCCGTCCGCTCGCTGCTCGCGCTCGCCGCCAAGACCGCCCGTCGCGTGCGCGACGATGGCGAGGACGAGGACGTGCCCATCGAGGACGTGGTCGTGGGCGATCGCCTCCGCGTCCGGCCGGGCGAGAAGGTGCCGGTGGACGGGACCGTGCTCGAAGGGACGAGCGCCGTCGACGAGTCGATGGTGAGCGGGGAGCCGATCCCGGTCGAGAAGGCCGCGGGAGACCGGGTCGTCGGTGCCACGGTGAACGGGACCGGGAGCTTCTTGATGCGAGCCGAGCGTGTGGGGCGGGACACGCTTCTCTCGCAGATCGTGACCATGGTGGGGCAGGCCCAGCGCTCGCGCGCGCCGATCGACCGCCTGGCCGACGTGGTCGCGGGATGGTTCGTGCCGACGGTCTTGCTCGTATCCATCGTCGCCTTCGTGGTCTGGCTCGCGGTCGGCCCCGAGCCTCGCTTCGCGCACGCGCTCGTGAACGCGATCGCGGTTCTCATCATCGCGTGCCCGTGCGCGCTGGGGCTCGCGACGCCGATGTCGGTCATGGTGGGTGTGGGCCGCGGCGCCGCCGCCGGCGTGCTCGTCAAGAGCGCGGAGGCGCTCGAGACGTTGGAGAAGGTCGACACCCTGGTCGTCGACAAGACGGGCACTCTCACCGAGGGGCGGCCGAAGTTGGTCGCGGTCACCCCGGCCGACGACGTGGAGGAGCTGTCCCTGCTCGGGCGCGCCGCGAGCCTCGAGCGGGGGAGCGAGCATCCCCTGGCCGGAGCGATCGTCGCCGGAGCCAAGGAGCGCGCGGCGCCGCTCTACGACGTCGAGGACTTCCGCGCCGTGACCGGCAAGGGGGTGCGCGGCACGATCGACGGCGCCGACGTCGCGCTGGGCAACGAGGCGATGCTCGCGGAGCTCGGGGTGGAGGTCCCCGAGGGGATCGCCGACGATGCGCGTGCGGCGGGGCAGACGGTCATGTTCGCCGCGCGCGATGGCCGGTTCGACGGTTTGATCGGCGTCGCGGACCCGGTGAAGGCGAGCACGCCGGAGGCGATCCGGGAGCTTCACGCCGCGGGGCTGCGGGTGGTCATGCTGACCGGAGACAATCGCGCGACGGCGACCGCGGTGGCGCGCGAGCTCGGACTGGACGAAGTCGAGGCCGACGTGCTGCCCGAGGGCAAGGCCGACGTGATCGCGCGCCTGCAGGCGGAGGGGCACGTGGTGGCGATGGCGGGGGATGGCGTCAACGACGCTCCGGCTCTCGCGCGAGCCCACGTGGGGATCGCGATGGGGACGGGCACGGACGTGGCGATGGAGAGCGCCGGAATCACGCTCGTGAAGGGCGATCTGCTGGGCATCGTCCGCGCCCGCCGTCTGAGTCGCGCGACGATGGGAAACATCCGCCAGAATCTCGTCTTCGCATTCCTCTACAACAGCCTCGGCGTGCCGGTGGCCGCCGGCGCGCTGTATCCCCTGATGGGCCTGCTGCTGAATCCGATGCTGGCGAGCGCGGCGATGAGCCTCTCTTCGGTCTCCGTCATCGGGAACGCCTTGCGGCTGCGCACGGTCCGGCTCGACTGACCCTCGCCGCATTGCGACCAGGCCGGTCGCGGGGTTACCCTGAACGGCTCAGCGTTCCAACGTCTAGGAGCAAATCCATGTCGGCTACCACGATCAAGCACGTCGTCGCCCGCGAAGTTCTCGATTCGCGAGGCAAACCCACGCTCGAGGCCGACGTCACCCTGGAGGGCGGGGCCGTCGGCCGGGCCGCGGTTCCCAGCGGCGCGTCGACCGGTGCCCACGAGGCGCTCGAGCTTCGCGACGGCGACGAGGGCCGGTACCGCGGCGCCGGAGTCACGAAGGCCGTCGAGAACGCCAACGGGCCGCTGGCCCGCGCGGTCGTCGGTCTCGACGCGCGGGAGCAGAAGGCGGTCGACCAGGCGATGCTCGACGCCGACGGCACGCCGCTCAAGAAGAAGCTCGGCGCGAATGCGATCCTCGGCGTGTCGATGGCCGTCGCGCGTGCGGGCGCGGTGGCCGAGGGCGTGTCGCTCTACCGTTGGCTCGGCGGGGACGATGCCTGCGTGCTG
>JAUIFY010000114.1 GCA_030430245.1 bacterium | reverse complement strand
GTCTCCGAATCGTACTGGCCGGGATCGTTCGGGTCCTCGGCGATGTCGAACGCCCACGAGCTGTGGACGTCGCCCGTGACCACGATGAAGTTCGGGCCGCCCGCGTCGCGAACGGCCTGGAGAAGTCGCGCCCGCGCCGCGAAGTACCCGTCCCACCCGTCGGTGTTGGCGATCGCCCCGCCCCCTTCCGACTCCGGCGCGCCCGAGAGCTTCCAGGGCGAGAGAATCACCTGCTGGCCGGCCATCACCCAGCGGGCCGACGAGGCGGCGACCTCTCGTGCGAACCACTCCTCCTGGTCGAATCCGAGCATCGTGCGGGACGGATCGCGCACACCGTCGCGGTCGTTGCCGTCGGCGATCTGCAGATCGCGGCCCCAGATGCGCGTGTCGAGCATCAGAAGATCGAGGAGGTCGCCGAAGACGAGCCGGCGGAAGATCCGTCCGCCCGGTTGGTCACGAATCGGAAGCCACTCGGAGTACGCGCGTGCGGCTCGGGCCTTGCGCTCGGCCCAGCTTCCCTCGGTCGCCTCGTCGTGGTTCTCGGCCCCACCCGCCCACGCGTTGTTCGCCGTCTCGTGGTCGTCCCAGACCGTCACGAACGGGTGCTGTCGGTGCGCCTCCTGAAGGTCGGGGTCCGTGCGATACTGCGCATAGCGCGCCCGGTAATCGTCCAACGAGACGATCTCGTGCGCGGGGACGTGGTCGCGGATCGGACCGCCGCCACCGTACTCGTAGATGTAGTCGCCGAGGTGAAGCACCACGTCGAGATCCGCCCGCTCCGCGAGGCCGCGATACGCGTGGAAGTAGCCGGCCGGATAGTTCGAGCAGCTCGCGACTCCGATCCGGAGGCGATCCACCGGGCCGAGCGGCGCGGTGCGCGTTCGCCCGACCGCCGACGCGCGCCCCAGCGCGCGGAATCGGTAGTAATACGTCGTGCCCGCGTCGAGCCCGATCGCGTCCAACTTGACGGTGAAATCGCGCCCGCCGTCGGTCTCGAGCCAGCCGGCGCCCACGCGGTCCTGCATCGAGGGATCTCGTGCGACCTCCCAGTAGACCTCGAGCGCCCCGGCCACGTCCGGCGAGAGCCGCGTCCAGAGGATGACGGCGTCCGCGAGCGGATCCCCGCTCGCGACCCCATGCGCGAACAGGTCCTCCGGGCCGAGTGGGCCCTCGTAGTCGTACTCGGGAAGATCCGTGCCGTCCCCGATCGCGGCATCCCCGCACCCGGCGAGGGTCGGAACGATCGGCGCGATGCCGAGAGCGGCGGCCAACCGAAGGATCTCGCGGCGGGTGAAGCGCGTTCTCATGACGAAGCTCCTTGCTCGAGGCTGGACCGAGACGTCTGCATGACGGGTGGTCCTACCACCGATCGGGTGCGTGTGGCCACGCCCGTCGTGGCGCCGGGAGACCCGCACAGCACCTCGAACTCCGGGCGTACCGGCCCCACGTGGTGGCCCGACCGCCGTCCGATGCCCCACCCCTCCGCCGTCGCCCTCCACCGGGGCCAGCGACTCGCCGCCGCCGAGGCGGCGGAGGCTCGCGGGACTCAGAAAGACAGGATCAGCTCGACGTACGCGTAGTCGAGGTCGTTCGTCACGAAGTTCTGGTTGACGATCCCCTGACCGAAGCCGTGGCCGTAGTAGCCGTAGAGCTTGACGTTCCGGGTCGGCTGCCACGTCACCGCGACGTCGACCAGGTACGACAGCTCGTTCTGACCTTGGGACGGCACCCCCCCGAAGCCGAAGAACGTGTCGCTCGTGGCACCTCCACCGAAGTAGGCGAAGTCCGCCGAGTCGTTGACGCGAATCCAATGACCCTCGACCTGCATCGACACCTCGTCGAGGAGCTTGAAGAACCCCTGCAGGAACACGTCCTGGTTGTTCATCATGTTGTAGAAGGGCGTCTGTGCGTAGATGCGCGCCGTCGGCAGCATCTGGAAGAACGTCGAGTGCCGTCGGTCGTTCGGATTCGAGTCCCCCGAGCCACGCGTGATGCCCGCACGAATCCAGGGGGCGCTCCAGACGTCGGGCAGCTGATAGCCGGTCTCCAGCGTGTATGCCCACGCCTGATGTTGGAGTCCCTGCCAATCGCCCATCTGGTACGTGCCCCACCCGAGCAGGTCGAGCCGCCCCGGGCCGAGATCCTCGGTATGGATCCAGTTCGTGCCGATCGTGTGCACGTTGATCGGCAGGTTCGCCGTCGCCTGTCGCTCGGCCAGAGGACGGTTGTCGAGCGCGACGATGTCGCGGTTGTCGTTGTAGAGGAACCAGAACAGGCGACCGGTGGACCGTGGCAGCCACTCCGAGTTCGGCAGGCTTGCCGCGAGTCCGAGCGTGTAGATGTCGCTGATCTGCTTGTTGGCGTTGATCTCGAAGCCGCCCCAGGTCGGCAGGAAGCCGAACGCGGTGAGCGTGAGCAGCGGGCTCTCGATGTCGATCCTGCCGCCGTCGAAGCTCCGGCCGACCATCGTGTACTCGAAGGTTCCGATCAGGCGCTCCTTGATCCGCTTGTTGATCAGGAACTTCAACGCCGGATCCGTGACCTTCGCTTGCGTCCCGTCGGCATACGGCATTCGGCCGCCCATGATCGAGTAGCCCTCGAATCCCCCCCAACCGCGGACACGTGCCCACGCGTTGCGGAGGATCGGGTCCTGCTGGAACGTCTGCGGCGTGTTGGCGTAGTAGACGCCACCCGGGCCCGGCGCCCCCTGTGGAAGGTTGCCGAGCAGCGTGTGCTGGAACTGCGCGAAGACGTCGACCCGTTCGGTCGCGACACCGACACCGAACTTGAACCGATTCCCGACGAAGTTGTACGAGCCGATCGGCGTCTTCGATCCGGGGGGCGGCTCCCACCAATCGACGAACTCCCCACGGAACTGATTGCTCGCGGAGATCGTGATCTTCGAGTCCGCGGGCCCGTCGTAGACGAGCGGACCCACCTCGTCGTCGCTCTCGGCGCGTACGCCCGTCGCGACGCCGAACGCCACGACCGCGATGGTCAGCCATTGCAGTGCTCTCATCACCACCCCCTCTCCCCGACCAGAATAGCAATGCTGGAACGTGCCGAAAGCCGGCGCGCCCGCGAGCTTCCTCTCCCCCGGCGGGTCGAGCCCACCTCGCCGCATCGTGGGCGGACCGGACGCACCGCGCGCGTGCCGGCCGAGGTCATGCCCGCGCCTGATCTCGGACCGGAGTCCGGGGGGACGGGGCCTCAGGCCGCCTCGGAACCGACCGCGTCGCGCGCGTGCTCCTGCTCCTCGAGAAACGAGATGAGGACTTCGCGCAGGGGGTAGTACCGGGGATCGTCTAGGATGGCCGCCCGATCCCGCGGTCGCGGCAGCGCCACGTCGAGAATCTTCCCGACACGCGCCCGCGGCCCGTTGGTCATCATCACGACACGGTCGGCGAGGAAGAGCGCCTCGTCCACATCGTGCGTGACCATCAGTGCCGTCTTCTGGTCGCGCTGCCAGAGCTCCAGCAGCACGTCCTGCAGCTCGTTTCGCGTGAGCGAGTCCAGCATCCCGAACGGCTCGTCGAGCAGCAGCATCCGCGGCGCGAGGGCGAACGCGCGGGCGAGCCCGACTCGCTGCTGCATCCCGAGGGAGAGCTCGTCCGGCCGCTTGGCCATCGCGTCCTCGAGCCCGACGCGTGCGAGATAGTACTCGGCGATCCGACGTCGCTCTTCGGCACGGCCATGGGGGAAGACCCGGTCGACCCCCAGCATCACGTTCTCGTGAGCCGTCAGCCACGGCAACAGGCACGGGGACTGGAAGACGACGCCTCGGTCCGGCCCGGCACCGTGGATCTCCCGCCCGCCGACGAGGATGTTGCCGTCGGTGATGTCGGCCAATCCGGCCAGCATCGAGAGAACCGTGGACTTGCCGCATCCCGAGTGTCCGATCAGACAGACGAACTCTCCGGCCTCCATCCGCAGATCGAAGCCATCGACGATCACGGCCTCGCCGGCTCGGGTCGGGTACGATTTCTTCAGCTGGACGATGTCGAGAAACGTCGCCATGTCCTACCTTCCGAGACGGGCGCGGGGCGGCCTCAGGTCCGCGGGCTCCAGATCGGGCAGCGACCGGCCGAGCGCGCTCGTCGCGGGGGCGCTCCGGCTCTGCACCTCGATCAGGTATTGGGTGACCTCGTTGCGCACCCTCTGAAACGTGAGATCGCTGTTGAGTGCCGTACGGTCGCGTGGCCTCGGGAGATCGACGGCGAACGACGGGCCGAGGCTCGCGCGGGGCCCCGGGTTCAGCGGTATGATGCGATCGGCGAGCAACACCGCCTCATCGACGCTGTTCGTGACGAGGACGACCGTCTTCTCGTCGCGCGCCCAGATGCGCTCGATCTCCGTCTGGAGCGTACCTCGCGTCAAGGCGTCGAGCGCGCTCAGCGGCTCGTCCATGAGCAGGATTCTCGGCTCGATCGCGAGACCTCGCGCCACCGAAACACGCTGGCGCATGCCCCCCGAGAGCTCGGCGGGACGCTTGTCGAGCGCCGGAGTGAGATTGACCATCTCGACGTAGTGCTCGGCGTGCTCGCGCCGCTCCGCGGCGGATTTTTCCGGGAACACCTGGTCGACCGCGAGCACCACGTTCTCGCGGACCGTCAACCAGGGGAGCAGGGAGTAGTTCTGGAAGACGACACCGCGATCCGGCCCGGGGCCGTCGGGAGTCTCGCCCTGGATTCGAATCGACCCCTGATCGGGCTCCAGCAGGCCCGCCATGAGAGAGACCAGGGTGCTCTTGCCGCTTCCGGAGAAGCCCACGATCGCGACGAACTCCCCCTCGCGAATCTCGAGATTCACTCCGCTGAGGACCTCGGTCACGAAGCCCCCTCCGCCGAAGAACTTGGCGACACCGTTCATCTCGAAGAACGGCACCCCGGCGTCCGTCCGCGGAAGCGCCTCAGCCGGCGCGCCCATCGTAGCTCACTGCGTTCTGCAGGGTGATCATCACCCGGTCCAGGAGAAATCCGATGATGCCGATCGTGAAGACCGCCACCATGATCTGCGCCAGGGTCTGGCTCGACCCGTTCTGGAACATGTCCCAAACGAACTTCCCGAGTCCGGGATTCTGCGCGAGCATCTCCGCGGCGATCAGCACCATCCAACCCACGCCGACGGCGAGCCGCAGACCGGTGAAGATGAAGGGCATCGCCGAAGGGATCACGATCTTCCGGACCGTCGACAACCAGCCGAGTCGCAGCACGCGCGCCACGTTCAGGTGGTCCTGGTCGACCGAAGCGACTCCCATGGCGGTGTTGATCAGCGTCGGCCAGAGCGAGCAAAGCGCGACGGTCACCGCCGAGCTGATGAACGACTTCTCGAACATCGGATCCTCGACCGTGTAGAGCGCGCTCACCATGATCATGACGATGGGGAGCCAAGCCAGCGGCGACACCGGCTTGAGAATCTGGATGAGCGGGTTCATCGCGGCGTAGAACGTCGGACTCAGGCCGCACAGGATCCCGATCGGAACCGCGATGAGAGAGGCGATGACGAAGCCCGCGAAGACCGTTTCGAGGCTCGTCACGATCTGGTCCAGGTACGTCGGCTTGCCCGAGTACCGGCGCTCCTTCCACGCGCGCCCCTGCTCGGCGAACTTGGCCTTCAGGGTCTCCATCCGCTCATAGAAGCGAGCCTCCTTCTCTCTCTCGGCGTAGTGATCGGCGACGAGAGCCTTGCTCTGCTCCCACACCGCCGCCGGCCCCGGCACGGTGCCGATGCTCGTCTCGATCCGGGACGCCACGCCCGCCCAGACGAGCAGGCAGGCGCCCAGCGCCAGGAGGGGTATCCCCACGTTTCGACCGAACTCCGCGAGCTGCTGCCCGGGGTCCTCGCCCGTGAGGAGTCGAATCACCGGGACGAACACGTCCAGCCCGGCCACCTCGAATCCGTGAATCACTCTCGCCTTCGTCGACATCGTCCCCGCCTCCCGTGATCTCGTCGTTCAGTCGTTCACGGTGTCTTGGGGAGACTCCGCCGCGGCCGTCTGCGTCGCAGACTGCAAACCGACTGCGAACCTGGCGAGGTACTCGTTGGGCCTTCTGCCGTCGTAGACGACACCGTCGATGAAGCCCGAATCCGCAGGCTTGTATCCGTCGGTCTCGGGAATCTCGCTCGCGTCGATCTTCCCTTCCGCGACGAGGTCGTCGGCGGCCTTGCGGTAGATGTCCGGGCGGTAGACCTTCTTTGCCGTCTCGTCGTACCACGAGTCCGGCTTCTCTTCGGGGATCTGTCCCCACCGACGCATCTGCGTCAGGAACCAGACGGCGTCGCTGTAGAATGGGTAGGTCGCGTGGTGCCGGTAGAAGACGTTGAAGTCCGGCATGACTCTCTTGTCACCACGCTCGAATTCGAAGGTGCCGGTCATGCTGCTCGCGATCACCTCCTCGTCCGCGCCGACGTACTCGCTGCGAGACAGGATTTCGACGGCCTCCAAGCGATTCGCGGGGCTCTCGTCGAGCCACCTCCCGGCGCGAATCAGCGCCTTCGTCACCGCGACGGCCGTGTTCGGGTTCTCCTCGGCCCACTCCTCGGTGATGCCGAACACCTTCTCCGGATTGTTCTTCCAGATCTCGTAGTTCGTGACGACCGGGACGCCGATCTTGCGAAAGACGGCCTGCTGGTTCCACGGCTCGCCGACGCAGTAGCCCTGAATCGTGCCCTGCTCCAGCGTCGCCGGCATCTGAGGCGGTGGCGTGACCGAGAGAAGGACGTCCGCGTCGGTCGTGCCGGTGGTGTCACCGGCCGTGTAGTACCCAGGACGGATCCCCGAGGCGGCGAGCCAGTACCGCAGCTCGTAGTTGTGAGTCGACACGGGAAAGACCATTCCCATCCGGAGAGGGTCACCGAGCGTCTTGTACTCTTCGACGATGGGCTTGAGTGCGTCGGCCTTGATCGGATGCGGGGGAGTATCCGCCGCGAGCGCGGGATCGTTCGCCTGCATCTGCTCCCAGATCTCGTTCGAGACCGTGATCCCGTTCCCGTTCAGATCCATGCTGAAGGGCGTGATCACATCGGCCTGGGTGCCGATTCCGATGGTCGCTCCGATCGGCTGACCAGCGAGCATGTGTGCACCGTCGAGCTCTCCGCTGATGACGCGGTCGAGCAGGATCTTCCAGTTCGCCTGCGCCTCGAGATCGACGAACAGTCCTTCTTCTTCGAAGAAGCCCTTCTCCTTGGCGATCACGAGGGGGGCGCAGTCCGTCAGCTTGATGAAGCCGAACTTGAGCTCGTCCTTCTCGACCGGAAGCAGCTCCGCCGCAGCGAAGGTCGCATGCATGGCGCCCACGAGGGCGAGCATCGCGAGCGACGGGCGGCGCACGTGTGGAAATCGAATCATGGCGCGCCTCCGCTCCAATTCACGTGCCAGGCTCGCGCGGCTCGGAATGCTCAGTGTTTCCGCGGCGCCGTCACGACGCCGCGACGCCACGCCGGAACGATTTTTGGGCTGACCGCCTACGGATCGGGCAGAGGCGGGGCGACCGGGCGACTACCCGCTCACCCAGCGGGCGAACGCGATCGCCGCGACGCAGGCGGCGGCCAGCCCCGCGAGCTTCGTCCAGGACACCGCGGAGGGCACGACCTCACCCGACTCCTCGCCCGACGGCGGGCCGGCGCCCGAGAGCTCGGCACCGACGCCCAGCTTCCGGATGGCCGCCGGATTCCACTCGACGCGGCCGAGCGTACGCTCCTGCCATTCGATGTAGATCTGGGCGATCCGGCCCTGCACGACGCGTGCGTTGATCGGCCGATCGTTCGGATCCTTCGCGAGAAGATCGGACACCACCCGGTCGAGCTCTTCGGGGCAGTCCTCCACCTCCACCCGGAGCGAGGTCGGCGCGACGTGGAGGTGCTGGTCGAAGATCTGCGCGAAGTTCGTTCCCTGGAACGGCAGGTGCCCCGCGATCATCCGATACATCGTACACCCGAGCGCGTACAGATCGGTCTGTCCCGAGACGCGATGGTCGCCGCGCACCTGCTCGGGCGCCATGTACTGATACGAACCCACCGTGAGCCCGGTCTCGGTGAGCTCCGATTCGCCCGTGTCGAGAGCGATCCCGAAGTCACCCAGCTTGAGCTCTCCCTCCGGCGAAAGGAACAGGTTCGACGGCTTCACGTCGCGATGCACGATTCCGTGGTTGTGCGCGTGCTGAAGCGCCGAGCAAATCTGCCAGGAGCACTCGACCGTCTCCTGCCACGAGAGCTTGCGCCGTCGCCGTAGGATCTCCTCCAGCGTCGGCCCTTCGACCAGCTCCATCGCGTAGAAGAGCTTGCCCTCCGTCACGCCACCACCGCAGTACGCGACGACGTTCGGGTGATCGAGCTTCTCGAGGATGGACGTCTCGCGGGAGAAGCGTGCGCGAACGTTCTGATCCCGAGAGATCGACGGCAGGAGGACCTTCACGGCGACCTGCCGGCCGGTCTTGCGGTCGAGGGCCCGGTACACGGTGCCCACGGTGCCGGACCCGATCACTTCGCTCAGGTCGAACTCTTCGAGCTCGCGACGCAACATGACGCAACCCTCTTCATTACACGCACGCGACGCTGCGCCGTTCAACGCCAATCGACGTCTCGGGAAGCCCCGACCACCCTCTCGATGCCTTCGCCACGGCCACACTGCCCACGAATCCGGCAGGTGCGCCTCTCGTACGCACACCTCCCACGTCCGGGTGCCCGGCATTCGCCCAAAACCCGAGAAGCGATCGCGGCGGGGTCGGGTGGCACGCACCTTGGATCCTCCGTTCGCAAATCACCCAGCAGGCCCCGACGACGCGGCGCAAACGCCCCGTGGCGCGTCTGCTCCTCGAAGAAAGGTCAAACCGTGAAACGCCTCAACCTCATGTCCCGATGGAGACTGCCGGCGACGCTCCTTGCGGCCACCCTCCTCTTCCCCGACGCGTCGTTCGCCGAAGAGGGGCCGACGACCGCCGAGCTGGCCTACGCCATCGACAACATGATTCTGTTCATCGCCGCCGTGCTCGTCCTGTTCATGCAGGCAGGATTCGCGATGCTCGAAGCCGGCTTCAACGAGTCGAAGAACGCCGTCAACATCCTGTGCAAGAACGTCATGGATCTGGGCATCGGCGTCGTCCTCTTCTACATCGTCGGCTACTCCCTGATGTATCCGGGCGAGGCGTTCTCCGGCGGCTTCTTCGGCTTCGGGGGTTTCGGGGTGAGTGAGACTCCGCCCGCGCCCGAGCCGGGCGCGCTGAACCCGCAGGTCGACTGGCTCTTCCAGGTCGCGTTCGCCGCCACCGCGGCGACGATCGTGTCCGGCGCAGTGGCCGGGCGCATGAAGTTCTCGGCCTACCTCGTGTACAGCGCGATCCTCACCGGTCTCATCTACCCGATCAGCGGCATGTGGAAGTGGGGCGGCGGCTGGCTCGACGCCATGGGCTTCTACGACTTCGCCGGGTCGATCGTCGTACACGCGGTCGGGGGCTTCGCCGGCCTGGCCGGCGCCCTGGTGCTCGGCCCCCGCCTCGGCCGCTACGCCGCCGACGGCAGCTCGCGCCCGATCCCCGGGCACAACCTCACCTTCGCAACGCTCGGCGTGTTCATCCTTTGGGTCGGGTGGTACGGGTTCAACCCCGGGAGCCAGCTCGCCTTCACCGGCGCCGCGAACACGGACGCCACGGTCCTGATCGCGGCGAACACGACGCTCGCCGCGGCGATGGGGACCATCCTCGCACTGATCGTCGCGTGGATCGTCTTCGGCAAGCCCGACCTCACGATGGCGCTCAACGGCGCGCTCGCGGGCCTCGTCGGCATCACCGCGAACTGCGACTCGGTGACGAACGTCGAGGCCCTCGTGATCGGTGGCGTCGCCGGAGTCCTCGTCATCGGCGGCATCGTGCTTCTCGACAAAGCGAAGATCGACGACCCGGTCGGTGCGTGGCCCGTGCACGGTCTCTGCGGCATCTGGGGCGGACTCGCGACCGGCATCTTCGGCGGACACCCGATGGGTGCCCAGGTGATCGGCTCCCTCGTCGTTCCGCTCTGGGCGTTCGCGACGATGTTCATCGTGTTCTCTGCGCTGAAGGCCGCAAACGCGCTCCGCGTCGCCCCCGAGGAGGAGCAGCGCGGCCTGGACATGAGCGAGCACGGAATTCCCGCGTACGGCAGCGAGGCGGCCTCGCGGGCCTGAGTCTTCTCCTCGCGAATCCGACCTGTCGCGTGGTGGGGGATCCCCGCCTTCTGCCGCGCGTCTCGCCTCGTGGGTCGGACGAAGAGCCCGCACCGAGAGCCACCTTCTCGGTGCGGGCCTTCATTTTGGGGAATCCGGACTCAGCTCCGGAACGCGGCCCAGGCGAACATCGCCCACCCCACCAAGAAGGCCACGCCGCCGATCGGCGTGATCGCGCCCAGCCACTTGGTTCCGGTGAGGACGAGCACGTACAGACTCCCCGAGAAGAGGACGATGCCCAACGCGAACGCCCAGGCTGCCGCCGCGCCACCGGCGCCCTCACCCCGTTGCGCGACCATCAGTCCCAGCAGGATCAGCGCGAAGGCGTGGTAGAATTGGTAGTGCACGGCGGTCTGATAGATCTCCATCATGTCGGGCGTGAGCCGTTCCTTCAGACCGTGCGCGCCGAAGGCGCCCAGCGCGACGCCAATGGCCGCGAACACCGTGCCCGCGCCGATGATGCTTCCTCCCATGGTTGCCTCCGTCAGACGACCCGCCCGGGATTCATGATCCCTGCGGGGTCGAGCATCTGCTTCAGAGAGCGCATCAACTCGATCTCCGTCGCGCTCTTGTAGTGGACCAACTCGTCGCGCTTCAGGCGGCCGATCCCGTGCTCCGCCGCGATGCTGCCGTCCATCGAGGTGACGACGTCGTGTACGATCCGGCTGAACGCGCTCCAGTGATCGAGGAACGCGTCGTCGTCCCCGCCCTCGGGGACGCTCAGGTTGAAGTGGATGTTCCCATCGCCCAGATGGCCGAACGCGACGACGCGGACGCCCGGCCAATCCGCCTCGACCTTCCGCGTCGCCTCTGCGAGGAACGCGGGGACGCGACTCACCGGAACCGCAACGTCGTGCTTCACACTCGCTCCCTCACCCTTCTGTGCCTCCGAGATGCTCTCGCGGAGCTTCCAGAGAGCGTCGATCTGCGCGTCGCTCTCGGCGACGGCCGCGTCGAGAACGAGTCCGGCCTCCGACGCCTCCTCCAACAACGCCCGACCACGCGCACCGAGATCCCGATCGCCGTCGACGGTCGAGTCGAGCTCGACGAGAACGTAGTGCTCGTAGCGTGACGCGAGGGGGTCTCTCGTCCCCGGGATGTGGCGCAGGACGTAGTCCAGCGCGATTCGCGGAACCAGCTCGAAGCTCGAGACGGCGTCACCCGTCGCGCCCCGTGCGCGGGACAGGAGTTCGAGCGCCGCGGTCACGTGCGGCACTGCGGCCAGCACCACCCACCGCGCGCGGGGGCGCGGGAACAACTTCAACACGGCCGCCGTGATGATGCCGAGCGTGCCCTCGGCGCCAAGAAACAGCTCCCGTAGGGCGTAGCCCGTGTTGTCCTTGCGAAGGCGCCGGAGTCCGTTCCAGATCCGACCGTCCGGCAACACGACCTCGAGTCCCAGCACGAGCTGTCGCGCATTCCCGTACCGCAGCACGTGGACCCCACCCGCGTTCGTCGAGAGATTCCCGCCGATCTCGCAGGTGCCCTCCGCCGCGAGACTCAGCGGGAAGAGCCGATCGGCCTCCGCCGCCGCGCGCTGCACGTCCGCGAGCACGCAACCAGCCTCGACGGTCATCGTGTAGTCGAGCGCATCCACCTCCCGGATCCGAGAGAGACGCGACACGGAGAGGACGATCGAACGACCATCCTCGTCCGGTACCGAGCCTCCGCACAGCGACGTATTGCCGGCCTGCGGAACGATCGGCAACCGCCCCTCCGACGCGATGCGGACGACGTCGGCGACCTCGTCGGGCGATCCCGGGCGCACCACCGCGCGCGCCCGGCCGCGCCAGCGATTCCGCCACTCCACGAGATGCGGCGCCATCTCGTCCGCGTCGTCGACCCACCCACGCTCGCCCACGCGCTCGCGGATCCGCGCCAACGCGTCCTCGTGCGACCCGTCGCCCATGGCCCCACCGTCTCGGTCCTCCGCAGCCGGGTCAAGCGGACGACGCCGACCATTCGAAGCCCGAGGCTCCCGCGTGGTATCCTCCCCACCCAAGCATGCGGGACTGCGATCTCTGCTCGGACGGACCGATTGCGCGCGTCGCGTACCTCGGCGATCGGTCGGACCGGCGCGTATGGCTCTGCCGCGGCTGCTTCGACCGCTACGACGGCCACGAGCTCGCTCCGAACGACCTTCTCGCGTTGGCACGCATCGCCGCCGGACGCGCCGGTCGCTGCGAATGGTGCGGAACCCGGCCGCCCGCGGCTCAGGTCCGCGTCGCCGGCGCCGACGGGCGCATGTTCGCCTTCCACCTCTGCCCCCAGTGCACCCACGACGCCCGAAAGAACGAAGGCGCCCGGCTGCTGCACCCTCAGACCGCGCGCGAGGGTGAGACGACGGCGGATCCGCGCTACGAGCGGGCGCTCGAGATCGCGCGGCGGCGCAAGCGCATGCGACGCATCAAGTAGCGGCCAGCGACACGGAGTTCCCCTTCGCCTTCTGACCGCCCTTCTTGCCCTGCTTCATGGGCCTGCAGCCGTCGGTCACGACGTCCGTCGCGCGATTGTTCGACGCCCCCTTGAACTGGAAACAGGTCTTCACATCGAGCACGGCCCCGCCCACGACCTCGTTGTCGGAGGGACGCGTCCAGCGCTTCACGGCGGCCGGATGGCTCCCCTTGTAGGCTTCGAAGACGTAGCGCCCACCGTCGAGTCGGTTGTCCTCGAAGCGGTTCGCGATCGAGTGCCCCCGCACGTGGACGATGTGGTCCTGGACGTCATTCGCCGAGAAGAGATTGCCCGACGAGTGCTTCATGTAGATCGCGGCGTCGCCACTTCCCGTCAGAACGTTCGCGACGAACGTGCCGCCATCCGACGAGAGGACGTAGAGATTTTCGCCAGAGCTCCCACGGATCTCGTTCCCCACGACGACGGTGGCGTGCGCGCCGGTACCGATGTGGACTCCCTCGTCACCACTCTCGGCGACCAGATTCGCCTCGATCCGGTTCCCTCGGCTCGCCTTCGCGAGCTCGATGCCGTAGCGCCGGTTGTCCACGACCTCGTTCCCGACGACGAGATTGCCGCTGCCACCCCGGACCCGAATGCCCGTCTCGAATCCTTGCACGCGACAGTTGCGGACGATCGCGCCGTCGGCCCGATCGAGCACGAGACCTTCGCTTCGATCGGTTCCGGAGATCCGGTGCCCCGCGCAATCCAGGACCGCGTCGCCCTTGAGACGAAGGCCCTCGTCGGGGCATCCGGAGATGTCGACGGAGAGCACCGCGGTTCCGTGCACCGTATCGCCGCAGGAACACTCGACTCCGTCACCACACTGCTTTGCGTCCCCGATCGACGCGAAGAGAAGAACGCCCGCCAGGACGAAACACGTCTGCATCCGAACGGCCCGCATCGTCACCTCCGTCCGCCTCTCCCCTCGCCGCAACGGGACCCACATGCGGGAGGGTTCGGACGGCCGGGCCGCACGCTTGAGCGACGAGCCGTCGTCTCCGCGCTCGACTTGACCGCACGCGCGGGAAGGGGCGATATACCCGGCTCCCCGTGAATCTGGAGTTCAGCAAAGACGATGAGAAGTTTCGCCGCGGCCTACGTGCGTGGCTGCGCAAACACCTTCCCAAACGCCACGACGAAATCGATGGCGGCGAAGACCTGAACTTCGTGGGCGACGCGCAGATCGCCGCCGCCAAGAGCTGGCAGCGCACGCTCTATGAGGCGGGCTACGTCGCAATCGAGTGGCCGAAGGAGCATGGCGGACACGGCGCGAGCACGGTCCGCCAAACGATCCTCACCGAGGAGCTCCTGAATCATCGCGTCCCCGGGCTGATCGGGCAGCTCGGCCTACAGATGCTCGGCCCGACGCTGATCCGCTGCGGAACCACCGCGCAGCGCAAGCGATTCCTCCCGAAGATTCTCACCGCCGAGGAGATCTGGTGCCAGGGCTACTCGGAGCCCGGGTCCGGATCCGACCTCGCGTCGCTGCGGACGAGTGCGGAGATCGACGGCGACTTCTTCGTCGTGAACGGCCAGAAGATCTGGACGACGACCGCGCACTTCGCCGATTGGATGTTCTGCCTCGTGCGCACCGATCCGGAAGCGCGGAAGCACGAAGGTATCTCCTACGTCCTGATCGACATGAAGTCGCCGGGCATCGAGGTCCGTCCCCTCATGCAGATGAACGGCCAGTCCGGCTTCAACGAGGTCTTCTTCACCGACGTACGCGTGCCCCGCGAGAACCTCGTCGGCGAGCTGCACGGAGGCTGGGCCGTCGCGAACACGACGCTCTCGCACGAGCGCAACATGCTCGCGAATCCGATGCGGACGCAGCAGCTCATGGCAGACCTCCTGCGTCTGGCGGCGCGCCGCAACCAGAACGGCGGGAGGGTCACGCGGAATCCGCTCCTGCGACAGAAGCTCGCCGACCTGCAGATCAAGGTCGACATGATGAAGTACCACTCGTGGAAGCTCCTCTCCGACGAGGCGCACGGGCGTCCGGCCGGAGCGGCCGCTTCCATCAACAAGCTGGTCACCACCGAGCTGAATCACGACATCTGCACCCTGGCGCTGGAGCTACTCGGCGACTTCGGGCCGCTCATGGGCCGCTCTCCGCACGCCGAGGACCGCGGCCTCTGGCCACGCGACTGGATGTTCACGCTCGGGATGATCATCGGCGGCGGCACCTCGCAGATTCAGAAGAACATCATCGCCGAGCGCGTCCTCGGCCTGCCGCGCGGGGGCTGAGACGAGCAGATGGACTTCGGACTCAACGGCGATCAGGAGCTGCTCGCCCAGAGCGCCCGCGCCTTCCTCGAGGCGGAAGCACCCCCCGACGTCATCCGACGCCTCGGCGACGACTCGGTCGGCCACTGCGCCGATCTGAACGCGAAGATCGCACGACAGGGATGGAACGGCATCCTCGTCCCGGAGGCCCACGGCGGACTCGGCCTCGGCATGCTCGACGCGACGGTCCTCCTCACCGAACTCGGCCGGAGCCTCGCGCCTTCTCCGTTTCTGGCGTCGTCGGTGCTCGCCACGACGCTGCTCTCGTCGGCCGCCTCCATCGCACAACGCCGACACTGGCTTCCCCAACTGGCGACCGGCGCGACGATCGCAACCGTCGCCTGGCTCGAAGAAAGCGACCGCGTCGACCCGGCCGGAGTGGCGCTACGGGCCCGCCGCGCACGCGACCGGTTCCGGCTCTCGGGCTCGAAGCTGTTCGTGCTCGATGCGCACGTCGCCCACGTCTATCTCGTCGCCGCGCGCACGGCGGCCGGGCTCGGACCGAACGGCGTGAGTCTGTTCGCGATTCCCCGCGACGCGGACGGCCTCTCGCTCACACCGCTCGAAGGTTTCGATCGCACGAGGCGGCTCTTCGAGATCACGTTCGACGACGTCGTGGTCGAGCGAGACCAACGCATCGGCCGCGAGGGGACGGCGTGGAAGCACCTCGAGCGCATGCTCGACGTCGCGTGCGTCGCGATCGCCGCCGAGTGCCAGGGAGGTGCCGAGCGCGCTCTCTCGATGGCGGTCGAGTACGCGAAGATGCGTGAGCAATTCGGGCGCGCCATCGGCAGCTTCCAGGCCGTGAAGCACATGGCCGCCGAGTGCTTCGCCGAGATCGAGCCATCGCGTGCGCTGGTCTGGTACGCGGCCCACGCGCAGGGCGCGCACACCCGTGAAGCCTCGCGCGCCGCCTCCATGGCGAAGGCCCGGCTCGGAGAGGTCTTCTCCCGAACCGCGAACACGGCCGTGCAGATGCACGGCGGCATCGGGTTCACCTGGGAGCACGACATGCACTTCTGGTTCAAACGCGCCAAGGCGAACGAAGCTCTCTTCGGAAGTCCGGCGTTTCACCGAGAGCGCGTCGCGGCGCTCTCCGGATGGTGACGATGAATCTTCTCCACACTCTCCACGAGCCCGCGGGCGACGGCCCTCACCCGACGATCGTCGTCCTCCACGGCTACGGCGCGAACGCGCACGACCTGCTCGGGCTCGCGCCGCATCTCCTCGGCGGCAAGGCGCTGGTGATCGCCCCCCAGGGCCCGCTCGAGGTGCCGCTGGACCCCCAGGGTCGCATCACGGGGTACGCGTGGTTCCCGCTGACGCTCGTGCAGCCGCCGACGGAGGAGGACGTGGGCCGCGGGATCGCAGCCGCGCGGACGTTCCTCGACGCGGCCATCGCACGGTACCCGGTCGACGAGACGCGCCTTGCGCTGCTCGGATTCAGCCAGGGGGGCCTCGTATCGTTCGCGCTCGCGCTGGAGAACCCGGCGCGCTTCAAGGCCCTGGCCGCGCTCTCGACCTGGCTCCCCGACGACTTGAGCGCGAAGCTCACCGCGGACGCTTCACGCCTCCCCGTCTGGGTTCAGCACGGCACGAACGACGAGGTCATCAACGTCTCCCGGGCCCGCGACACGAAGACCAAGCTCGAGGCGCGCGGCGTCCCGCTTTCCTACAAGGAGTACCCGATGGGCCACGAGATCTCCGTGGACAGCCTCCGGGATCTCGTCGGCTGGCTGCAAGAGAAGGTGTAAGGCCGGTCGAGCCCGGACGGGCGACCGCGCTGCTCGAAAAAAGAGGGGGAGCCCCTCGCGGAGCTCCCCCCTGTTCGGAGCGAAGAAGACCTGCGGCTCAGAAGCCGGGCACCTTCGCCGATTGACGGTAGAACATCGAGCAGAACCACCACCCGATCGCGACGGCGCCGACGACACCCCAGAAGCCGAAGCTCGCGTACGGCACGACCGTGTGCGTGTCGATCATCATCCAGACCAGCGGAACCGACATGTACGTGTTGTGCTTCGAGCGAGTTCCGGCGAGCGCCACGAGGTCGGCATCGGGCTTGTTGCCTTCCTTCACCGCGGTGATGATCTTCTGCTGTGCCGGCCAGATCCGGAACCAGACGTTGAAGGCCATCATCGTGCCGAACATCGCGCCGACGTGGATCACGTACGCGCGGTAGCTGAATCCGCCGACGTACTGGAACAGCAACGTCATGATCGCAACGTCGATCAAGCCGACGACGAAGAGCACCTTCAGGTCCTTCAGCGCCTCGATGTTCATGCACGCGTCGTAGACGAACACCGCGAGGAAGGTGGCGGCGACCATCACGATCGCGCCGGTCGTCCAACCGGCCGAGCCCTCGAACATCAGGCCCCCGTGGTAGAAGACCATCATCAGCAGCAGGACGCCGGTGACCCAGGTCCACGCCGCGCCCCAGCGGAACCAGAACAGCGCCCGCGGGAGCAGCTCGGGGTTCACGGCCTTCTTTGCGTCGCCGTCGATGGCGGCCTGGAAGGGAGCATTCACCCAGTTGAAGAAGTACAGGAGCCCGATCCAGGTGATGCCAGCCAGGACGTGCAACCACACGATCAGGCTGCCTGCATTGAGGTGGACTCCCATAGTCAATGCACCGATGACGACGGCAAGCACAACGCCGCCGATGATCGTGCCAGCTACACTATTCAGAG
>JAUIFY010000416.1 GCA_030430245.1 bacterium | reverse complement strand
CCGGTAGCGACCGGAGAGCTCGGCCGAGATCTCTACCATGGACCCGAAGTCGAGGAGCACGATCTCGCGGGACTCGGCGTCGAACATGAAGTTCGCGAAGTTCGGGTCGGACTGCATGAACCGGAACTCGAGGAGCTCCCGCATCACCAGATCCTGCATCACGGTGCCGGCATGGTCCCGGATCGATTGCGGAGCGGACTGCTCCCAGAGCGTCGAGATGGGGCTCGCCGAGACGTAGTCCATCGCGAGAACGCGTGCCGTCGTGTGCTCTTCGTGGGCGTCGGGGAGGACGACGTCCGTGCGGTGCGCGACCAGGCTTCGGTATCGCCGCAGGCTCTCTCCTTCGCGAAGGTAATCCGTCTCCGCGAGCAGCTGCCGGCGAACTTCGGCGACGAGCGGTTCGAGGTCGAAGTGTTCCGGGACCATGCCGGACAGGCGCACCAAGGCGGCGAGGTTGTCGACGTCGCCTTCGATGCTCTCTGCGACGCCGGGGAACTGGATCTTGACGGCGAGGTCGCGGCCGTCCGTCGTCCGGGCGCGATGCACCTGTCCGATCGACGCCGCGGCGATCGGGGATTCGCCGAACCAGGCGAAGCGCGATGGCCAGTCGCGCCCGTATTCGCGTTCGAGCACCCGCCGAAGCTGCCCTTCGGTCATCCGATTCGCCTGGGCTCCGAGGATCGCGAGAGCTTCGGAGAGAGCCGGCGGAAGAATCGCGCCGCCCTCGAGCGACAGCAGCTGGCCCATCTTCATGGCTGCGCCGCGCATCTTCGACAGCCGCTGGGCCAGGGCCTCGGCGTTGCCTGCACTGAACAGGAGGTCCGGGAGATCGGGGCGCTCTCCGGCGATGAGCGCTCGCGCTCCGCCGACCACGGCGGAGGCGGCCATGCCGCCCGCGGTCACGCCCATCTGGAGCATGCGTTCGAGTCGACTGGAGGGGACGCGGCTTGCACTCGTGGGCCGACCGGAGCCAGAGTCGAAAAAGCCGTTCATCACCGAGAGGATCGCCCGGGGGAGGGGGTCGTCAAGGCCTATTCTGATTGCTTATTGTTTTTGTCAATAAAATTTAGTGGTTCTTATCTTGTGCAGTCGTTAGAAGGGCCTAACGTCGGGTGTCGAGGATGCAGGTCTTCCATCGCAGCACGAACGTTCTCTCCAGGGTCACGATCTTCGGCGGGCTCCTGATCCTCGCGGGATCGGTGTACCTCCTGGCGACGATCAATCGATCGCCGTGGGTCTCGCGGCAAGGCATCGCGCGCGAGCAGCCGGTGCAGTTCAGCCACAAGCACCACGCGGGCGAGCTCGGCATCGACTGCCGGTACTGTCACACCACGGTCGAAGATCTCGCCTACGCGGGCATGCCGCCCACGCAGACCTGCATCAACTGCCACTCCCAGGTCTGGAGCGACAGCCCCTACCTGGAGCCGATCCGGGCGAGCTGGCGGGACGACGCCCCGATCGAGTGGACGAAGGTCTACGACCTGCCGGGTTACGTGTACTTCGACCACAGCGCACACGTGACGAAGGGGGTCGGGTGCACCTCGTGCCATGGCGACGTCGACGAGCAGAACGTCCTCTGGCAGGAGCCGTCGTTGCACATGGAGTGGTGTCTGAACTGCCACCGACAGCCGGAGAAGTACGTGCGACCTCCGAGCGAGGTCTTCAACATGGATTGGGAGCCGCCGGCCGATCAGCTTCGGCTGGGTCTCGAGCTGATCTCCCTCCACGACATCCAGCCCCGGGAGGACTGTGGTGCCTGCCACCGATGAGAAGGGGCCGGGCCGGCCCCCGATCGATTTGGCCGCGTTGCGCGAGCGGCTCGAGACGACCTCGGGGCCGGAGTACTGGCGTAGTCTCGACGCGCTGGCGGAGACTCCCGAGTTCGAGGATTTCCTTCACGCCGAGTTTCCCAGGCAGGCGGCGGCCCTCCCCGAGGCCGGCTCGGGTGTCGCGCGACGCGAGTTCCTGAAGCTTCTCGGCGCCTCGCTCGCGTTCGCCGGGGTCTCGGCGTGCACGCGCCAGCCGACCGAGAAGATCGTTCCCGCGGTCGAGGCACCGGAGGAAGCTCCGGGCCGGGCGCTCTTCTTCGCGACGGCGCTCCCGTCGGCGGGCTACGGCGCGGGACTGCTCGTCGAGAGCCACGAGGGGCGGCCGACGAAGGTCGAGGGCAATCCGCAGCACCCCGCGAGCCTCGGCGCTACGGACCTCTTCGGGCAGGCATCCATCCTGACGCTCTACGATCCCGACCGTTCCCAGGTCATTCGCAACGTGAACGAGGTCTCCTCGTGGGACGGCTTTTCGAGCGAGATCCGAGCGATCGTCGAGACCGCGAAGGAGCGCGGCGGCCGCGGACTTCGCTTCCTGCTCGGAACCGTCACGTCGCCGACGGTAGCGGCGCGTCTCGACGAGATCCGGCGGGAGTTCCCGCAGGCGCGGATCCACTTCTGGCAGCCCGAGAATCGAGACCGCGCGCACGCGGGCGCCGAGATGGCGCTCGGACGCCGGGTCGACTCCGTGTTCCATCCGAGCCGCGCGTCGGTCGTCGTCTCCCTGGACGACGACTTCCTCGGCACCGGCCCGGAGCACGTCCGCCACATCCGCGAGTGGACCGCGCGGCGTCGGCCGACGGGAGCCGACTACGACGCCCCCCGTCTCTACGTCGCGGAGAGCACGCATACGATCAGCGGAGCGGCGGCCGACGAGCGACTCGCGCTCCGAGCGGATCGCGTCGGGGCCGTCGCGCGAGCGATCGCGCACCACGTCGGACTGGCGGTCGAGGCGCCTGCACTCCCCGAAGCCGACGCGAGGTGGGCCGAGGCGGCCGCGCACGATCTCCGTCGCAACAGCGGCCGAGGGGCCGTCGTGGTCGGCGAGGGCCAGCCCCCCGAGGTTCATGCGCTCGCGTGGGCGATCAACGAGCGGATGGCGAACGTGGGAGCGACCATCGAGGCGGTGGAGCCCGCGTCGATCCACGACGTCGGCCAGGCGGATTCGATCGCCGAGCTCGTCCGCGACATGCGGGCGGGGCGCGTCGACACGCTGTTCCTGCTCGGAGGGAATCCGGTCTACGACGCGCCGTCCGACCTGGACTTCGCGAGTGCCCTCTCGAAGGTCCCGCATGCCGTCCACGTCGGGCTGTATCAGGACGAGACGGCCCGGCTGTCTCGCTGGCACGTGCCGGGAGCGCACTACCTCGAGGCGTGGGGAGACGTT
>JAUIFY010000113.1 GCA_030430245.1 bacterium | reverse complement strand
CGGTCGAGTGCGACGCGGGACAGATCAACCAGGTGTTCATGAATCTACTCGCGAACGCATGCGACGCCATCGCCGACGCCGGGAACATCTGGGTGACGGCACGCCACGACGACGGCGAGGTGTGCATCGAGGTGCGCGACGACGGCAGCGGGATGTCCGCCGAGCAGGTCGAGCGCGCCTTCGAGCCCTTCTACACGACGAAGGACGTCGGGGTGGGAACCGGGCTGGGCCTCGCGACCGCTCACGGGATCGTCGCCGCACACGACGGACGCATCGACGTCACCAGCGAGCTGGGCGACGGAACGACGATGCGCGTCCACCTGCCGACGGCGTCGCCGTCGAAGGGCGACTAGACTCGTCCGAACGGCGGCGCAGGGCGCGGCCCGGTCGAGCGCCCGTGTGCGTCTGTCCCCGCGCGACCTCGACTCCGTTCACGAAGACGTGCCGAATTCCGTCGGGGAGCCGGGTGGGATGCTCGAACGTCCCTCGATCGACGATCGCGGCCTCGTCGAAGACCACCAGGTCGGCCGCGTGACCCGCACGCACGTACCCGCGCCCCTCCAACCCGAAGGTGTCCGCCGCGAGCCCCGTCATGCGGCGCACGGCCTCCGCCATCGGAAGGGTGCCTTCCTCGCGCGCATAGCGGCCGAGAACGCGCGCAAACGAGCCGTAGAGACGTGGATGCGGCTTGCTGTCGAGCGTCGGGATCCCATCCGAGCCGATCATCGTCGTGGGATGACGCAGCACGGTGCGCACGTCGTCCTCGCTCATCGTGTGAAGGATGACCGTGGTGAGCGGCGCCTCGCTCAGCACGCGGCCGATCACGTCCTCCAACGAGGCCCCGAGCTCCGCCCGAAGGGTCGCGAGAGACTTCCCCTCCCACTCCGGGTGGCCGGGAGACGAAGCGAGCACCACGTCATCGGGCGTGACCACCGCATCGGCGCCTTCCCCCACCATCCGGTTCTGGACCATCGCCGCGAGGATCGTGCTCCCCGCGGTGTACGGGTATTGGTCCGCTGCGACCCGCACGCCACGTGCCCGCGCCGCGTCGATCGAAGCGAGCGAACGCTCGACGAGTCCCCATTGCGCACGGCCCGTGACCTTGTGGTGCGAGATCTGAACCGGAACCCGAGCCTCCTCCCCCACGCGGATCGCCTCTCCGACCGCGTCGAGAAGCCCGGCTGCTTCGTCTCGCATGTGGGTCGTGTAGAGCGCGCCCGTGCCGCGCATCTCCGTCGCGAGCTCGACGAGCTCCTCCGTCCGCGCGTTTCGCCCTGGCTCGTAGATCAACCCGGTCGAGAGCCCGAGGGCTCCCGCCTCGAGGGCCTCGCGCAGAAGCGCTTTCATCGCGGCCATCTCGCTCGCCGACGGCTCACTCTCTCCCGGACGCTCCATGGAGGCGAGGCGCAGCGTGCCGTGGCCTGCGAGCATGCCGACGTTCACCCCGGGCGGACGGTCGTCGAGAAGAGCGAGGTAGCCGGCGTGCCCTTCGTACCGGGGCACGTCGCGCCCCGGATGGAACACGCGCGCCATCCGCGCGGCCTCCGCCCACGGGGCGGCGCCCATGCCGCAGTTGCCGACGATGCACGTCGTGACGCCGCCCAACGACTTGAACGCCATCTCCGGGTGCAGCAGCGCCGCGAAGTCGTCGTGCGTGTGCACGTCGATGAAGCCCGGGGCGACGGCGAGCCCCGTCGCATCGATCTCGGTCGCGGCCCCCCCGTCGACCGAGCCCACCTCGGCGATCCGGGAGTCCTCGATCGCGACGTCCGCCGTCTCGGGAGGCCCGCCCGCGCCGTCGTACAGGGTCGCGTCTCGGATCAGGATCGTGCGCATCGTATCCGACGGTTCGGGTGGGTGACGGACGTCCGTCCCCCGTCACTGGAAGTGATACGTCAGCTCGCCGCCCCAGGTGCGGGGGGTCGCGTAGAAGCGATTCAGGGTGCCCAGGATCTGGAGCGGGATCGGGTAGACCGCGTCGAAGTAGACCGCGTCCGTCAGGTTCCGCCCCCACAAGGCCACTTGCATGCGGTCGCCGCCGAAGTCGTACGACACCCGCGCGTTGACCAGGTTGTAGGAAGGATTCTCCGCACCGGGAATTTCGGTGCCGAAGTTCACGACGGAGCTCTGGTACGCCCAGTCGACGCGCGGCGTGAGCCATCCGCGCAACCACTGCGGCCCGGGCGGCTCGACCTCGAAGGAGTACTGCACTCCGAGGTGGGTCTGGGTGTCGGGGATGAACGGAAGCCGCTCACCGGCGCGATCGATCGGCTCGCCCGTCACGAGATTCTCCGCCGTGTACTCGTCGTACTTCGCGTCCAGGAGACCGACCGACACGTCGATCATGAGCCCGTCGATCGGCGTCGCGTTGAGCTCGATCTCGATCCCGCGAATGGTCGACTCGCCCGCGTTCGTCGTGATGACCACGACCTGCGGAATGCAGTCCGGGTTGTCGGGCGGACACGGCTCGGCGAAGACCGTCGGCAGCTGCATGTCGCTGTAGCTCGCGTCGAACAGCGCGATGCTGCCGCGCAGGCGACGGTCGAAGGAGATCGTCTTGAAGCCGAGTTCGAACGAGTCCACCGTTTCCGGATCGAACGTGCTCGCCTCGAGCGGATTGTCGGAGCGAGCCGACCCGTTGATCCCACCCGCCTTGAAGCCCCGGGCGTAGGTGAAGTAGCCCATCAGGTGCTCGATCGGCGCGTCGCCGAGCCATTCCTGGGGCATCGTGAGCGCGAGGCTCCCCATCGGCGTCCACGCGTCGTAGTCCGTCGTGACGTCCTGGAAGTTCGCGCGCACCTGGTTCGGGTTGTCGGGCGTGCAGGGCGTCGGCGAACCGTCCTCACACATGCGCGTGTTCGTCACGAGCCGCGAGAGCTTGCGATCCTCACGCGTATAGCGAATGCCACCGGTCAGCGAAGCCCAGTCGGTCATGTCGACCGTCGCCTGGCCGTAGAACGCCCACGATTGGTTGTCGGTGTCGATCAGGTTGTTCGTCCCGGCGCCGTTGATCATCCCGACGATTCCCGAATTCGGGAACACGTCGATGTCGGCGTTCGTGTGGACCTCCTCCTGGAAGTAGTAGAAGCCGGCGACGCCGGCGATGCGCCCGTCCCACGCGTTGAAGTTCTCCTGGAGCTCGGCACTCACCTGCTCCGCACTCGCGGGTTCGCCGTTCATGTTTCCGCCGCGGCCGACCTCACCGAAGACGAACAACCGCTCGGGACCGAGATCGACGTCGGCGCGCTCACCCCAGCTCTGCTGACGCCACGAGCCGGTCACCTTCGTCTGCGTGTCCTCGAAGATCCAGAGATCCCCCGAGTCCCATGCGAGCGTCCCCCACGAGCCCCAGTTGGTCGCCTCCTGGATCGCGGCCAGCTCGGACTCGAAGCGAAAGGGCGTCGAACGCTGCGAGTCGCGACAGTACTCGTAGTACTCGGGCGTGACCGAGCCCGGCACGTCGATGAAAACCGACTCCTGAACGAAGTGACACTCTCCGCCCCGGCCCTTCGAACGCTGCGTTGCCCAGGAGCCCGACACGTCCATCGTGACGGTGTTCGTGGGCTCGAAGCGCAGCGACCCCAGGAAGCTGAGGTTCTCCCGCTGGTTCCAGTACTCGTCGCGGAGCGCGTTGTAGGTGTAGCCGCGGTCGTTGTCCGAGCCGAACGACACGCGCGTCGCGAGCTTGTCTTCGAACCAGCCGAAGTCGAGGGGGAGATTGAGCATCGAGCGCGTCTCGATCGTGCCCAGCGTCCCGGCCCGCACGCGAACGTTGGCGCCGAAATCGTACTCCGGCTTCTGCGTCACCACGTTGACCGCTCCGCCGACCGTGTTCTTTCCGAAGAGCGTTCCCTGCGGCCCGCGCAGGACCTCGATCGACGCGATGTCGACGAGATCCAGAACCGAACCCTGCGCGCGTGCCAGATAGACGCCATCGACGTAGAGCCCGACGCCCTGATCCAGGAAGACGTCGGGTCGAGCCCCGACGCCGCGAATGAGAATCGAGGCGTCGCGTCCGGTTCGGTTGTCGAGGATCACGAGGTTCGGAACGAAGCCTTGCAGCTGGTCGAGCCGCAGGATCTGACGATCCTGAAGGCTCGTCGCGTCGAACGCCGTGACGGAGATCGGGGTGTCCTCGAGCAGCTCCGCGCGCTTCCGCGCCTGAACGACGATCTCCTCGACCTGCCGTGCCTCCGACGGCGAGACCCCCGCTGCGTCCGCCCCCTCTTCCGCGATCGCGTCCACCTGCGCCTGCGGCGCCGCGACGTTCGTGTCCTCCCCGCCCACCGCCGGGGCCTCGTCGAGGACCCGCTGCAGCTCGGCCCCGGATCCGCTCGTCGGCGTCTCCTGCGCGCCAGCGGCGGGGACGAACCCCCAGGAGACCAGTGCGCTCACGAGAACGGCCACGGCAGTGGATTCAGGACGAAGATCGCTCATGTCAGATTGCTCCTGCGGTAGTGAGGCATTCCACGGCCGTGGAAGTTCGCGGAACCTATCGCAGTTCCGCCGCCGTGGGCAACGGTTGCGCGAAGCGGAGCCGGTCCCGCCCGGTTTGACAAGGGTTCGGTGAGGCGACAACTCAGACCCATGGAGCCGAGCTCCGAGCTGGATCATCGCGAGTTCCCGATCCTCGTCGTGGACGACGAACCCGACATCCTCTCCTCGTTCCGCCTCGCGTTCCGCCGGGAGTTCACCATCCATTGCGCCGAAGGCGGCGCGGCCGGGCTGGAGATCTTGAAACGAGAACCGATCGCCGTGGTCGTCGCGGACCAGCGCATGCCGGAGATGTCCGGGCTCGAATTCCTCCAGAGGTCGATGGACGTGCGGGCCGACATGATCCGGATCATCCTCACCGGCTACACCGACATCGACATCCTGGTGGAGGCGATCAACTCGAGCCGCATCTATCGCTACGTCACCAAGCCATGGGACCCGAAGGAGCTGCAGATCACGCTGCGCCGCGCGATCGAGGCCTACCGACTCGAGAGCGAGAACCGGCGTCTCGTGACCGAGCTCGCACGTGCGAACGAGCAGCTCGCCGGCGAGAACGCCTACCTCCGCGCACGCGAGGAACGAGACCACCCTCGTGGACTGATCGGTGCCGGCGCCCGGATGGCCGAAATGTTCGGGCTGCTCGACAAGGTCGCCGACTCTCCGACGACCGTCCTGATCCTGGGCGAGACCGGCACCGGCAAGGAGCTCATCGCGCGATCCATCCACGAGCGGAGCCCCCGCGCGAAGCGGATCTTCGTCGCCGTGAACTGCGCGGCGCTCACGGAGAGCCTTCTCGAGAGCGAGCTGTTCGGGCACAAGCGGGGCGCCTTCACCGGCGCCACGACCGACCGCAAGGGCCTCTTCGAAGTGGCGGACGGCGGCACGCTCTTCCTCGACGAGATCGGCGAGACGACCCCGGGGATGCAGGCGAAGCTGCTGCGCGTCCTCCAGGAGGGCGAGATCACGCCCGTCGGCGAGACGCGTCCCCGAAGAGTCGACACCCGGGTGGTCGCCGCGACGAATCGCAATCTCGAGACCGAGGTGGCGGAGGGCCGGTTCCGCGAGGATCTCTACTACCGGCTGCGCGTCGTGCCCGTTCGCGTGCCGCCGCTCCGCGAGCGCGCCGAGGACATTCCCTCTCTCGTCGATCACTTCATCGAGAAGCACGCGACGCGACTCGGCAAGCGCGTCGCCGGCATCGAGCCCGACGCGATGGATGTCCTCTCGCGCTACCCCTATCCGGGCAACGTGCGCGAGCTGGAGAACGAGATGGAGCGAGCGGTCCTCTTGTCGGACCCCGGCGAACCCATCACCGCGGCGTCGCTCTCCGAGTTCTTCCTGACGGACCCGCCTCTGGCGCCGCGGGGCGAAGGGTCGAGCGGCAAAGGTCGAGGAGAAGACGAAGGCGGCCTCCGCGAGCGTACCGACGCATTCGAGCGCAAGGAGATCCAGGCGGCCCTGGCCCGCAACGACGGGAAGAAGGCGCGCGCCGCCCGAGAGCTCGGGATCACCTACCAGGGGCTGTTGAAGAAGATGCGGCGACTCGGGATGCTCGAGTCGTGAGCCCGCCGCGGCGAGGCGTCGGGGCGGTCGGCGCCGCAGCGCTCGCCGCGCTCTCCGGCAGCCTCTACGCTCTCTCCCTGCCGGCGGCCGCGCTCGACCTTCTGGGCTGGGTCGCGCTCGCGCCCTTCTTCGTCGCGGTCGCCACCGTCCCGCCGGGACGCGCGTTCGCCCTCGGCCTCCTGTGGTTCTTCGTCGCTTCGCTCGGCTTCGCGAGTCCCATGCCCCATCTCGTCTCCGCCTACTTCGAGGCGCCCTGGGTCGTGGGGGCTGTCGCGTTCCTCGGCTTCACCGTCGCATTCGGCCCGCTGTACGGGCTCTACGGGGCGTGGCTGTCGTGGCTCGTGCGCCGGAGGCGAGCGAATCCGCTCCTGGCCGCGGCGGGGCTCGGCGTCGTCGAATGGGCGCGCACCGGCGCGGGCTCGATCTTCGGCTGGGCCCTTCTCGCACACACCCAGTCGCCGGGCGCCCTCCTCCTTCAAGTCGCGGAGCTCGGAGGCGCCTACCTCCCCGGCATGATCCTCACCGCCACATCGTACGCGCTCGCGTCCCTCGTCGCCCCCGGCCTGGCCGCACCCCACCGCACACGCTGGTTCGCGGCGGCAACCATCGCGGTCGCGCTCGCGCTGACGTGGGGCGTGGTCCGCACGGCGCCCGCGGGCGAACCCGAGACCGGTCTGCGCGTCGCGATCGTGCAAGGGGGAATCCCACACGCGGAGCGTTGGCACCCCGCACGAACGAGCGAGCATCTCGAGCACTACCTCGACCTGACGGCCGACACCGATCTCCACGAGCCCGACCTGATCGTCTGGCCCGAGTACGCGCTCTCGTTCAACCTCCGCGAGGACACCGAAGACCGCGCGCTCCTGTTCGAGGCCACGACCGATGGGGCCGACCTCCTCTTCGGCGCGCCCTTCCATCGGAGCGCCGTGCCGCCGATCGTGCAGAACTCGGCCTTCCTGCTCCACGACGGCGCTCTCGCGGCGCGCTACGACAAGAACGAGCTGCTTCCCTTCGCCGAGCGGAACCCTCTTCCCGGACTGGTACCGCTCGACCGCGTGGAGTACGTCCCCGGGCGAAGCGCGCGCCCGATTCCCGTACACGGCGCGCAGGTGGGCGTCTTCCTGTGCTCCGAAGGCCTTCGCCCGGGCGTCGCGCGCAAGCTGACCCGGAACGGGGCCACCGTCCTGGCGAACCTCTCGAACGACAGCTGGCTCGGCACCGAGGCGGCGGCGCGGCTCCAGCTCCGGAGCGCGGCCCTCCGCGCGATCGAGAACCGACGCCCCCTCCTGCGGGCGACCGGTTCCGGCAAGTCCGCCATCGTGCGCGCGGACGGCTCGATCGCGGTCGAGAGCCGGTTTGGCGCGCCCGACGTCCTCTTCGGCGTGGTCGAGCCGGCAACCGAGGACACTCCGTACTCCCGCTTCGGCGACGTGGTCGCGCGAGTCGCGCTCGCGATCGTCGGCCTCGGCACGGCGCTCGCAGCCGCGAGACCCCGACGGCCGTCGACTCCGGTTCAGGGCGACGTTGAACCTTCGTGAACGACGGCCGGATTCCGCCCCGTTTTCCGGTCGTTTTCGGGTGGCCCCGAGCTTGCTCCCCTCCGGGCACGCAGCCGATCTCCGCCCCCGATTCGGGCCTGGGATCGAGACGACCGGAGGACTACCATGAAGCACGTGCCGAACCGACTCCGCGCCATCCTGCCCGCGATCGCGCTGGCCAGTCTACCCGCCGCCGCCCGAGCGGGCGGCCCCGAGGGGAACAACGCACCGATCTTCCCCACTCAATGCTCGACGAGCACGCAACAGAGCTGCACGATCGACGGCGATTGCCCATCCGGGGAGACCTGCGATCTGGTGACGACGGGTCCGAAGATCAAGGGCTCGATCCTGGTGATCGCGGACGCCGCGCCATCGAACAATTTCTCGACCGAAGATCGCCCGGTCGTGACCGTCCTGCTGGAGCTCAAACGCAAGGGGCGGCGGCGATTCTTCGCCAAGACCTTTCAGACCTCGAGCGGGAGCGGCTGGCCCGAGATCGGAGAGTGGTTCGCATTCGACGAGAACGAGTTCGACATCCCGCCCGATCCGAACTCGGAAGACGACGTCCACGACCTCACAGCCGAGCGCGGCAACGTTCCCAACTGGAAGTTCATCCGACCCTGCTTCGGCTTGAAGCCCGTCGGCGACGCGATCCTCGAGGTCGCGCAGGCCCTGTTCCCGGCCGAGGACTTCACCGGACTCACGCCCGTCATCACGAAGCTCCGCAAGCGACGGTCCGATGCACTCGCGCAGGACACGTTCACCGCCGACCTCGCGCGCACGGCCCGCTACTCGACGAGCATCGAGTTCGTCGATCTCTCGGTCTCGGAGGCCGAGTGCTCCGAGGGCTGAGCTCACACACCTGCTCTCCGTCCTTCTCGTCCTGAACGGCCCGGGCCGGCATCTGCCGCCCGGGCCTTCTTCGTTTGGGTTCGTCGCCGCCTCCGGGATCGACCGACGTTTCACCGAACATCGACGGCCGTTCACTCTCGAACCGTCGTCGAGTCCACGACGCACCGAGCTTCCGCACTTTCGCGCCGCCGACGCACTGGCACGCGGGTTGCGCTGCACTCCTCTCGAAGCGGGCGCATCCGGCGCCCCCATGAACGGAGCACCCGCTCCCGAGGAGAGAGCCCATGTTCGAGAATCGCATCGCAAATCGTCTTGCCGGCGTCGCGCTCGCGACCGCCCTCACCATCGCGACCTTCGCGTCCGCGGCCCTGGCGAACCAGCAGGTCCTCGTGGGGAACTCGTTCGCCTCGGCCGACGAAGCCGCGGCCGAGGTGAACCTCAAGATCGCGAATGCCAACGCCGCCGGCTGCAAGGCGATCGGCGTCGGCGGGTACGGCCTCGCCGACCTCGAGGCCGGCAAGGAGATCGGCATCCCCGTTCTGCTCGACTGCCCGACCGGAGTCGACCTGAAGCCGAACGGCCAGCAGGTGGCCCGCGTCGACAGCAAGAGGGTCGGCGGGACGACGTACTACGAGGTGGACTTCTCCAGAGGGCAGACGGGACGCACGGTCTGCGGCCAGGTCGGCAAACAGCCGTCCTTCTTCACGCGCGATCTGAACGTCTGCCGCGCCTTCAACCCCGGCGCCCCTTCCTTCCGGCTGACGAGCGGCGACCGCGCCACCGCGTTCTGCAGCGGCAGCGAGAACGGGATCTGCTCGTTCGCCCCGAACTCGTGCATCAGCTGCCCGTCGTGCACCACGGGGGTCGGCCTGAACCAGGACGGAGGACGGCTCTACGACAAGATGTACGTCGCCTGTCGCTGAGCGAGGGCGGACGCGGGGAACGTGGGGGCGTCGGCCACGAGCCGACGCCCCCGTTCTTCATTGTGCGTGCAAGCCTTCCTGAAGCGTCTCCATGACGCGATCCAGGCTGAAGCTCGCCGGCTTCTGGCGCGGGGGGTACTGCTGGAAGGTCTGCAGGAACTGCCCGACGTAGGCCTGCGCGGGAACCAGCACGAAGGCGTGATCGAGGACCCAGTCCCAGTAGGTGTTCGACGTGATGTCGGCGATCTCGTACGGATCGCGCCGCAGGTTGAAGATCTTCGGCACGCGGAGGGGCGTGAACGGATTCGCCCACAGGAAGAGCGTCCCGGTCGCCTGCTGCTCGAGGAACACGATCTTCCAATCCCGATAGCGCAATGCGGAGAGATCCCCGTCGTCGGTGAAGTAGAAGACCTCGTCACGCGGCCCCGTGTCGGTCTCCCCCTTCAGATACGGCAGGAAATCGTACCCATCGAGGTGGACCTTGTAGCTCGTGCCACCGGCGGAGTAGCCCCCGAGCAGCTTCTTCTTCACGTCGGGCTCACCCGCGGCGGCGGCCAGGGTCGGCATCCAGTCCATGTGGTGCATGATCGCGTTCGAGATCGAGCCCGGAGCGATCTTCCCCGGCCAACGAACCATCGCGGGAACGCGCCAGCCGCCCTCCCAGTTGGTGTTCTTCTCCGAGCGGAAGGGGCTCGTGCCCGCGTCGGGCCACGTGTTCTTATGCGGACCGTTGTCGGTGCTGTAGAAAACGATGGTGTCGTCCGCGATGCCGAGCTCGTCGAGCACTTCGAGGAGCTGGCCGACGTTCTTGTCGTGGTCGACCATCGCATCGGCGTAGTCGCCCTGCCCGGTCTGCCCGCGGCTCTCCGGCTTCACGTGCGTGCGGAAGTGCATGTGGGTCGCGTTCCACCACACGAAGAAGGGCTTGCCGTCCGAGTGGGCCCGTTTGATGAAGTCGATCGCGGCCGCCGTCACGTCGTCGTCGATCGTCTCCATCCGCTTGCGCGTGAGCGGTCCGGTGTCCTCGATCTTGCCGTCGGACGAGCTCTTGATCACGCCACGGGGACCGAAGCGCTTCCGGAACTCCGGATCCTTCGGGTAGTCGGGCTGCTCCGGCTCCTCCTCCGCGTTCAGGTGGTAGAGGTTCCCCAGGAACTCGTCGAAGCCGTGGTTCGTGGGTAGGTGCTCGTCCTTGTCGCCCAGATGGTTCTTGCCGAACTGGCCCGTCGCGTACCCCATCGGCTTCAGGATCTCCGCGATCGTCGGGTCCTCCTTCTGGAGCCCGAGCTCCGCGCCCGGCATTCCGACCTTGCTGAGTCCGGTCCGGAACACGCTCTGACCGGTGATGAACGACGAACGACCCGCGGTGCAGCTCTGCTCGCCGTAGTAGTCCGTGAAGATCATGCCTTCGCGCGCGATCCGGTCGATGTTGGGCGTGCGGTAGCCCATCATGCCCATCGAGTACGCGCTGACGTTCGACTGGCCGATGTCGTCGCCCCAGACGATGAGAATGTTCGGCTTCTCGGCAGCGAACGCCGGTCCGACCAGACCGACGAGCGCGACCAAGAGGGCCGTCGACCCTCGCGTGAGATATCTCCTCATCTTCTCGATCCTCCTTACGGTTGCGGGTGGCACCGTGAGTACCTGAGCCATCAGACCGGGACTCGGCGTGCGTTGCAATCAGTCCTCCCAGGGAAAGATCCGCTTCCAGTCCTTGCGCATGGAGACGACGATCCAGCCCTTTCGACGTGCTTCGTCATAGAGCTCTTGCGTGAAGCGGCCGACGTGCGTGTCCGGCAACCCTTCGGCCGGTCCGTACGCGTACTCTCGCCGCGCGTCATCGTGAAGGACGAGCATCCCCATCCGGCGGCCGCCTCCCGCCGTGGTCCACTCGAGCATCTCCCGATCTCCGCCCGAGTTGCCAAACGCGGCGACCGGCCTCGTGCCGATGAAGAGATTGATCCCGACGGGCTTGCCCTGGTGATCGTCGAGAAAGAAGAGGTGCGGCTCACGCAGCAGGGCCGGGCCCCTCTCCGTCTCCTCCCAGCGGGTCTCGACGCTCGAGCCGACGACCTTCCACGTCGGGATCCCGTACGTCCCGTCCGAGAAAACCCGGATGAACTCCTGGCCGCCACCCGACACGATGAACGTCTCGAACTCGTTGTCGCGCAAGTACTGCAGAACCTCCAACATGGGCTGATAGACGAGCTCGGGATACCGTCGATCCCAGCGTGCGTCCCGGGCCGCGCCGAGCCATCTACGCGCGGTCTGCTCGAACGCCTCGGTCGACATGCCCGTGTGCGTCGCCGCGATGATCTTCTGCCAGTCCTCCATGTGGAAGCCCGAGATCGCGGCCTCGCCCTTCGTCAGCACGGACCGGAACGGCTCCTCGGTTCTCCATTCGGGGTGCTCGGGCGCCAACGCACGGACACGATCGAGGGCGAACACGCCCTGGGTGTACAAGGGGTGCTCGACCCAGAGCGTTCCGTCGTTGTCGAACGTCGCGATCCTCTCGCCCGGCGCCACGTACGCGGGGCTCGACTCGTCGGTCGCCGCATCCACCAGCGCGAGGATGGCCGACCGAGCGGGCCCGTCGTTCCACGAGGGAAGCGGATCACTCGGCACGAGGGCGGCACTGCAGCCCAGCCCACCCGCGACGAGCGCCAGGAGAAGGATGAATCGTGCGATTCGCATGAGGGAGGCCTATCCAACGTTCCCAGGCCGGATTCAACCACTCACCGCGCCGCCCCGTTCGGAGCTTCCTCGAGCCGCCTGCGCAGGCATCATGCCCTTTCGGGTCGCCCGGGAGTTCGTTTGTTGACGGGTTTCGCCCGGCGGGTGAGAAAGGCGGATGCGCAAGCGCGGCAACAGCCCGGCGTCGGCCCCCATCCATTCCCCGATCGGACACCGTAGTTTCACCCGGGCACTCTCCGTGCTGGTGGCGGCGACCGCGATCGGCTGCTCCGACGTCGACCTGGGCGAAGGGCCGTCGACCGAGCCCGAAGCCGTCGAGTGGACGATGCTCGGCCGCGACTATGCGTCGACGTACCACCAACGGCGCGAGGAGAAGATCACGAAGGCCAACGTCGGTACGCTGAAGGAGCTTTGGTCGTTCAAGCCGTTCGCGCAACCGAACGGCACCCCCGCCGTCGTCGACGGCGTCGTGTACGCCACGTCGAACGGCGAATCGTACGCCCTCGACGCGGACACCGGCGAGGTGCTGTGGCGCAACCGAGAGCTGGGGGCGTCCTCCTCACCGGCGTACGACGACGGCGTCCTCTACATCCACACGCGCCGGGGCCTCGTCAGCGCCGTCGACCCCGCGACCGGCGAGATCCTCTGGCAGAGCCCGAGCGATACGCATCCCGTGACCGCCGGGTACTCCTCCCCCGTCGTCTTCGAGGACTTCGTCATCGTCGGCGCCTCCTCGAACGAGGAAGGCGCAGTCGCCGAGGGCGCGACCTTCCAGGGAGGCGTCGTCGCCTTCGACCGACACACGGGCGAGCGTCGGTGGCGCTACTACACGGCGATCGACCCGTACAACGGGGCCACCGTGTGGTCGACGATCACCCTCGACCCGGATACCCGCCAGCTCTTCGCCACGACCGGGAACAACTACACGGGCGAAGCCGGCCCGAACTCCGACTCCATCTTCTCCCTCGACATCGAATCCGGCGAGCTTCTTTGGACGACCCAGCTCACGGAGGACGACGTCTTCACGATCCTGAACCCGAAGAGCCCCGACAGCGACTTCGGGACGAACCCGACGCTCTTCGAAGCGAACGTCGATGGCTCTCGCCGCAAGATGCTCGCGGCGGGGCAGAAGTCCGGTGTCGTGTGGGGGCTGGACCGGACGACGGGCGAGGTTCTCTGGGAGACGCCTCTCAGCGGCGGCAGCGCGCTCATCGGCGGCATCCTGAACACCGGCGCCTACGACGGCGAGCGCCTGTACGTCGTCACCCACAACCAACGCGATCGCGCCGACACGAAGCTCGTCGCGCTGGACCCGGCGACGGGCGCGGTCGTGTGGCAGCGCACCCTCGACAATTGGGTCTGGGGCCCTCTGACGATCGCCAACGGCATGATCTTCGCCCCGGTCTGGACCACCCTGCGGGTCTACGACACCACGAACGGTGCGGAGCTGTTCGCGTTCGACACCCCGGGCACCATCGCTTCGGGCGCCTCGATCGTCGACGGTCGCGTCTACTTCGGCAGCGGCATGGCGTACATCGTCGGCGAGCGCGAGAGCACGATCCACGCTCTCTCCCTGCCGGGCGACGACGGTCCTCCCACTCCGGCGCCCACCGCGAGCCCGGTGCCGGCGGACGCGACCTTCTCCTCGATCTACGAGGACATCCTCGTCGGCGCCGGCTGCGCGAACGGCAGCTGCCACGGCGGCGGAGCGGGCCAGCTCTCCTTCGAGACCCAAGCCATCGCCTACGAGCAGCTGGTCGGCGTGAACGCGAGGGGCGCGCTCTGCGTGGACACCGGTCTGCCGCGGGTCGAGCCCGGCAACCCGGGGGGCAGCCTCCTCTTCGAGAAGGTCTCGTCGACCGATCCCGTTTGCGGCGATCCGATGCCCATCTCGAGCATGCTGGACGACGATCAGATCGAGCGCATCCGCGCCTGGATCGCGGACGGCGCCGCGAACGACTAGCTTCATGCCCAACGGAGGCCTGCGCGCCCGAATCTACGACGCCGCGATCCTTCCGCTCACGACGGCGTGGTACGCGGCGGTGCTCGAGCGGCTCCCCGAGGAAGCCGCCCTTCTCGACGTCGGGATCGGGACCGGCGGCGCGCTCGCCGCCAACGCCGAGACGCTCCGCCGCAAGAGGATCCGCGTGACGGGAATCGACATCGATCCGGACTACATCGCGCGGTGTCGGCGCTCGATCGCCGACGCCGGGCTCGAGGAGACCGTCGAGGCGCGCCTGGAATCGGTGTACGACCACACGGGCGGGCCGTATGACGCAGTCTATTTCAGCGCGAGCTTCATGCTCCTTCCCGACCCGCGCGGGGCGTTGGACCACGTGCGCGCCCTCCTCTCACCCGACGGTCGCCTGTACTTCACGCAGACGTTCGAGAACCGACGCTCCCCGCTCATGGAGCGGCTCAAGCCCATGCTGCGCACCCTGACGACGATCGACTTCGGGCGCGTCACGTACGAAGACGAGTTCCGGGAAGAGCTCCGCACCGCCGACGTGGACGTCATCGAGATGGCACGCCTCGGTGGAAATCGCGCGCGGTCCTACCACATCGCGGTCGCCCGACCGGGCGACGCGCCACCCCCGAGCTGAACCCGCTCGGGCCCCGGCTCGTCACACCTTCCAGTGCAGCGGAACTCTCGGATCGGGCGTGTAGGAGCAGAACGTCCCCGTCTTGATGGTCGCCGTGAAATGCTCGCCGAGCTCGGGATTGGCCTTCTCCACCTTGCGCAGGACGGAGCGGATCGCGCGGGTCACACTCAGGCGGGCCTGCTCCTTTCGTGACGACGCCTTGCGATCGCGACCGCCGAGTCCGACGCCGCGCGCGAGCTCGGACTGCAAGGCCTCCATCTCCGCACGGGCGCGCTCCAGGCGTCCCGCGTCGTTGAAGCTCTCGGCTTCGGCGATCTCCTCTTGCAGATCGCGCAGGCGCGCACGGTAGGCCTCCTTGGCCCGGCCGTCGAGCATCTCGCCGGCATCTTCGTCCATCGACGCGCGAACGGCGAGATCGGCCTCGGCCCTCGGAAGCCGACCGGAGGACGTCGAGCCCGCGCCGGCGAACAAGTCGGCGCAGTGCAGCTCTTCGCCCGGTACTGCGAGGAGACGAGACAGGTAGCGCAACCCCAGCGCGTCCTTCAATCGGAACACCTCACCCCGCCAACCGATCGTCCAATACTCCCCTTCGCGCACGAGCACTCCCTCGACGGGCGGAAGCTCCCGCGTCCCCGCCTCGACCGGTACCTCGGGACGCGTCGAGCCCGTCTCGTCGAGGACGCCTTGCGCGTCCGCGTTGATGCCGGGAAGCGAGAGCGCGTCGCCGGTCGCGAAGGCGGCGTCGAGTAGGGCGTGGGCACGCTCGCGGCGCTCGGGGACCTTGTCTCTCGCGCCCGTCGTCAGAAGCGCCTCGGCGAACGCGATCTGCGTCCGGGCCTCGGCCGGCCGTGCCCCCATGGCGCGATGCACGGAGATCGCGTGCTCGAAGTGTTCTGCGGCCTCTCGATCCCTACCCGTCAGCGCCGCGAGCCTTCCCAAGGCGTGCGAGATCGAGCCCAGACAGACGGCGGCGTTTGCGATCACGACGTTGTGGTCTCGGTAGGGGAACAGCAGATCGTAGAGGAGTGTGCTTCGCTCGACGTCCTTCAACACCCAGGCTGCCTCGGTGAGGAAGTAGCCGATCACCAGGTAGTTCGCATCGCGCGGGATGTCCTCGAAGGACCGACCCGCGAGGCGATCGAACTGCTCTCGCGCCGCGTCCTCGTCACCCAGGCTGGCGTGGAGGGCAGCCAGCGCCGCACGCCACGCCGGGATCGCCGGATAGCGGCGCACGAACCCGATCGCCGGTTCGACGAGCCCCGCCAGCTCCCCGGACAGCCGCGCGATCTCGATCTGCTGAACCGCGAAGAAGTGCGTCGCGTTCTCACCCTGCGCCCGCTCTCCGAGCGCCAGGCTCTCTGCGGCCATCGCACGCCCCTGCTCCAGCTCGCCCGCGAGGAGCGCACGCATCGTACGTGCGACGCTCGCGTACCAGGCGAAGTGCGGCTGCTTCCATTGGGCAGCCAGCTGGCCGTAGGTCTCGATGTCGCGGTCGACGGACACGATGTCGCCGGACTCGAGCGCGTCGATGATGCGCCAGAAATGGCCCGAGCCGGGAGTCGCGCCCGATTCTCCGTGCTCCGACGCGATCTCGATCATCCGATTCGCGAGAGCCAAACGCTCCTCGAGCGTATCGGGCCCCCACAGCGCGAAGTGCGCGGCATCCAGAACGTAGATCTGGGTCGTCGGGTCGTCGAGCCGATCGGCCATCTCCCGTGCGCGACGACTCAGCTCGAGACGGCGCTCGACCTGATCGGACCAGTAGTAGGCGACGGAGAGACGGGCGAGGAGTCGCGCGTGGAGAGCCGAGTCTCCCTCCTGCGCCGCGACGGCCTCGGCGAGCAGGTCGACGACGGGCTGCTCGAGAATCCCCACGGTCCCCCAGATGCCGCCGAGGCCGAAGGCCGCACGTCCGAGCGACGTCGCGGCGTCGGCCGGGTGGGCCTCGCGGAGGGAGCGTGCCATGCCCGCGGCGCGCAGGAACGCTTCCTGGGCCGCCTCGCGGTCCCCCGCGCGATGGTGCGACTCGGCCTGCGACAAGAGGAAGCGGCAGCGAGCCAACGGATCCGGCGACGTGACGTAGGCGCTCAGCTCGAACGCGCGCGCGAACTGCAGGGCCGCATCTTCGAAGGCGAGCCCGTCGACGGCGGCCTGCCCGGCGCGCACCCCGTACTCGACCGCCTTGTCCGCACCTCCACCGAGGGCGGCCTCGTGGAAGTGATGTGCGAGCTCGCCCAGCGGCGGCTCGGCGGACCCAGCGGAGATCTCCTCCAGCGCCTGGCCGATCCGCCCGTGGAGCCCGATGCGCTCGACCGTGCGCAAGCGATCATAGAGCGTCTCGCGCATCAGTGCGTGCTCGAAGCGCCACCTCCCGAGCGTCCCCGGAATCTCGGCGACGACCCGCGCCTGCTCCGCTTCGTCCAGCAGAAGCAGCAGCGCACCTCGCTCCGCGCCCGATACGCGCTCGAGGAGCGGCAAGGCGAACTCGCGCCCGATGGCCGCTGCCGAAACGAGGACATCCTGGCATTCCTCCGACAACCGCCCGAGGCGATGACCGATGACGTCGCGAACGCCTTCGGGCAGAGCGGGCGCGGCCGGCGCCTTGTCCCCGATCTCCGGATCGAGCTCGCGTCCCTCCTCGAGATTGCGCAGCATCTCCTCGACGAAGAAAGGGTTGCCCTCCGTGTCGACCACGATGCGATCGAGGACCCGGCTCGGAACCGCCCGGCCCTCGGTCGATTCCACCAGCGCGCGCACGTCGGTCGGGATGAGGCCCTTCAACGGAAGCTGCGTGGTCCTCGGGGCACGGCGCAGTGCCGCGACGCACTTCGCGACCGGCCCCCGCGGCTCGATGTCGGCGTCGCGGTACGTGACGACGATGCTCATCCGCGCGCCATCGACCTCCTTCACGAGGAACTGCAGCAGCGCGAGCGAAGGACCGTCCGCCCAGTGGAGGTCGTCGACGACGATCTGAAGCGGCCGATGCCGAGCCGCGACGGTGAGAAATCGACTCACACCGTCGAAGAGCCGGAACCGACTG
>JAUIFY010000112.1 GCA_030430245.1 bacterium | reverse complement strand
CGACCGGCGCACCGGCCTTCCACGTCCACGCGAGACGATCCCGCTCCGCGGAGATGGGGTGCTTGCGTACGGTGAGCTTCGACGCATCGGGTGCCAGGCCGGAGCACAGGAGCGCCTCCGGCTCGACGCAGCCGTTCGGCGGATCGCACTCCAGACAGGGATCGCACGACACGACGGCGCCGGCGCACGAGCCGCTCGCGCAGAGACCGCCGGCGAGGCAGGCCGCCGCGTCTCCGCACGCCGTGCCGTCGCGCGCTGCCGATCGGCAGTCCGACGCGCAGCAGTCTCCGTCCGCGGTGTTGCCATCGTCGCACGTCTCGCCCGCATCCAGCACGCCGTTGCCGCAGCGGTCGCAGACCTCGAGGCCCCAACCATCGAGCGTGCCCGCGTCCGACGCGGCGAGGTCGCGGACCTCCAGCGTCCACACGCCCCCGGAGTCCTCCCCGCCGAATGGCGCGAGAGGGTGGCTGGGGAGGTAGAGGTTCCCATCCATGGGCGGACACGGGATGGGCTCCGACGCGGCGTCGGACACGTCGAGATCGAAGCCGGCATTTCCCCCGCACACGCGATCGACCGCGACGACCTCGGTGCCGCTGGGGCTGCGAAGGCGGAACTCGAGATCCTGCATGTACCCGTGCGTTCCGGCGAGATCGACGATGCGAACGCGATCCACCGTTCCCGACGGCACCGTGACCGTCGTCGAGACGAGCCCCAGATCGGGGATCGCCGCCGGGAGTCCCCCCGTCGGGACGTGCACCGGGCACGTGGGCGGAGGCGATCCGAGAGCGACCGGCCGCGTGACCACGTTGTTCCCCTCGTCGGCCTCCGCGAGTTGCTCGTCTGCGTCGACCGTGACGCGAAGCGTATAGAGCCCCTGGGGCAGTCCCAGATCCGTGATGTCGATGTACTGGCACGGGAGTCCTTCGACGTAGACGTCGGCGCAACCCGCAGTGATCCCTTGGTTCCCGCAGGTGTACACCGGCGTCGCGCACTCCAGATCGAGCAGACAGAAGCCGTGCTTGTGCCCCGTAGCCGCGACCGCACCGTCCGCATCGACGAGCTCGGCTCGGATGAAGCCGTGGAAGTGCGGGTGCCCATGGGACTCGCTGCACTCGAAGAGCGGATTCGAACACGCCGCGCCCGGATTCATCGCACAATCGGGACACCCGGGCGCACCCAGCACCAGGTCCGAGCTGCCCTCGTTTCGCACCCGTGTCCCGAATCGGACCAGGTGGCGGCCGGTCTGCGCCCCGGCGCAGCCTTCGGCCACGTCCCCCGGGTCGACGGAAGCGCCCTGCGCCACCGACAGCGAGGCGATCTCGGGCACGAGGTCGGGCATCGCCGACGCGGGTGCGGCGCCAGCGACGGAGGAAACGAGCAGGAGGATCGCCGCGGTGCGACTCGGCATGGCCCTTCAGCTTGCCGACCGCGGCGAACCCCGGTCAATGACAAATCTCGCCCGCCGGCGAGACCCGACGTGACGCCCTCTCCAGCCGGAGCCACGCCCGTCGCACCCGGTTCTCGCCCAGCGTCGAGCTCTCCGAGAGGTCGCTCGGCTGGAACTCCTCGGGAGGATCGGGTACGTGGCCGGAGGTGAGAGCCGACACCGCGCGCGGAACTGCGAGACGACCCCTCGGGGGAGCCGTGCTCTGTGCGCTCCTCCTCGCGGGTGTCGTGGCGCCGCGGATCGCGGTCGAGGTTCACCATCACGGCGGGGGCGAGCACGGGCACGTGCACCTCGCGCCGACCGCGGCGCACGACCACCACGACTCCGGCGACACGCGCTCCGGGCGAGATCACCACAACGAGGCCACCGCGTCCTCGCCGCGAGCGCCACGCGGCGACCACGAGCATCCCCACGAGCATGCCCACGCTCCGGCGTCGCGAAACGACCCGCCGGAAAACGGCACCCGGCTCGCGAGCGCGGACGTCCTCGACCACGTACACGCGTACGACCCCTACCATCGCAGCCTGAAGCCGGAGCCTCTCCGCGCACCGGCCCCGCACACGGCGACCTGGATCTCTCGCCCGGTCGCGTCCGACCCGCAGATCGACCGTGCGAACGCTCCGCGCGCACGAGGACCGCCCCTCTCTGCGTCCGAATCCGATTCGATTTCGTACTCGTAGATTCCGGACCCAGTCCGCGTGTCGCCCACCCCTTTCGGGGCGAGGTCTCGCGGGCTCCATGACAGAGGGAGATCCTCCAATGAACCGCAACACCACGTGGTTCGTGGGTCTCGTCGCGTACGCGCTCCTCGCTGGCGTGCGCGCGGAGGCCCATGGCCCCGAAGAGCTGGACGAAGCGCCCGGCCGCTGGAAGGGCGTCGACGAGATCGTCGTCACCGCTTCGCGGCAGCCCGTGACGGCTGCTTCGTCGAAAGAGATCAACATGCGCGACTTCCTCCTGCGCCCGCACTCGACGACGCAGGAGATCATGAACAACGTGCCCGGACTCCTGGTCGTTCAGCACCAGGGCGGCGGCAAGGCCTTCCAGTACTTCATCCGCGGCTTCGACAACGACCACGGAACCGACTTCCTGCTCTTGACCGACGGCATGCCAGTGAACCTCGTCTCCCAGGCCCACGGGCAGGGATGGGCCGACTCGAACTACATCATCCCCGAGACCATCGAGGGCATCCGGCTCTTCAAGGGCCCGTACTTCGCCGAGTTCGGCGACTTCGCCGTCGCCGGCGCACTCGCCTTCAAGACGAAAGACGAGTTCGAAGAGAACTTCATCCTCGCCCAGGGCGGCTCGTTCGACACCGCCCGGGGCGTATTCGGCGCCTCGCGCGACGTCGGGTGGGGCAAGGTCTTGGTGTCCGGCGAGGGCTATTACACGAACGCCTGGTTCGACGAGCCGCAGAACTTCTGGCGAGCGAACGGCCTCGTGAAGCTCACCATGGAGCCCGCGACCCATCACCGCCTCACGCTCTCCGGGCAGGTCTATGCGGCGGACTGGGATGCGACCGGCCAGATCCCGCAGCGCGCGATCGACGACGGTGAGGTCGGTCGATTCGGCTCGCTCGACCCGACCGAGGGCGGGCGCACGAACCGCGAGATCGTGAACGTTCAGTACAGCTACGAGCCGACGGCGAGCGATCGCCTCGACGCCCAGGTGTGGGGCCAGCACTACGCCATGGACCTCTGGTCGAACTTCACGTTCTTCCGCGACGCCGGTCTTCGCTTCATCGCTCCTGCGCAAGGAGGGATCATCGACACGTGCGCGGGCTGGACTCCGGACGACCCCACCTGCGATCCGATCGACCCGTCGGCGAACTACATTCCGGGCGACGGCATCTATCAGCGCGACGAGCGGCTGCTGTACGGAGGCCAGGTGTCCTACTCGCGCGAGGACCAGATCGGCTCCGTTCCCTACGTGGGACAGGTCGGCGTCTACACCCGCGGCGACTTCCCGAACCTCACGCTCGACCGCCAGGTGCGACGCCAGAGCTTCTTCACGGTGAACGAGGTCAAGGTCGAGGAGTACTCGGTCGGCGGCTTCGCGAAGGCGGAGTTCTTCCCGACGCGGTGGCTTCGGGCGCAGGTGGGCTTGCGCGGCGACCTGTTCTTCTTCGACGTGGAGAACCGCCTTCGGTCACAGGCGCCCGACCGGAACTTCGAGCCCGTTCTCATCGACGGCTATGAAACCGACGGCATCGTGAGCCCCAAGGTGAACGTGATCGTCTCCCCGTTCGAGGAGCAGCACACCGAGCTGTACTTCAACTTCGGCACGGGTTTTCACTCGAACGACGCGAGAGCGGTCGTCCGGAGCGGCCGTGACGGACTCGTCCGCGCGATCGGCGGCGAGACCGGCTTTCGCGGCACCTGGGTGCCGGGCCTCGACGTGGCCTCGGCCGTATGGATCCTCGACCTCGACGAGGAGCTGGTCTTCTCCGGGGACGGGGGCGACGTCGACGCGGAGATCGACCTCGCCACGGGCAACTTCATCCCGGCGGGCGAGTCCCGGCGCTGGGGCGTCGACTTCTACGGCCGCTACCAGCTCACCGACTGGGCCTATCTCGACTACGACCTGGCCTGGGCTTCGCCCCGGCTCGAGGACGGGGGCGCGATCCCTCTCGCTCCGACGCTCTACATGAACGGCGGACTCACCTTCGACTACGAAGGCTTCGGGGCCGCGTTCCGCTTCCGCCACTTGAACGACCGCCCCGCGACCGAGGACTCCAGCATCATCGCCCCGGGTTGGACCCTCCTCGACATCCTGCTTCGCTATCGCTGGGAGAACGTCGAGCTCTCGCTGGCACTCCTGAACGTGACCGACACGAACTGGAACGAGTCGCAGTTCGCCGAGGCGACGTGCCTACGAAGCGAGGAAGCGGCCGGCCAGCCCTGCCCCGACGTCGGGAGCCTCCCGGCCGAGATGGTGGCGGCGAACGGCGTCGAGGACCTCACGTTCACGGCCGGAATGCCGTTCGCGGTTCGGGGTGGGGTTCAGGTGTTCTTCTGAGCGAGGCGAGCCTCGCGCCCGCGCGCAGGTCGTACGTCGTTCTTCCGCGGCGGACCGGGGCCCCACCCCGGTCCGCCGTGGACTCCTTCGTCGTCGGGGTCTACGCTCGCGCCGTGACGGCCGGCCGCCCGCTGGGCGGCGACGAAAGCGGGTCGGGGACGCAGAGGAAGGAGCGACACGTGCAATCGATGACCAGAGAGGAGTGTCTGGAGTTCCTCCGCGCCGGGACGCGCACGGGCAAGCTCGCCACCGTAAAGGCCAACGGTGAACCGCACTGCGTCCCGATCTGGTTCGTGGTCGACGGCGATGAGCTGCTGTTCATGACGATGTCGACCACCGTCAAGGCGAAGAACATCGCCCGGCAGCCGAAGATCATGATCTGCGTCGACCAGGAATCGTTCCCATACGACTTCGTGACGGTCGTCGGAACGGCCCGGGCGGAGCACCTACCCGAGGCCGAGATGCTGCCCTCCGCGACCCGCATCGCCGAGCGCTACGTCGGGACGGAGCGCGCCCAGGAGTTCGGACGCCGCCATGCCGTGGCCGACGAGGTGCTGGTCCGCGTCCGGATCGAGCGCTTCCTGTCGGCGAAGAGCGTCGCGGCCTAGCCCGACGGACGGCCTTCGTTCCCGTCGCGGCGCCCGCGGCCCGGGCTAGAGCCCCGCACGCTCCGCCAACGCCTGCCGAACCCCATCGTAGGCCGGCTTCTCCCGATACTCTCCGTCGAGCGGCAAGGGACGCGCGGGACGCCCGAGGAAGCCGTCGAGCCACGTGTGCGCATCCGTGAACCCCCAGAAGGTCACCTCCTCGCAAGCCGAGACGCGCAGGCACGCCGCGATGGTCTCGTAGAAGTCGGTGCCCTGCCGCTCCGCGCCCTCCGCACCGTCGGGCATCGGAATGTCCATCTCCGTGATCGCGACCCGCAGCCCGAGGTCGGCGAAGCGCCGGACGGTGGTTTCCACATGGCCCGCGTCGGGGGCGCCGCCGAGGAAGTGGCCCTGGAAGCCGATCCCGTCGATCGGGACGCCGTCGGCCACCATCTCCGCCACCAGCTCGTAGAGCGTGTCGGCCTTCGCCGCGTTGCTGAGCGCCAGGTTCTCGTTCAGCCACAGCTCCGCGTCCGGGTCCGCCGCCGCGGCCATGCGAAAGACCTCCGAGACCCACCGATCGCCCAGCAGCCGTCGGTAGACGTTGTCGTGCAACGCCTCTCCCGCGATCGTGAGCGGCTCGTTCACCACGTCCCATCGGCGAATCCGACCACGGTAGCGCTCCATCACGGCGTTCACGTGCTCCCGCGTCACCTCGCGGAGCCGCCCCGCGTCCGTGACGTCGTTCACGTACTGCGGAAGCACGTCGTAGACGTCCTCGTGCGCCCAGACGAGCGTGTGGCCACGGATCTCCATTCGGTTCTGCGCGGCGAAGTCGACGAGAAGGTCCGCGCTCTCGAAGCGCCGGAGATGTCGCTCGGGCTGCGTCGCCTGCCACTTCAGCTCCGCGTTCGGCGTGAGCGCGTTGAAGTGGCGGGCCATCTGGCCCGCGTACTCCGGGTCGTCGCGCACGAGCCTCGACACGGCCGCCCCCGCCCCGATCCGCACTCCCGCGCTCGTGGCCAGCTCGCGCAGCGTGCAGCTCTCGACCGGCCCTGTGCACCCTCCGTCGGGCCCGGACGCGGAGTCCCCACACGAGAGCGCGAGGAGCGCGGCCAGTCCCCCCACGATCGACCGGATGCCTCGAAGCGAAATCGTCGTCACGGCCCCTCGGTAGTGCGTTCGAGACGAAACGGCAAGAAGATGCCCGACGGGGGGCCGCGCCGGGTGAAGCTCCCGTCGCATGGGTCGCGCCAGCCTCGGACGCGGCGAGGTCGTGTTGAAGGCGAAGGCTCTACCGTTCCTGCAATCGGTACAGAGCCGCATAGACGCCGCCGCGGGCGAGGAGCTCCTCGTGCGTGCCGAGCTCCGCGACGCGGCCGTCCGACAAGACCAGAATGCGATCCGCGATCGCGATGGTCCCGAAGCGGTGCGAGATCAGGACGGTGGTCCGGCCCGCCGCGAGCGCGCGGAAGCACTCGAACAGCTCGCGCTCCGCGCGGACGTCGAGGGCGGCGCTCGGCTCGTCCAGAAGCAGCAGCGAGGCGTCGCGCGCGGCCCCTCGCGCGATCGCGACGCGCTGCCACTGCCCCCCCGAGAGATCGACCTCGCCGAACTCGCGGCCGAGGAGCGTGTCGTAGCCGTGCGGCAGCCGGGAGAGCACACGGTCGACCTCCGCGCGGCGCGCCACCTGCGCGATCCTCTCGGGATCGTCGGCGAGAGCGGGCCAGTCGCCGTAGGCGATGTTCTCCGCCGCGGACGCTTCGAACCTCTGGAACGATTGGGGGACGAAGCCGATTCTCTGGTGGAGGTCGTCGAGCCGGATCTCGCGCAGATCGACGCCGTCGAAGAGGATCCGGCCCGCTTCGGGGTCGTAGAGCCGCACGAGAAGTCGCGCGAGCGTCGACTTGCCGGCTCCGTTCTCACCCACGATCGCGAGCGTCTCGCCGGGCGCGACCTCGAAGGAGACGTCGTGGAGGACGGGGCGCTCCGCGCCGGGATAGCGGAAGGTGACGTCCCGAACCGAGAGCGACGCTGCGCGCGGGGCCGGCGCCGCCCGGTCGCCGTCGCGGAGCGTCGCGCGCGTCGAGAGGAAGCGCTGGAGGTCGCGCACCGACAGGGTGAGCTCGAGCGCTCCCGACAGCGTACGGATCGCCTGGTCGAGCGAGTTGCGGAGCGCCGCCGTCGTTCCGCCGAAGACGGCGAGATCGCCGATGCTCGCCGATCCACCCAGGGCCTTCCACGCGACGCGCGCGAAGAGCACGTAGAGGACCAGGATCGTCGCCGTCGCCGAGATCGAGCTGCCGACGAGGCTCGCGCGCAGGAGATCCCGATTGCGGTCGCGGAACTCCGCGAGCACGGCCCGCAGCCGAGACTCGAGCAGCGCTCCGAGGCGCAGCACCCGAACCTCCGCGGCGCTCCGCGCCCCCGTCACGAGCCCGAGGTAGTAGCGGGCCCGTCGTCGCTTCGTCGCCCGGGCGCGGTTCTCGAGATACAGACGATGCGCGTGTCTCCACCGGAACACCAGGAAGGGAAGCCCGATCGGTGGCACCGCGACGAGGACCAGCGGCTCGATCGACACGAGGACGGCGAGGAGCGTCACCGTCTGGATCGCCGACACGACCGTGGACTGCGTCTGGGCGACGAGACGGGCGAGCCCCGGGCCGTTCACCTGCTGCGCGCGCTCGATCAGATCGCGACTCCGCGGGTTCTCGAAGAACTCGAGGTCGAGACCTCGCGCATGACGGAGGACGTCCGTTCCGAGCCGAACGTCGAGTCCGTCCGACAGCCGGGCCGAGAGGTAGTGATTCGCGAACTGGGAGAGCGCTTCCCCCAGGGCGATGACGAACCCGGCGGCGAGCCAGGGGACCACCCGCGCCAGCGAATCCGGGCCGGGCTCCACGACGACGTCGACGAGACCACGCACGACGAGCGCTCCGAGCGCGGGGACCATCCCCCGGACCGCCGTCACCGCGACGAGCCCGAACAGGATCGGGGCACACTCCGCGCGCGCGACCGTCCATACCCAGGAGATGGTTCGAGCCAGTGTGCGGACGTCGGCCCGCGGCTCCGGCTCGCTCACGCCGCGCTCGCAGGGCGATCGGCCGAGCGCGCGTCGGCCCCGTACACGGCGAGCGTCTCGGCGGCCACCCTTCGCCACGAGAAGCGTCGCGCCCGATCGAGCCCCTGCGCCCGCAGGCGATCGCGCTCCTCCTCGTCGCGCAACACGACCCGCAGCGCGCCGGCGAGCGCGCTCACGTCGCCCACGGGGACCAACCGGGCGGCGCCGTCGAGATTCTCCGCGAGCGAGGACGTCCGCGTCGCCACGACCGGCACGCCGCACGCCATCGCTTCGAGCGGCGGAAAGCCGAAGCCCTCCGCCCGCGACGGGTACGCGAAGACGCGGGCGCCGGCGATCAGCTCCGGAAGGACCTCCTCTCCGACGTAGCCCAACAGGTGCACCCGGTCGCGTAGTCCCGGCTCCTCCGCGAGCCTCACGACCTCGCCGTAATCCCAGCCTCGCGGACCAGCGAGCACCAGGTGCTCCCGCACGTCGGGATCCGAGACCAGGGTGCGGAACGCACGCAGCAGCACGTCGAGGTTCTTGCGCGGGTCGATGTTGCCGACGTACAGGATGTAGGGCGCCGAGAGACCGAGCCAACGCCCGACCGCGGCGGCGCGTTCCGGCGCGCGCACGCCGAACACGGAGTCGATCCCATACGGAATCACCTGAACTCTCGTCTCGTCCACGCCCCGCACCCGATCGGCGATCTCTCGACGGACGTGATCGGACGGGACGAGCACGGCGTCCGCGTTCCGGATGCTGTGAACGAGGGCGCGCGCGAACGCCGCGCTCCGGCGCAACGGGACGTGCATTTCGGGCATCGTGATCGTGGTCAGGTCGTGTACCGACACCACGTGACGCGAGCGACCTCGGACGAGCGGCATGAGAAACGCCGGCGAGTGCACGACGTCGAGCCCCAGGGCGGTCGTAGCGGCGGGCAGCGCGACCTGCTGGAACGCCAGCCGCGTGAGGCGCGACCGGGTGGCGACGGGATGGACGCGGAACTGGTCGGAGGCGATCGGCCCGAACAGCGGTCCGTCCTCCCGGTTGACGAACGCCTCGAAGCGATGCCCACGCCCTTCCGCCGCCAGGGCTCGGGCGAGGCCGAGCAGGTAACGGTCGACGCCCGTGTGTTGCGCGGTCAGAGCGGTGAGATCGAGGCCGATGTTCATCTTCCGGAGGGGATGGTGGGCGGGCCGGGAGGCGTCCGATGAGCTCCTCTGCGGGGGACGAGCCGACTCTGCTCTTCCTCCATATACCCAAAACCGGGGGGACCACACTCTCGCGGATCCTGCGAGAGCAGTACGCGGCCGATCGGATCTTCCACGTCCGCGATCCCGAGCAGCGCTCCGCGCCCCGCCACAGTCCCCACCACGGGAGCCTCGCCGACTTCGCTCGCCTGCCCGAGGCCCAGCGGGGCCGCTTCGACTGCGTCCTGGGCCACTTCGCCTTCGGCGTCCACGAGATGATTCCGCGCCGGTCGCGCTATCTCACCCTGCTGCGCGACCCCGTCACGCGCTGCGTGTCGCTCCATCGGCAGTACGTCCACCACCACGTCGCGGCCGGTACGTTCACCCTGGCGGACGCCCCGTCCCTCGCCACGTATCTGTCCCGCACGCCGGCGGTGCTCCGCGGCCAGCCGGTCCACCTCCTCGCCGGGCGAGAGCACGCCGAGCGTGACGCCGACGAAGCCGATCTGGAGACGGCCCGGACGAATCTCCGGCACCCGGGCACGATCGTCGGGACTCTCGAACGCTTCGACGAGACCATGGTCGTCGCCGCGCGTTCGTTCGGCTGGCGACCCTCCAGCTACGGGGTCGAGAACCGCACGAGCCGGTACGCGCTTGCGACCCCACCCGCCGCACTCGCGCGCATCCGCGCGGCCGACCGTCTCGAACGGCGGCTGTACGAGCAGGCGGACGCGCAGCTGAACGAGACGATCGCGGACTACGGGCCGGATTTCGCCCGCGATCTCGCTCGGCTCCGCCGGCGCAACGCGGCCGAGCGCCTGGGCCGCGGCGCGACTCGACTCCGGGAGCGGGTGCGCAGCGGCGTGCGCGCCTTCGTGGGCCGGGCGGCACGACCGTAGCGACGGGCGCGAGAGCCGCGATGTCATCCGCGCACGACGAAGCCCGAGGCGATGCGACGCCCCGACGCGTGCTCATCGAGGGCAGCAAGCTCGCCGATGCGACGATGGACGGGATCAAGCGATACGTGACCGGGCTCCTGCGGGGGCTGCGGGCCGACGGTCGCGACGGCCTCGAGTTCGACGTTCTGATCGAGTCGCAGATCCACCCCCTCCGCACGATCCCTCGAAGCTGGCTGGAGGAGAAGGGACGCACCGCCGCCTCGCCGCCCCCCGCGGGAATGCCCTCGCGGGGGCCTCAGTCCGCGCGCGATTGGCTGCTGCACCTGGTCGGGATCTGCCTGCCACCGGCCTCGTTGCGGCCGCTGCGGGCCGTGATTCCCGAGCGCGTCGCGCCTCTCCTCTTCGGCAAGGAGCGGTCCGAGCTGGTCGTGCCGGCGCGCGACTCCTTTCGCAACGGCCCGCTCTCGCGATGGGTGCCCCCGGCGGTCGCGCACGCGGCGCAGAAGTGGCTGCCGCCCCGGGCCGTGCTGTGGCTGTGGCGGCGCGGTGCGTTCGAGATCCCCGCGCGCGTGAACGACCTCGGCGCGTACGACCTCGTTCACGTCACGCTGCCCAACAACGTGCCGTACCTGCCGCGATCGGCCGTGCCCATCCTGGTGACGATCCACGACCTGTCGCACATCGACTGTCCGCAGTACCAATCTCGGGAGAACTGCGTGACGCTCGGCCTCGGCATGGAGTGCGCCGTGCGAGACGGCGCGACGTTCGTCGCCGACTCCGAGGCGACGCGCCGGCGAGCGATCGACGCCTACGCGCTCGACCCCGCGCGCATCTCGACCGTGCACCTGGGATGCGACCCGCGCTGGCTCGACGCTCCCGTGGATGCGGCTGCCGAGGAGCGGGTGCGCACGAAGTACGGGATTCCTCCAGGCCGCTTCCTCCTCACCCTGGGCACGCTCGAGCCCCGGAAGAACCTCGCACGAACGATCGACGCGTTCGTACTCGCGTTCGGAGGACACGCGCCCGCGGACGTCGCCCTGGTCGTGGCCGGCGCGGGAGGCTGGAAGACCGGCGCGCTCGACCGGACCATGGCCGCCCGGCCGGTGCGCGTGGTGCGCACGGGCTACGTGGACGACGACGATCTGCCGGCCCTGTACGCCGCGGCGACGGCGTTCGTCTACGTCTCGCACTACGAGGGCTTCGGCCTTCCCCTCGTCGAAGCCATGAGCTGCGGGACGCCGGTCCTCTACGGAGACAACAGCTCCATGCCGGAGATCGTCGGGGACGCGGGGCTCGCAGCCGACGCGGGCGACACCGACTCGATCGCGCGGCAGATGCGACGACTCGTCGACGACGAGGCGCTCGCCACGCGACTCGGCCGGGCCGGCCGCGAGCGCGCCCGGTCGCTCTCGGAGGCCGCGACGGTCGAGCGGACGCGCGCGCTCTACCGCGCGCACCTGGCGGGTGGCCCGTCCCGCGGACCGGAGCAGGAGAGCTGAGATGGGCGGGTCCGTCGTCGTCTGCTCGGTCGCCACCCGCGCCTACCTGCCCCGGGCCCGCACGATGGTCGCGTCGTTCCTCGCGCACATGCCCGGCGCACGCGGGTACGTCCTCGTCGTGGACCCGCCGGCAGATGCGCCGCCAACCGACGAGCCGTTCGAGGTGATCGCCCTGCAGGCGCTCGAGCAAGCCCGTCCGTGGATCCGCGGCCTGCGCTTCCAATACTCCGCCTTCGAGCTCTGCAGCGCGTTGAAGCCGCACGTACTGGAAGCCGTGCTCGACCGAACCGACGCCGACGCGGTCGTCTTCCTCGATAGCGACATCTTCGTGACCGCTCCGCTCGACCCGCTCTGGCGCGCGCTCGACGCCGACGCGATCGTCCTGACGCCCCATCTCCTGTGGCCACCGCGTGACGCGTCTCATCCAGCGCTGCGGCACCTGCTGTCGCGCGGCGTCTACAACTCGGGCTGCATCGCCCTGCGTCGCTCGTCCGAGGCCCGCGCGTTCGTCGATTGGTGGCGCGAGCGCCTGCGGACCCACTGCATCGGACTTCCCCGGGAGGGGCCATCGGGCGACCAGAAGTGGATCGACCTCGTGCCCAGCTTCTTCCCCCGGGTCGGCATCCTGCGCGACCCCGGCGCGAACGTCGCGCACTGGAACCTCGAGGAGCGCGCTCTGCGCGTCGACGGCGAGCACGTGCGGGCCCTGGACGGGCCGGCGCGGTTCGTCCACTTCAGCGGCTTCGACGTCGATCGGCCCGCGGCGGCGTTGCGCCATCGGCCCGACCTCGGAGGAGACGTCACCGCGAGCTTCGCGACACTGGCCGAGCGCTACGCGCACCGCCTGATCGAGAACGGCGAGCGCGAGGCCCGGCGGCAGGGCTACGGCTTCGCTCGCTTCTCGAACGGCGTGGCGATCCCCGCGTTCGTCCGTCGGATGTACCAGGACCTCGGCGACGCGGCTGCGGACTTCGGCGATCCTTTCGATGCGGGCGCCGCGGACGGCTTCTGGACGTGGCTGCGCGAGCCCGCCGACGGCGTCCGCCCCGCGCTCAGTCGATTCCTCGTCGGCCTGCACGCGGCGACGCCGGCGCTCCGCGCCGCGTACCCCGCCCCCTCCGGGCGCGATCGATTCCGACTCGCCACGCGCTTCGCGCGCTACGGCCGGAGCGAGTTCGACCTCGACCCCGTTTGGTTCGAGGACGTGAGGCACACGATGGCGACGCGGCCACTCTACCGCCTCACCGACCTCCTTCGCCGACTCCGCCGTTGAAGAAGTAGTACCGCGCCGCCTCCTCCCGCCGTGGCCGGAACCACGGCTGGCTCGACAGGGCCATCTCCCCGTCCTTGCCCGGCAGATCGACGAACTCCCCGCCGAGCCACGAGGGCACGAGGTGGGCGCGCCTGCGTCCCGACGCCACGAGCGCGCTGATCACGAGGTCGTCGCAGACGTCGCGGTACGCGGGGCGCGCCGGCACCGCGTCGAGCGCGCGTGTCCGGAGGGCCATGAACCGGCCCTTCACGACGTCCACGGGCTCGTCGTTCCAGGGAGCCGCGAAGTGGGCCGGACCCGCGTGCGTCTCGGACACCCCGCGCACCTCGACCGGTCCGGGCGTCGGTGGGTAGTAGCCCGCGTCCGTACCGAGGCGAACGCCCTCCGGTCCGATCACCACCCCGTCGCCGACCGCATCCTCCATGTACGCCGACAGACGTTCGAAGAACCGCTCGTCCGTGAAGCAGAGGTCGTCGTCCATCACCGCCAGAAGCGGCGTCTCGGCGAACGAGGCCATCCACCAGCGGGGCCAGCAGTAGCGGTTCGTCGTGCTGTCGACCGCCCACGCGACGCGGCCATCTTCGAATCGCTCCCCGGGGTCGTTGTTCCAGACGAACGTGACCGGCGGCGCCGACTGGGCGGCGACCGCGTCCAGGATGCGCGCGAGGTTGGCGCGCCGCCGGTGGTTCAACAGGACCAGCGTGAACGGAGTCATGACGTCGGGAGAGCGCCGCACTCTCGCAGCGACGCCCCAGCGGCGCAACCGCCCGACGCTCCTGACACGACGGGACGACTCTGGTAGCGCTCGACGCCCGAGCCCCGTGAAGATCCTGTTCTGCATCCATCGGTTCCCGACCCTCTCGCACACGTTCCTCCTGCACGAGATCCTCTGGCTCGTGCGTCGCGGACACGACGTGCGCATCGTGTCGTTGGCTCGGCCGACCGACGCGATCGCGCAGCCCGACGTGGCCGGCGCGAACCTCCTCTCGCGCACGCGCTACCTCGACGACTTCGCCGACGCGCGGGGTGTCGGCCGGCGCTGGCTCGATCGGCTCCGGCCCGGCGCCGTGGCCAGGGACATACCGGCGGGCACCGCGCCCCTCGCCGAGGAGATCCAGCGCGAAGGCTTCGACGTCGTGCACGCGACCTTCGCCAACGCCCCCGCGACCCTCGCGATGGAGCTCGGAGCGCGGCTCGGTCTCCCCTACACGTTCGAGGCGCACGCGTACGACGTCCACGTCGACTTCACCGACGCGCGCCGCAAGCTCGCGACCGCGTCGCGGATCTTCGTCTCCGCGGAGGTCACCCGGTCGCACCTCGAGCACCTCGGCGCCCCACCCGACGTCCTCGCACTGAAGCGCCTGACGTTCGATCGCGCCCGATGCGACGCGCTCCTCGGGAGCGACGAGCAGGAGGGCCTCCTCGTCTCCGCGTGCCGCCTGCATCCGATCAAGGGCCTCTTCGACGCGCTCGAGGTCGTTCGCCTCCTCGCGCCGACGCACCCGTCCCTCCGGTGGGTCGTGCTCGGCGACGGCCCACTGCGCAGTCGCCTCGCGCGGCGCGCGTCCGAGCTCGGAATCGAGGGGCGCGTCGAGCTCCGCGGCGCGGTCGCGCAACCCGAGCTGCTCGCGACCCTGTCGCGCGCCGCCGTGAGCCTCCTCCCCTGCCGGATCGCCCGCAACGGAGACCGCGATTGCACCCCAACCGCCCTCCTCGAAGCGATGTGCCTTCGCAGGCCCGTGGTCAGCACCCGCGTCGGCGGGATTCCCGAGATGATCGACCACGGCGTGAGCGGCCTGCTCGCCGCGAGCGGCGACGTCGAGACCCTCGCGGGCCACGTCGACCGTCTCCTCGGCGATCCCCCGCTGCGTCGGGCGATGGGCGCGCGGGCGCGAGAGACCATCGACACGCGCTTCGACGTGGACACGAACATGCGGGTCCTCGAGGAGGCGCTCCTCGCGGCCGCGGCCGCCGGGCCGCGGCCGCGGGGTCGGGGTCGGGGCGGGCGCTAGCGCTGGGGCGGGGGGCCACGAAGGGGCGTCGTCCGCCAAGCGGACGACGCGGACCTGCCACCCGCACCTCGAACCCCACCGGGCCGCCGCGAAACCCTCCTCGGAGTTCTTCGTGGCGAGCGTGAACGTCTCTTCCCATCAGAGCCCGGTCGGACAGACGTATCCGTGCCTCGCACGCATCCGCGCGCCACATTCCCCGGCGAAACGGCGGGTTCGGTGCGCTCCACGTGCGAGGCGGGCGTAGACGATGCGGGCATGAAACCGCGACGGCACGCGAGAATCTCCGGAGAGAGAGGCCTGCTTGCATCGTCGAGACAAATGTCGCTAGAATAGACGCCAAATGGCCGAGCGCCCCATGATGGAGTTCCTCGAAGTCCCCAAGGGGCGCCGGCGGTCGAAGCGGCTGACGTCGACCTGGCAGACGATCGACCAGGTGGCCGATGGCCTCCCCTTCACGTTCTTCGAAGCTCTCTCTTCTCGGCTCCACTGGACCGAGACCCAACTCGCCACCCTCGTCTTCATCGAGCCCAGAACCCTCACGCGACGACGGCGCGCCGGGTCCTTCACGCGATTGGAGTCGGACCGCCTCGCGCGGCTCGCACGGATCTGGGACGCGACGTTGGAGTTCTTCGACGGCGACGCCGAAGCCGCTCGAACCTGGCTACAGCGCCCCCGCGCGGCCCTTCGCGGGCATCCTCCGATCGCGCTCGCGGCAACCGACGCCGGGGCTCGGGAGGTCGAGCGCCTCCTCGTCCAACTCGACCACGGGGTCGTCCCCTAGGTGCGCGTTTGGCGGATCGTAGCCCGCAAGTGGGCGTCGACCGCCTTCTCCGGCGAGGGCGCGCGAATCGCCGGCGGTCGATTCACGCCGGTGGGCGTGCCCGCGGTCTACTGCACGTCGAGCATCGCCCTCGCCGCGCTCGAGATCGTGGCGCACGCGGACGAGACCGCGCGCAGCAAGAAGTGGAGCGTCCTCGCTGCCGACGTCCCCGACAGCCTCCTGACGCTCGTCGTGGACGTGAAGGATCTCGGCCGGAACTGGCGTCACGTCCCCCCACCCGTCCGGCTCCAGAACCTCGGCAAGCTCTGGGCCCGATCGAACGCTTCGCTGGTCCTATCCGTCCCGAGCGTGCTCGTGCCCGCCGAGCGCAACTACATCCTGAACCCGCTCCACCCGGACTTCGGAAGGATCACGATCCACGCGCCCGAGCCGTTCTCGTTCGACGAGCGCCTGTTCCGCTGAGCCGTCGACGCGTCGCGACAAGCGACGACGGGGATCATCGTCTCCAGGCCCGCCTACCCCCACGCCATCGATCGACGAGCGCAGACTCGCGGCTAGACCGATTCTCGCGGATCGAGTAGTCGGGGGAACGCTGGGGGGCCCCAGCGCCCACAGCATGTCACCCAGCGTCAAGAGAGGCTTCTTTGATCCGATGAAGACCCTCGCGAGTGCCCGGCACGGCATCGAGGTACTACCGAACGGTGGCGTGAGGGCGTGCATCGAGCACCAGGTCATGAAGGGAGTGAGCCCCGAGACCCTTCGCTGGTGGTTGAAACACATCGATGGAAGAACGACCTTCAATGGAGTCGAACCGTAGAGCAACGCTAGACTGCCCGACTCTAGATCCCCGGACGGGTTCGTCCATGTACCGTTCATCGCCAACTCCGAACCCGCGCCGACTTTTTCTCTACTCGATAGCGAGCCTCGCATCCCAGAAGCCCTCGGGAGCAGAGGCCCTCTTTTCATGCGGAGCCCCATCTGAAATGCTCACGGCATGGAGCTTCCATCCCCTCCTTACGCTTTCCCTGGACACCTGGCCCGTCCCGTTCTTCCAACGCCCGCTAGTCTTCCGGCAGTGCGATTCCTACTGTCTTCACTCGCCGCTTGCTCGTTCTTTCTTCTGACACCTACTTCCGGCATCGCGGCTGACGCTGGAGTTCAGGTCTCGCGGAACGGATCGACCAGATTCATCACGAAGGATGTCGACAGCGAACGCTGGTCGATCAGCAAGAACCCGGATGGATCTGTCACGGGGAACATCTTCTTCACGGATGGGTCGCCACCGTCGTTCGTCGAATGTGATCCTCGCGGAGCCAACGGCACGGACTTGAGTCTCGCCTGCTGGGGAGCCAACGCCTGTGCCGAGTGGCCCTGCAGCAACCAATGGAGCTTCATCGGCGACGTCACTCTACCGGCTGCCTTCTTCGAGCCACCTGGTGCGCCGGGCCCAGCACCGACGCCTGCCCCCACCCCGAGACCATTCGGGATAGCAGACTTGGCAGGTGCGTATGAGCTTGTCTCGTTCACCGTGCGCTTCGACACCGGCGTCACGCTCACGCAGGACAACGTCAGAACCTGGGCAGGGACATTCTCCATCACACCTACCGGCAACTTCACACAGAGGATCACGCTCAACGGCCAGACGACCGTCGCCACCGGCACGATCGTCGTGCAGAGCAACACGTCGTTCACGTTTTTGAACGAGCAGGCAGCCTGCAACTCGACCGTTTCCTTCAGCCTCAACGCCAACACGCTGACGACCGTCCTCCCAAGCGGAACCTGCGGTGCCAACTTCTCTGAGACGGACGTCTGGAGACGTGTGCCCGCTGGAGCGGCTGCGAGCGCCTTCGCGGTCGGTCCCGCAACCGATGTCGTCGGTGTCGCGGGACTCCTTGCAGGCGAACTGACCATACTCGACGAAGACCGATGAAGATCGAATCCACAAGATCGGGAGCGCTCCCGAGCAAGCGGCCGATCGCTCGGTGATCGCCGGTCCGGATCAGAGCGGCCACCGGCCGGCCTCCTCGGGCTTGGACCACACTCCCCAGAACCAGCGAAACCCCTTGGAAACCAAGGGGCTTCGCGAACACGCCCGGAGAGACTCGAACTCCCGACCCTCTGGTCCGAAGCCAGATAGCCG
>JAUIFY010000111.1 GCA_030430245.1 bacterium | reverse complement strand
CGCACCTACTACGCACGAAACTACGTCCCGGACGATCTGTTGAACCTCGACACCCTGGGAGCCTCGTGTCAGCGTGGCGTGGTCGGGTCGTGCACGGAGCTCGGACGACGGCTCGCCGCACTCCGGGTCGAGGTTCCGGAGCTCACCCCGCCCGTCTGCGTCGAACGCGACTTGTTCGAGCGGTCGTGCGATCGCGGCGACATGAACGCATGCGCCGAGCTCGCCCACGTCCTGCGTCGTCCGGCCTGCGGCAGCCCCGATCCGGAACGGGCGCACGCTCTATACGACCGAGCCTGCCGGGCCCACGTCACGTTCGCGTGCGACTGGCGCGACGAGCTCGGCTGATTCGGGATGCCGGCCCATGCCGGCGCGCCCGAATCCCGTGGGCTGGATCGCCACCGGCCATCGCGTATGCTCGGCCCATGATCCGGTACTCCGCCCCGCCGTTGCTGCTCCGGGACGTGTTCGGCGACCTCGAGCCCGTGCGAGGACTCCTCCGGCGCGCCGCGCCCTACACGCCGCTCGGCGGCTGGTACCGCCCCGATGCCGAGCTCGACGAGCCGACCAGCCCGATGTGGTTCCAGAACGACTTCGTGCACGACACGCTTCACGTCGCGGGCGCGGACATCTTCCTCCACAACGCGCGCTACGTCGACGCGGCCCAACGGTTCTACGACGCCGAAGTGATTCGCCCCCACAGTGTCTACGTGAACGTGATGGCGGCACTCGATCGAGCCGGTCCGGCGCATACCGACAACCCACGGTTTCAGGGGCGCGATCGCTCCAATACGCCCATGTGGCTCCTGCGCGTCATGCTCTGGTCGGGCCTCTTCGACGACTGGACGATCACGCAGGCGACGGCCATCTGGTGGATGAACGACGTGGAAGGAGGCGCCTTTCTGTACTGGCCCGACGGCCCGGATCGGCCGCCACACCGTCACGACCACGAGATGGCCAACTCGGCGCTGGTGGGCGACAACCACGGCATGTTCCACCAGGTGGGACCGGTCGGCCCGTTTCGAAGAGAGACGCTCCTCGTGACGCCACGCGCCGAGCTCGAACCCGTCGCGGACGGGTCGAGAGATTGGGTCGTCCGGGACCGCGGCGCCGAGGTCCATCGCGCGCCGCTCGAGCGCTTCCGCGTGAGCGTACTCTGGAAGGCGGACGTCTATCGCGACGCGGAGGAAGAGCGCCGACAGACCCCGCGTCGTCTGTCGATCCCGGACGTCGTGGACGTCCTCAACCGGGACTTCGCAGGGCGCGGGTGCGACCTCCGTTTGACCGTCGAAACGCTGGAGGAGCCAGAGACGATCGCCGCGGTCCAGTCGGTCTACCCCGAAGCGGTTCCCCAAGAGAAGCTCACGTCGATCTTCGACGCGGCCTAGGATGCTCCCATGCCCCTGACCCGCCTCACTCCGATCGTGCTCGTGTCCCTGCTCCTGTTCCCGGCGTGCGGCGACCGCACGGTCGATGAGGCCTTCTCGGGAGAGATGCGGATCTCCCTCCAGGGAGACGTGCCGAGCGGGTCCGAGACCCACTTCTTTCTTCCGTTCGACGTCCCGGAAGGCGTCGCGGAGATCGAGGTGCGACACTCCGATCTCTCGAGCGAGAACATCCTCGACTGGGGACTCGACGATCCCGCGAGCTTCCGCGGCTGGGGGGGCGGCAAGTCCGAGCCGTCGATCGTGGGGCTCGAGGCCGCCTCGCCGAGCTACGTCCCGGGACCGATCCCTGCGGGCACCTGGGAGGTCGTGGTCGGCAAGGCCAAGATCGTGGAGGCTCCCGGTCGGTACGACGTCGAAGTGATCTTGCGGTCCTCGCCCACCCTGCCGCCACAGGAGGAGAGAGAGCCGTTCGTGGCGCCCCCGCCTCTCGAGGTGGGCGGGCGGTGGTACGCCGGAGACTTCCACTCGCACACGACGGAGAGCGACGGGACGCCGACCATCGACGAGCTGATCGCTTTCGCCGAAGGCCGTGGCCTCGACTTCGTGCTCATGTCCGAGCACAACACCGTGAGTCAGCTCTCCTGGTACCCCGCCGCCCAGAGAGACACCGACGTGCTTCTTCTCCCCGGCATGGAGTTCACGACCTACGCCGGCCACGCGAACACGATCGGCACGACGGAATGGATCGACCACCGCATCGGCGTACGGGACGCGACGATCGAGGACGCGATCGCCGACACGCACGCACAAGGTGGGCTGTTCTCGGTCAGCCACCCACTCCTGAACGTCGGCGATCTGTGCATCGGATGCGGTTGGCAGTACGACGTCGATCCGAGAACGATCGATGGCGTCGAGGTCTGGGGGACGATCTTCAGCGGCATCCCGTTCTGGGAGGACCTCCTCGAACGCGGCTCCCACGCGGTCGCACTCGGCGGAAGCGACGATCACCGGGGGGGACAGGGCGAGGGGCCTCTCTATACGCCTCTCGCCTCGCCGACCACGATGGTCTGGGCGGACGAGCTGAGCGTCACGGGAATCCTGCAGGGACTGCGGGACGGGAGAACGGTGGTGAAGGTCGAAGGACCGCACGGACCGATGATCGCAACCGAGCTCGACGGCGCCCGGAGCGGCGACACCGTCACCGCCGAGGGCTCGACGCTCCGGGCGACGGTCACCGCCGGGTCGGGGAGCACGCTACGCGTCTGGAAGAACGGCATGCTGCTCGAGGAGGCTCCGATCGAGGGCGACCCGTTCATCCACGAGAGTATCGTCCAGGCTCCGACGACCGGCGAAGACCGGTATCGACACGAGGTCGTCGAGGGAGAGACGATCCGGACGATCGGAAGCCACGTCTGGCTCCAAGGGCCATGAGGGAGGTTCGCTCGACACCCGGAGTGCGCTAGTCTCGTCGCCATGTCGCGAGAGATCCGCGGGACACGAGCCGCCCGGGCCGGGCTTCCGCTCACGAGCATCGCGGCAGCGTTGCTGCTCGTCATCTTCGGCGTCTCGCCGGCGCTCGGCTTTCTGCCCTATCGAATGATGCTGGAGGCGGCGCGGAGCCCCGAGAAGCCGCTCGCGTTCGTGCACGACAAGGTCCTGCGCCTCGACCTCCGCAAGGCGCTCGTCGCCGCCGATCCCGACGACGCCTTCTCGGTCTCGCCCTACGTCTACGGAGGGCATGCCTACCTCGTGGGTTGGGTCGCGAGCGACGCCGAGAGAGAGCGCGTCGAAGCCGCGGCGCGGGCGGTACCCGGCATTCGGTCGCTCACCTCGTACCTTCCGATCGAGCCGACCGGCGCGGCCGCGCCGAACGAGACCGACGAGCTCGCGCTGAAGACGAAGATCGAAGAAGCGATCACCCTCGACTCCGACGCTCACCGCGCGAACGTCTCTGTCGACGTGCTCGGCACGCACGCCGTTCTCGTGGGCGTCGTCGCGAGCGGCGCCGCCGTGCAGACCGCCGGAGAAGCCGCCCGCCGTACACCCGGCGTGAGCGGCGTCACGAGCTTCCTCTCCGTCCCCGAGCCAGGGAACGAGAAGCTCCTCCAGGGCCTCCTCCCGTAGGGGACGCTAGTCGACGCGGACCCGGTACTCGGCGAGGCCGCGGAAGCTCGGCACGGTCTTCCACACCTCGGGGGCATCGGCCGCGCGAAGCTTCGGATGGCGGGCGATCAGCGCACCGATCGCCTCCTGCGCCTCGACCCGGGCGAGATGGGCCCCCAGGCAGAGATGGGCGCCGCCCCCGAAGGACAGCACCCGAATATCCCGGCGATCGATGTCGAAACGGTCGGGGTCGGGATGGACGGCGCCGTCGCGGTTCGCGGACGAGAGCAGAATCGTCACCGACTCGCGCGCTCCGACCCCCACCCCGTCGATCTCGTCTTCGTTCCAGGAGATCCGACCGGTGACGGTCACCGGCGGATCGAACCGCAGCATCTCCTCGACCGCGTTCCCGATCCGACCCGGGTCCGCGCGGAGCTTCGCCAGCTCGTCGGGATGCTGCAAGAGCGCCCGAGTCCCGTTGCCGATCAGATCGGACGTCGTGACGTTGCCCGCGATGAGAAGCAAGTTGCACATCGTGAGCAGCTCGGATTCGCTCAGGCGGTCGCCGTCCTCCTCCGCACGCACGAGGTGCCCGAGCAGGTCGTCGGCCGGGGACTCCCGACGCATCGCGATCTCGCGGCGAAAACAGGCGAGGAGCGCCTCGTAGCCCTCCAGACCGGCTTGCTGCTCTTCCTCGGACGCCAGCGGATTGAAGAACGCGAGGCTCGACGCCTCCGACCAGCGTTTGAAGTCCTCCTGCTGGGACGCGTCCACTCCGAGGATGCGTGCGATGGCGATGGCGGGCAGCGGCGCCGCCAGCGCCGCGATGAGATCGAACTCGGGCTCCCCCCGCTGATCGACCTCGTCGAGGAGCTCCTCGGCGACCTGGCGCACGAGCGGCCGCCACTCCTCGGCGCGGCGCGGCGTGAACGACCGGCTGACGAGATTCCGGAGCCGCTGGTGATCCGGATCGTCGAGGAACAGCATCGACGGCTCCTCGTCGTCCTCGCGCAGGAACCGCCGCACCGGGTCGTCCTCGCGCGCCTTCCGCGGATCGACTCCGTACTCACGGTGCCGAAGGATCGCCTCCGCGTCGGCATGCCGCGACAGCAGGACCCGATCGAACTCGCGATCGCGGTGCACCGGACACCTCTCGCGCAGCTCCCGCAGGATCGCGTGGGGGCGCTCCCGGAACTCGGCGTCGTAGGGCAGGATGCGCATCCCGTCCGGGATGTCGTCGCCCGGCGGGTGCTCGTCGCGGCGCTTGTCTCGCATCACTTCCTTCCCTTCAGAAGATCGGCAAAGGTTCCGAGCCCGCCCCCCCGACCCATCTGATCGACGATCTTCTGGGCCTCTTCGCGGTCCTGCGCCTCTTCCGCGTCGCGAGCCCGACGAGCGTTCTCGACCATCGACAGACCCAGGCGCTTCTTCACCGGGTCGACGCTCGCGATCGTGACGTCGATCTCGTCTCCGGCGGTCACCACCTCGCGCGGGTGTGCGATGCGGCGATCGAGAGCCATCGCCGACACGTGCACCAGCCCGTCCAGGCCCGGCTCGAGCTCGACGAAGGCACCGAACGTCTCGAGCTTCCGCACCTTGCCCCGTACGGTGAGCCCGGCAGGATATCGCTCGGCGGCCGTGCTCCAGGGGTCGGGCGCCAGCGCGCGCATCGAGAGCCCGACCTTCGCTCGCCCACCGTCCTTGCTCGCCTCGATCTTGACGACCTGGGTCTCCACCCGCTGTCCCACGGAGAGCACCTCGGAAGGATGCTCGACCCGCGCGTGCCCGATCTGGCTGATGTGGAGCAAACCTTCGACGCCGCCGACGTCGACGAACGCACCGAAGTCGCGAATCGAGGTCACCTCCCCCGAGACCACCGCGCCCACCTCGAGGCTCTGCCACGTGACCGCCGCCTGCGCGGCCATCTCCTCCTCGAGGAGCTCGCGCCTCGAGACGACGATGTTGCGACCACCCGACTCGATCTTGGTGACCCGAAACCGGAGCCGTTGTCCGACGTACTCGTCGCCCTCGCCCTCATAGCGACGGCGATCGATCTGCGACGCAGGACAGAACGCGCGTTGCCCCGCGACCTGAACGTCGAAGCCGCCCTTGTTCTTCCCGGTGACCACCCCCTCGACGGCGATCCCGTGCTCGAACGCCTGCTCGAGCTCCCCCGGAACGTGCCCGCCGCGGCCGAAGGTCCGCTTCAGGACGATCGATCCGGACCGGCTCCCGTCGTCGGTGATGGTCGCCTCGACGGTGTCGCCGATCGCGAGGCCGTGCTCCCCGGTCTCGGCGTCCACGAACTCGGCGAGGCCGATCACGGCCTCCGCCTTTCCGCCCAGTGCGACGAACGCGGTCTCGGGTCCTATGGCCACGACGCGACCGCTCACACGCGCGCCGACCTCGACCGGCGCCCGCGCCGACCCCGCCGCCTCGCTCTCGGCGAAGAGGGCGGCGAAGTTCTCCTCCTCGGAGGCACCGTTTTCGTTCTCCGGATCGCTCGACATGCTCGAACTGTAGCCTCCCCCCGCGCCGAACGGTATCCGTCTGCCATGGCCGCAGACCCGATTCTGATCGACCACCGCGACGGCTTCCTCGTCCTCACGATCAACGACGCTCCCTACAATCGGATGTCCCTCGCGTTCATGGACGCCCTGGAGGCGCTCGTGGCCGAGATCGACGACGACGACGACGTCCGCGCGGTCGTGATCACGGGCGACGGCGACCAGAACTTCTCGGTGGGTATGAACCTCAAGCAGCTCCCCGAGGGCGTGAAGGCGAAGGGAAGCGTCGACGCCGTCTTCGACCAGAGGCTTCGCGTGATCGCCGCGATCGAGAACATGGGGAAGCCCTGGATCGCGACGCTGTTCGGCTACTGCCTCGGAGGCGGGCTCGAGCTGCCGCTCGGCTGTCACTTCCGTCTCGCGGCGGAGGAAGGTGCGAAGATCGGCCTCCCGGAAATGGATCTCGGCAGCGTGCCCGCGTGGGGTGGCAGCGCCCGTCTCGTTCGATGCGTCGGTCGCGACCATGCCATCGACATGATTCTCCGCGGAAAGAAGATCTCCGGGCCCGAGGCGCTGCGGATCGGCCTGGTGAACGAGGTGTGGCCGAACGCCGAACTCAAGGAGCGCGCCATCGCGCTCGCAGAAGAGCTCGCCGCGCAACCTCGCCTCGCCGTGCGCGGGGTTCTCCGGGTGCTCGTCGGCAGCGAGACGAAGACGCTCGAAGAATCGCTTCGCGACGAGCGCTCCGCCGTCCACGCGACGCAGAACACGCCCGACCAGATCGAGGGGATGATGGCGTTCCTGGAGAAGAGGAAGCCGATCTTCAACAAGACGTGACGGACCGACACTTTCCCTCCTTCCCCAGTTGGGAAACTGCCGGCGAGCTCCGGTGTTGCTGCGCACTCGGTCTCCGAACGACCCGGCCTCTCGGCCCCTTGGGGTCGCTGCTTCGATCACCATCGGTGTCGCCGAGATGCGCCGCGCGGGCTCCTGGTCGGGGGACTCGTCCGCTCTCCCCGTCTTCCTCGAGCCGGACACGAGATTCGCGGTACGCACTCGGAGGAGCGGCGGACAGTGGGCCGCCATCCGCCGTTGCAGCCTAAGGAACGTTCACTTGAGCGGACAGAGACGTCCACTGGGCTGGACCGCCGCGGGCTAGGGGCTCTCGTCGCACGGCCGGCGTCCCTGCGTCGCCCTGCTTCGGATGCGGTTCACCGGCCCAGCACGCCCCGCGGCCCGTGTGGCACGGGCTTTGCGGCCGCGCTCACGCCGGAACCGCCCGTGAGCCGGCCGCCTGCGGCCACGTTTCCGGCGAAGGATTCCCTTCAAGGGCCAGGCATCCAAAGTGCCATGAGCGAACCAGGAGGACCAAAGATGTCCGGAGAAGCGGTGACCAGTGAGGCCGCGCCAGTCTATGCGACTCCTAGAATCCTCTTGATCCCCTCGCTCGAGGTGTTCTCCGTCATCGACCTCGCGAGCTACTACGACCGCTTCATCAAGGGGCGCGGGTACACCGGCGTGGTCCTCCCGCTCGTAGAAACCACGGGAGTCTATTTCGACTATCGCGTCACGGTGGACGGCAGCCGGCAGGTCGTGACGGGAAACGCAGTGCGAATGCTGAGTACTTCCAGCGGAACTCAGAAAGTCGAGTACATCGGACTCCATCAGATCATTCGCCGACTCACCGACCTCGCTGGGCAGACCGATCCGCTGTCGATCTACTTCTCGGTTCACGTCGATCTGCCCCAGTTCGCACACGACAGCGCATCCTCGATCGCTGATCAGAGCGGCTTCACGTCCGCACGCGCTTGCATAAACAAGGCGACGACTCTGCAGCACCTAGAAGCGCTCTTCCGCGGAGCCTTCGGTCAGGAAACGCCCGCAAGCGAGCGGGTCATCGACCCAGTGGACGTCGCAGGCATCGTCCTCTACGCCGGCGACCTGTGGCCGGTCTCCGGAGCGGGCGGCCGATTCCAGCTCACCTGCTTCTGCGAGGAGTGTGCCGAGCAACTGTCGCGCAAGAACGTCGGGAAGGACTGGTTCAAGAAAACGCCGAACCCGGCCAATCTTGCTCTGGCGGAGATGGAGGATGATCGAGAGGCAGTCTCCGGCTACCTCCCCGTCCGGGATCTGGAAGCAGACCTCGATCCAGAGGACATCATCGATCGCTGTGCCCAGGTGGCGAACACACTTGCCTACAACGCGACGCGCGGAAAGAGCGACGGCAAGATGCAGGTCAGTGCGCAGGAGCTGATGACACTGGCCCGCCAGCTCAAAGCGTATCTCACCGCCAAGTCGACGCTATCCCAGGAGGCTCTAAAGCGGGTCTTCCGAGAGGCGCGAAAAGTCGCTGACCGAGAGTTGCACGCGATCCTGCTCGTCGAAGCCGAGCCCTACCTCTGGACGACCGGCATCTTCTTCAAGGATCTGGTCACGATGGCGGACAGCGTGGACGAAGTGTGGCTTCCCGTGCATCCGATGTCGACTCCAGTTGGCATGCCGAAAACTCGGGCGATACTCGCCAGCCGGGCCTGCTACTTCGTGTACAGCTTCGTAATCAATCTGAACATCCATCTACCGGCATTCAAGGCGACGCGCATGGGGACGATGCCGTTTGAAGAGCGACAACAGATGTTGCGCCATGGGAAAGACCAAGTCCTTTCGGAGCTGCCACAGAAGTTGGTTGGACTGGCCCTGCCTGCGACGATGGCGGCGGCAAAGGACGCGGTCGTTGTCGGACTCGACGCCGAGATCATCGACAGGCTCATCGAGAACGCGCTAGGCGCCGAGGAGACGCACAGCCCTCAGAGCCCAGCGGAGTAACCTGCGTGCCAGAGATCCGATCGCACTTGGACTTCCAGAACGACTTCTTTCCTCAGGGAACGCTGACCGGAAACCTTGCTCAACGACTCGTGCTGAACTTATCGGGTGGAGAGACCGAAGGGCAGGAGATCGCCGGTTGCTTGTTCTGGCCCAACGGGACGGGACCACGCGCCGATGGCCTCGCGGTTGCCGTCGACGTGGATCTCAGCGTCCTGGGCGGCCTCGAGCGACTCGAGCCTCGCGCGATCAAGGAGCTCCATCGGCTCTTGGGCCATTCGGGGGACGTATCGCCTCTGGCCATTCAGCTCGATAGCGCGCTCCAGCCAGTGCGATTGCTGCTGTTGCGCGAAGGGGCCTCCCCCAAGAGCCTGTCGCAATATGGCATCGTGCTGCACTTCACGCCGCCTCGCTGCCTGTGGATCTACCGCGAGGGACTCCTGGTGCAGCAGCTCATGCACCTGCGCAAGGAGTCGAGCTACGTGATTCGAAGGCTGGATCACGCGTTCAAGATGCAACTCCGGCACACGGTCGGATTCGACATGGGAGACAATCGCGAGGCCTGGCTCCCCGAGGCACTCTGGAAAGCCTCGGCTCAGCGCCACGGCGGCACACTGGCGATCCTGAGGCCCGACTCGAATCTTACTTCACTACGCGCTCTCGTCTCGAGATCGCTCGGCATTCAGAAAGCCTGCTCCGTCTACGCCCCTGCCGAGCTACTCAGGTTTCTCGAGTACGACGGGTGCACGATCATCCAGCCCCATGCGGAGTCCGAGAACGGCTTCTTCGTGTTGGATGCCGGTGTCTACGTGAGTGGTCCCGGTGGTCGGCACGGCACCGGCCGATGGCTCAGCGAGCAACATGGAGTCGCCGTGACCGTGGTGGTGTCCCAGGATGGCGGCATCGCGTGGTACCAGCAGGGCGAGGAGGCCGGAGTCGACGATCGCCTTCACTACAGGGACAGCATGGAATGAGCGAGCATCCGCTGCGCGGCCATCCAGTCTTCGATCGGTACCAAGTCCTGCTGGGCCAGCTACAGGAGCGCATCGTGGGGCAGCAGGTTGCAGCCGAGAAGCTCGCGTTGCACATCGCGGAATTCGAGCACGACCAGTTCCAGAGGCCAGGGGTTCCGCGAGTGCTCTTCCTGATCGGCCCAACAGGCGTCGGGAAGACCGAGTTCTGCCGTGCCCTGGCGGAATTGCTTGGGTTTCCGTTTCTGAGCGTCAACGCGCCGGAGCTCGCGCCGACCAGCTTCCGCGGCCAACAGATCGGTTCCTTGCTCGCTTCCCTGGCTGCGGAGAAGGCGACTGCAGCGGAGGGTACACTCGCTGCCGCAGGGCAGGGACACGCGCCTGACGTGCTCGCAACAAGGCTTCTCGAGCAGCTGTCATCCCAGCGGACGGTTGCGTCCGAGCGAACTGCCATCCAGGCGGTGCTCGTGATCGATGAGATGGACAAGATTACGTTTCTGCCTGAGGCTCAGCGAGGGGCCCAAGAACGCCACAACCAAGCGGTACAGTCGATGCTTTTACCCGTGTTCGAAGGAGGGCGGATCCGGAGCACTGGCGCCACATCGGTGGGTTCCGATGAGATAGGCGAGATCGATGCCTCGAGTCTACTGGTCGTCGCGACGGGGGCATTCGAGGGCGACCGTTTCAAAGATGTCATCGAGAGGCGGGACAGCGCCGCCGCCAGCTTCAGCAAGGGCCACTGGAGCTCCATCAATCACGGTGATCTGATTGCGTTCGGCTTGATGCCGGAACTCGTGGGCCGTGTCGCGACCATCGCGGTCCTAGAACAGTGGCGCTCGCCGGACATCCGGAAGCTCATCGAGAAATACTTGGAATCCGGGGCATGGCGGATCCTTGACCATGAGTTGCTTATAGAAGAGGACGCGCTCGAGATCATCAGTGACGCGGCCAACGCCATGAAGCTTGGGGCTCGTGGCGCTTGGGTCCTTCTCGGTGCCATCAAGCACCATGTCGCGACCACCGCGCGCGGAGTCAAAGTCGATAGAGCTGGCGGAACCATCACGCTGTCGCGAGCCTACGCGGAGGAGCATTGGGGCCTCTGACTCCCCATCGTGGTTCGCGGAGTCGAGACCGCCAAACGACGGAAAGAAGGGGCGATGCCGAAGAAGGATCTGCTGCAGAGGGCTCTGGTTGGCGCGATGTTGCACGAAGCGCTCGACGACGAAGAGGGATACGACGAGGCGATGGCGGCCGAGGATCTGAAGGTTCTGAAGAGGCTCTCTGATCTCTACCTTGCTGAGGATAACGTGGAAGCCGGAGACCTCGTCGTTTGGAAGCCTGGCTTGAAGAACCGGCGTCTCCCGCGCATGGGACAGCCCGCCGTCGTGCTCCATCGGTATCCGCCCGGCGAGGCGCCGTTCGACGACGAGGAGAACTCCGGTGCACCTGGCTTCAGGGAGAGGCTCGACCTCGTGCTGGGCGTCGTTCGAGCTGGGGAGATGCTCGTCTACCATTTCGACAGCCGCCGCTTCGCTTTGCTACTGCGGAAGGAGGCTGTTCGGGACGCGATCGACTAGATCGACTCAGTACCCCTGTAGCTGCCCGAATCGGTCACGATGATGGCTCGCGTCGCCGAACGTGAGCTCGGCAACACGGGCGCGCTTCAGATAGAAGCCGATGTCGGCCTCGTCGGTCATGCCGATCCCGCCATGCATCTGGAGCATCTCTCGGCTGACGAGACTCGCCGCGTCCGAGCAGCGGGCCTTCGCGACCGAGACGAGGGTCGGCACGTCCGGACCGTCCTCGTCGATCGCGGCCATCGTCTCACGCACGATCGAGCGCGCGAGCTCGATCTCGCAGAACATCGAGGCGGCTCGGTGTTTCAAGGCCTGAAACGTCCCGATCTTCACCCCGAACTGCTCCCGGGTCTTCAAATACTCGATGGTCTGCTCGAAGGCCTGGGTCATGAGGCCCAGCATCTCCGCGCAGAGCGCGGCCGTCGCGCGGTCGAGCGCCGGGTCGAGGATGTCGGCGCCGCGGTCGACCTCGCCGAGCACCCTCTCGGCCTCGGCGCCCTCGAGGGCGACGATCGCCGCATTGCGGCTGTCGACCATGATCGTCCGGGTGACCTCCACGCCCTTCGCGACGCGGTCCACCAGGAAGAGCGTCAACCCATCGCGATCTCCCGACGTCCCGGACGTCCGCGCGACGACGACCAGCTTGTCCGCCACGTGACCGTCGAGCACGAAGCACTTCCTGCCGGTCAGCCGGTACCCGTCGCCCGACGCCTCGGCCCTCGTCTCGACCGAATACGGCGCGAAGTGCGACTTCTCGTCCAAGGCGACGGCCAGCAACGTGTCTCCCTGCGCCACCCCCGACAGGATCGCGCGCGCGACGTCGGTGGACGCTCCGCGCCGTACACACTCCGCGCCGAAGACGGACGAAGCGAGAAACGGCGACGGGACGAGAGTCCGGCCACACTCCTCGAACAAGACCGCGAGCTCCGCGTAGCCGAGCCCGCTGCCACCCGACGCCTCGTCGAACGTGAGACCCGCCCACCCGAGCTTGGCCATCTCCTTCCAGAGCTCGCGCGAGAAGCCGGTTGCGTCCTTCGCGTCGCGAAGCGCGCGGAGGTGGGTGACGGGTCGCGGCGACAAACTCGCGCGCGGTGCTCTGGAGGATCTGCTGATCTTCGGTCAGTGCCAGTGCCATCGTCGTCTTCCTTCGCTCAGTCGGGTAGCCCGAGGACACGTTTCGCGATCACGTTGAGCTGCACCTCCGACGTGCCACCCTCGATCGAGTTCCCCTTGGAGCGAAGCCAGGCACGCGTGTGGTCGAGCTCGTTCTTCTGGAAGCCCTCCCCCTCCCAGCCGAGCGCCTGGGTACCCAGCGCCGTCGTCAGGATCTCGTTGCGGCGCTTGTTCAGCTCGGTGCCGTAGAGCTTGAACATCGACGCCGTGTGGCTCGGCCCCTTCTGCGCTTTCGCTTCCTCGCCCGAGCGCTTCATCGTGAGCGTGAAGCAGAGGGTGTCCATCTCGCATTGGGTGATCTGGTCACGAAGCGCGCCATCGGCGAGCTTTCCGTCGCGCTCACCCACGTACGGCAACGCCGCATCGGCGATGCCGCGGAGGCGCTTTGCGACGCGCTTCTTCTTCCCGCCCGAGGCGCTCCCTCCACCGCCCGCCCCCATGCCCGAGATCATCGTGCGCTCGTACTGCAGGAGACGCTTCGCGATGGACCAACCCTTGTTCTTCTCGCCGATGAGATTGTCGGCCTTGGCACGCACGTCCTCGAAGAAGACCTGACAGAACTCCGAGGCGCCACTGATGAGCTCGATGGGCGAGATCGTGACCCCGGGGCTCTTCAAATCGAAGAGAATGAAGCTGATGCCGTCGTGCTTGGGCGCGTCGGGATCCGTGCGCACGAGGCAGAACATCCAGTCGGCCCGGTTCGCACCGGTCGTCCAGATCTTCGACCCGTTGATGACGTACTCGTCTCCGTCGCGGACGGCGCGCGTCTGAAGGCTGGCGAGATCGGAGCCCGAGCCAGGCTCGCTGTAGCCCTGAGCCCACACGACACGGCTGTGGACGATGTCCGGAAGGAAGCGCTGCTTCTGCTCCTCGGTGCCGAGCTCGAGCAGAACCGGACCGAGCATGTGCGTCCCGAAGCTCTGCCCCGGCAGCTGCGCGCCCATCGCGGCGAACTCCTGCTTGAGGACCTTCTCCTGCTCCTTGCTCAAGCCCGCGCCGCCGTATGCGGTCGGCCACGTCGGGCAGGTGTAGCCCGCGTTCGCGCAGCGCTCGAGCCAGAGCTTCGCCTCCTCCTCGAAGGCCGGTGAGCCCCAGGGTGGCTGGATCTCTCCCTCGCGCAGTCGGCGCTGGGTGGGCGGACAGTTCTCCGTGAGCCAGGAGCGAAGCTCCTGGCGGAAGCTCTCGAGCGATTCCATGGATCGGACCTCCTTCGGGATGCGGCCGGGCGGACGCCCGACGCGCCCGCGATTCTGGCAGTCTGCCTGCCGATTGTCGAGACGGGCCGGTCCACGCACCCGGGTGCGCACCGGAGCCGTCCGTTCGCTACGATCCGACCATGATCTCGTGGGTCTTTCTGGCCGTCACCGTGATCGGTGCCTGGTTCACCTTCAACGCCTACGTCCCGCACCGAAGGACCGGCCCGCTCATCGTGCCGAGCTTCTTCGCCGGCTGGCTGACCGCCGAGCTCTCGGGACATCACTTCGCGTGGCAGGTCGTCGCGACGGTGGTGTTCGTCGCGCTCGGAGCACTCGACGCGTGGCCGGGATGGGTCGGCCTCGGCATCACCGTCGCCTCGTGGCTGGGACTGCTCGCGCTCGTACCGGTGTCGAGAAGGGCCGCGCCCGTGCTCGAGAGCGCGCTCGGCGAGGCGCTCGGCGCCTCCTACCGCGGATCGCTCGCCCCCGAGATCGAAGCGACGATGAGGAAGCCCCACCCTCGGGGCCGGCTCGTGATTCCGTTCTGGCTCACCCATCCCGACGTGCAGGTCACGAGGAACGTCGCCTACGTCGACGACGGGGACGACCGTCACCTGCTCGACGTCTACACGCCCCGCGCCGGGGTTCGGAACGCGCCGGTCCTCCTCCAGATCCACGGCGGCGGCTGGATCATCGGCAACAAGCACGAGCAAGCCCTGCCGCTCATGACCCATCTCGCGGCCCGCGGGTGGGTGTGCGTCGCGACCAACTATCGCCTGAGCCCGCGTGCGACGTTCCCCGACCACATCATCGACGTGAAGCGGGCCCTGCGCTGGGTGCGCGAGAACATCTCCGAGTACGGTGGCGCGTCCGACTTCGTCGTCGCCACCGGGGGATCCGCCGGCGGACACCTGTCGTCGCTGCTCGCCCTCACGCCGGGTGCGCCCGAGTTCCAGCCCGGGTTCGAGGACGCGGATACGCGCGTCGAGGCATGCGTGCCCTTCTACGGAGTGTACGACTGGTCGAACACCTACGACACCTGGGCACAGCCGGGGCTCGACCGCGTTCTCGAACGCACGATCATGAAGAAGACGATGTCGGAGGATCCCGAAGCCTTCCGACGGGCCTCGCCGATGCACCGGATCACCCCGGACGCTCCTCCCTTCTTCGTGATCCACGGGACGCACGACAGCCTCGCTCCGGTCGAGGAAGCACGACACTTCGTGAAGCTCCTCCGACGAACCTCACGATCTCCGGTGGCCTACGCCGAGATCCCGGGGGCGCAACACGCCTTCGAGATCTTCCACTCGCCGCGCACACGGTACACGGTCGAAGCCGTCGAGCGCTTCGTGGCGTGGGTGTACTCGCGCCACCTCGCCGAGCGGGACCAGAAGGCGACCGGCTGATTCCTCCGGACCCGGCCCGATGGGACGAGGATTCCCACGACTGAGAATCCCGCGCGCCGACCGCCCCCGGAAAACACACGCTCCGCGGCTCCGACGCCGGTTCCGTGAGGCACCGCACTTGCAGCGATCCGCCGAAACCATGTCCTCCTCGCCCAAGCAGCACGCCTCGTGGATCCTCGCCCTGTGCGCCGCGGTCGCCCTCGGCTGCGACGGACGCGAGGAGAACCTGGAGCTGGTCGGAACCAGCGAGCGCTCGATCGTCGAGGTCGCGTCGGCGAGCTCCGAGCAGATCCTCGCCATCGAGGTGCAGCCCGGAGAGGCGGTCGAGGCCGGCGCGGTCCTCGTGCGACTCGACTCTACCTTCGCCGCGGCAGACGAGGCCCGCGCGGCGGCCGAGCTGGCGGCGGCGCGGACCGTGGTGGCCACCGCGCTTCAGGACCACGCCCGAATGGTCGAGCTCTGCGAGAACGGCGTCGCGTCCGATCAACAGTGCGAGCGGGCCGTCCTGGAGCGCGACGAGGCGATCGCCCGCCGCGATGCCGCGGAAGCCAACCTCGCCGCGGCGGCAAAGCGACGCAGCGACCATACGCTGGTGGCTCCGGTAGCGGCGGTGGTCGACCAGCTCCCCTTCGACGAGGGCGAGCGGGTCCCGGCCGGCGGTGTGGTGGCGGTCCTCGTCTCGCGTGAGGCACCCTGGGTGCGAGTGTGGGTCCCCGAGCGCCGAGCGGCGCGCCTACCGCCCGGAACGCCGGCGCAGGTCCGTATCGACGGGCTCGACGGACCGTTTCGGGGGCACATCACGGAGGTCGCACGCGAGCCCGAGTTCACGCCACACTACGCGCTGACGGAGCGCGAGCGGATGCACCTCGTCTACGAGACCCGTATCCGCCTCGACGACGCACCCGACTCGCTGCGCGCAGGCCTTCCCGCGACCGTCACCTTTCCATCCTCGGAAATGGAACGATGAACGCGCACTCGGCCGAGGCCGTCATCGAAACGAGCGGTCTCACGCGACGCTTCGGCGCGCTCACGGCCGTCGACCACGTCGACCTATCCGTCCGGCGCGGGGAGATCTTCGGCTGCCTCGGCCCGAACGGATCGGGAAAGTCCACCCTGATGCGTATGCTCCTCGGTCTCCTCACACCGACCGAAGGACACGCACGTGTCCTGGACTGCGAGGTACCCCGGGACGTGGACCGACTCCGCCCCCGCATCGGCTACATGACCCAGCGGTTCTCGTTGTACGAGGATCTATCGGTCGAGGAGAACCTGCGGTTCGCGGGCGAGATCTTCGGACTCCCCCGCCGCCTGCGTCGGGCGCGTATCGAGACGACGATCGGGGAGGCCGGACTCGAGCCCTACCGGCGTACGCGGGCTTCCAACTTGTCGGGCGGATGGAAGCAGCGCCTCGCACTCGCCGTCGCCACGGTGCACGAGCCGGAGCTCCTCGTCCTCGACGAGCCAACGGCCGGGGTCGACCCACAGAGCCGACGGCGTTTCTGGGCGACGCTCTTCGACTATGCGGCGCGTGGCACGACCATGCTCGTCTCGACGCACTACATGGACGAGGCGATCCGCTGCCACCGCCTGTGCATCCTGCGGGACGGACGCCAAGCGGCCGAGGGAGCTCCGCGAGCGCTGATCCGAGCGCTTCGCGGACGGGTGATCGAGGGGCGCGCAGAGACCACGGAGGAGTTGGTCGCCGCCCTCCAGGAGCACCCGGCGGTGGTGAGTGCGACCCAGATGGGCGATACGGCGCACGTCCTGCTCCGCAAGGGGTTGGAGCACGACTCCTCCATCGTCGAGGAGCTCGAACGGTTCCTCCGCGGACGCGGCCTGGACTTCGAGGAGCTGGGTTTCACCGAGGCCAATCTGGAGGACGTCATCGTCGCCCTCCTCGCGAGCGAGACGCTCGAGATCGGCGCGGCGTGACGCTCTCGGCGCGCCTGGCGGGCTCGGTTCGTCGAGTCATCGCCGTGACCACAAAGGAGCTGCGACAGCTCGCCCGCGACCGCCTCACCCTCGGGATGATCGTCGGCATCCCGACGATTCAGCTCGTCCTCTTCGGCTACGCGATCGAGCTCGACGTACGACACGTTCCCACCCTCGTTCTCGACCGCGCGCAGAGCGGCCTTTCTCGCAAGCTCACGGCGGAGCTCGAGGCGACCCAAACGTTCCGTTTCGTGGGACGAGTCCGCTCCGAAGCGGAGATGACGAAGGAGCTCGAAGGGGGACGGATCGGCGCCGTGGTGTTCTTCCCTCCCGATCTGGATCGCCGGTGGTACCGGGGCCACGGGGCCGAAATCGCGGTTCTCGTCGATGCAACGAACCCCACGGTCGCCGCCGCCGTCACGAAAGCCTCGAGCGCCTTCGGCGAACGCCTCGCGGTTCGGGTTCGACCGTTCGTCTCTCAGGAGCGCAGCTCTCCCCCGCCGCGAATTCCTCCCCGGGATCGGGCGACCTTCGGGGTCGTCCCGGACGCCGTGCGAGGCGGTCCGATCCGGGTCGCGGCCATCCCCTTCTACAACCCGGAGGGCCGCACACCCGTCTTCATCGTCCCGGGCCTCATCGGGGTGATCCTGACGATGACGATGATGCTCATGACGGCCCTGGCGGTGGTGCGAGAGCGCGAACGCGGGACATTCGAGTTCCTGATCGCGACCCCCGTCCGCCGGAGCGAGGTGATGGTCGGCAAGATCCTCCCGTACCTCGGGGTGGGCATCATCCAGGTGGGACTCGTTCTGACGCTCGGCGTCGTGCTCTTCGACGTGCCGATCCACGGATCACTTCTCGACCTCGGCATCGGCGCGGTGGCC
>JAUIFY010000110.1 GCA_030430245.1 bacterium | reverse complement strand
ACTCCTCCCTCGTCGAATCCGGCAGCGGCAAGACCGTGCAGGGAATCAACGACTGGGAGGGCGAGATCACGGGCAAGCCCTTCCCGGGGAGCAAGTTCACGAAGCTGAAGATCGGGATGCCGCGTTCCGAGGTCGTGAAGATGATCGGTCCGCCGACCGACGAAGGCGCGTACATCACCGGCAAGGCCTTCATCCCATTCTACTACGGGAGCGACAAGCAGCGGATCGAGCTCGCCTACGAGGGGCAGGGCCGACTCGTCTTCTCCCACGACGGGAGCTGGGGTGCCGGCACGTACTACTTGACCTGGATCATCTACAACCGGAACGACAGCGGCTACCGCTGATCGCACCGACGCTCTCGATGCGGCGCCTCCGTCCGTGTGCGGCATGACGCCCCGAGACGCGCTGATCGCCGCCGCGCGCGAGTTCAACGGCGGACGCTACTTCGAGGCGCACGAGGCCCTGGAGGAGGCGCTCGACGACCTCCCCGACGAGCAGTGGAACCTCTTCCTCGGTCTGATCCAGATCGCGGTCGGGTACCACAAGATCACGCAAGGCCTCTGGAGCGGAGCCGCGCGCATGTTGACGATCGGTCTCGAGAAGGTCGAGGGCCTGCCACCGCGGTACGGGGGCGTGAGCCTCGAGCCGCTCCGGACCCGCGCGCGCAGGGACCGCGACGCACTCGACGCACGTCGGTTCGACGACGCCGCGTTCCGTGCGGATCCGCCCCGCCTCCAGCCGACCCCTGCGTAGGTTTCGAGTCCGCCCATCCGCCGGACGACCGTCGGCCGCGGTGGACCGGCCCGGGGAAGCGGGCACTCCCGGGAGGAATCCGAGGTCGTCTTTCTCCTCGTGCCGGAGTATGAGCTCGCGTGGCGACGAAGAAGAAGGCGTCCGGAAAGAAGGCCGCGAAGCGGGGCAGCGCGGCGAAGCGCATCACGCCGAGCCGGCAGAAGCGCGGTCTCGAAGCCGCGGAGCTCTTGCTCGACTCGGGCGCGCCCGAGGTCGCGGATCTCCGCCAGGCGGTCGAGGCGGTCGGCGGCGCGGCGATCGGCGCGTACCGCGAGCCGCTCTCCGGGCGTCCGATGCTCCTGGCTTCACTTCCTCGCGAGGCCGTCGAGCCGACGCCGTTTCAGCGCGACCTGTCTCCGACGCACACGAAGCGACTCGCGCAGAAGATCGAGGAGAGCGGGTCCTTCCTCGATCCTCTCATCGTCGTGCGGGGCGAGGAGGGCCGCTTCTGGACGCCGAACGGGCGGCACCGTCTCGCGGCGGCGAAGGTCCTCGGGCTGAAGCAGGTCACGGCGCTCATCTCCCCCGACGAGGACCTTTCGTTCCGGATCCTCGCGCTCAACACGGAGAAGGCGCACAACCTGAAGGATCGGAGCCTCGAAGTCATTCGCATGGCGCGTGCCCTCGCGAGCCGCAAGCCTCGGTCGAAGGAGTCGGCCTTCGCGGCCGAGTTCGAAGCGCCGGAGCTGCTGACCCTCGGGATCGTCTACGAGCAGAACGGCCGCTTCGCCGGAGGGGCGTACAGCCCGTTCCTGAAGAAGGTCGATCGTTTCACGAACGACACGCTGCCGAAGAGTCTGCAGAAACGCGAGGGGTACGCGGCCCGACTCGTCGAGATCGACGCGGAGGTGAAGAGGATCGTGGCGGGCCTGGCCGAGCGTGGCTTCAAGTCGCCGTACCTGCGCAACTACGTCGTCGCGCGCATCAACCCCGTCCGCTTCCACCGGGCGAAGAAGGGCGACACGAAGCCTCCGATGACGCTCGCCGCAGCGCTCGTGCGCATGTCGGCGTCGGCGAAGAAGTTCGATCTGAAGAGCGTCAAGTCGAGCGATCTCGCGCTCGTCGCCGCCGTCGCGAGTGACGACGGATGAGCCCCCCTCGGCGACAGAGGACTTCCCCCCCGCCGGCGTCGTGCTCGCCATCGCGTTCCTGGCCGCGGGATGTGGACCGAAGGCTCCGCCCAGGGTCGACTCCTGGGTTCGTGCCGCGGCTCCGGGCATCACGATCACGAGCGAGCTGGACCCGCTCGAGACGGCGGATCTCGCGGCCAAGCTCCAGGTCTTTCAGTCTCATTCGGCTCGCCACGAACGCGAGCAACCTGCAGGCCTACGTGCCGAGAGAAAGCCGTCGAGATGTTGGAGGAGGCCCACGCGCTTCTCCCGTCGGATCTCGAGGTTCGTCTCGCCCTCGCGGAGGTCTACGTGGACCAGGGGCGAGCCGACGACGCCCGGCCGCTCCTTCGAAGCATCACGGCCGGGTCCCACCGGGGCTCCCTCGTCGCCGCGGCCGAGGAGCTGCTGACCCGGATCCCGTCGGGGACCGGGGACGGGGCCCGGTGAAGACCGGACTCCGTCTGGCGCGCGCAGGGCCGGGGGCGTCGCTCGAGTGGTCCGAGAGACCGGGGCGGGCGGCGAGGCGGCCGCTCGGGAGTCAGGCCCGGTGAGGGCGACGCCACTGCCGGTACGTCGCTTCGATCCACCTCGTCCCCGGATGTCCCGCCCAGCGGTCGAGCCACGCATCGACCTTGGCGGTGCGGGGAAGCACGGGACCGCCCCATTCCCCGACGGGGACCGTGACCATCAACAGGGCCGCGCAGGCGAGATCGGCGACGGTGAAGCCATCGCCGACCAGGTGACCGTTCGCGGATCCACGTTCCGCGACGAAGTCGAGCGCCTTTCGAGTTCGCTCGCGAGCCGACTCCGCGTTGCCGGCGTTGATCTTCATCTTGCTTCTCATCAGGCGCGAGACAGGAGTGAAGGAGAGGCGGTACATCGCTCGAGCGAAAGGGCTTCTGTCCGCTCCGAACGACCGAACGGCGAAGTCCGCGTCCATCGCGTCGAAGAAGAGTGCGAGGCGTACTGCGGGCCCCACCTCCGTATCGAACTCGCGCTGGATCTCGAGCGCTTCCCGCCGAAGCGCCGGGTCCTCGGGGTAGAGCGGTGGGGTCGGAAAGGTCTGCTCGAGGTGGTCGATGATCCGAGCCGAGCCGGCGATGATCCGGTCCCCCTCGCGCAGCACGGGCACCTGGGTGTCCCCCGTGAGCTTCTTCACCGTGAGGACGTGCGGTCCCGGCAAGAGGGACGTCCGCACGTGCGGCACGTGTTTCAGGTCGAGCGCCCAGCGCGCCTTCTCGTTGAAATGGGACGATTGGAATTGGAAGAGCTCGCGGTCGGCCACGTGGATTCTCCTTCTGGCCACGGCCTACGGGGTGGTAGATAGGATCGCAATCATATTTCGGGTGAGAGCCGGCGGGGATCGTACCCGAGCTCGCGCAGGACGGCATTCCGGCTCGAGGCGAGCAGCCGTCGAGCGAGATCGGCGTCCGTCACGGCGCGCGCCATGGCGAGCGCGCCGACGCACGTGCACACGGCGGCGACTGCGCGTTCGTCCGGTGCGTCGGCGTCGATCGCCACGATCGCTCGGAACTCCTCGACGAGGCCGTGGAACGACCGCGTGAAGGCCTTCCGCGCGGCCCGGCTGCTCCGGCCCAGGTCCGAAGCGTTGGCGGCCAGCGTGCAGGCGGCTCCCACGCGCTTCAGGTTCCCCGGGGCCAGGTAGTATTCGATGCGCTTCAATGCGGCTTCGACGTCGTCGGGGTCTTCCTCGCGTGCTTCGCGAAGGCGCGTCGCGAACTCGAGCTCGTCTTCGACGACCCGTGTCAGCAGGTCTTCCTTCGACTTGAAGTGCGCGTAGAAGCCGCCTCGGGTGAGGCCCGCGTCGGCCATGATGTCGTCGATGGCGGCGCCGTGAAACCCGTGGCGTCGAAAGAGGCGGCCGGCGGAATCCAGAATCCGCCGACGAACGCGCTCGGTGTGTGCCTTCGAGTAGCCCATGGACCCGCATTCAACCCGAGCCGGGATCTGTTTGCGATCCTGTTCCTCTCGTCGCGCCGGGTGGCGGTGAGCTGCCGTCTCTCCGCGCGCGACGGGAGAGGCGCGGCCAGCGACCCGGTCCGGCTGCTTGCCTCGCGCTCTTCCAGCGAGGTGGGATCCCGACTGATACGGTGCGCGCATGTCGGCGGCACGGCTCTTCCCCTCGGTGACCGGGCGACGGTGCGGGATCCTCCTCGGGACTCTCGCTCTCGCATCGTTCGGCTGCGGTGACTCCGGCGTTCCGACGAGCCCGGTCGGGTGGACGACGATGGTCGTTCACGACGAGGGCCGCGATCGGACGATCCCGCTGGACCTCTGGTACCCGGCCGCCGACGACGCCGGCGAGGAGTCCGTCGTCCTCGGCGGAATCTATCCCGTGCGGGTGGCCCGCGAGGCCGCCTTCGCATCCTCGGGGAAGCGGCCGCTGATCCTGCTCTCGCACGGCAGCGGCGGAGGCAGAGCGGATCTCTCGTGGCTCGCTCGGCATCTGGCTCGACACGGCTTTCTCGTCGCGTCGATCGAGCATCCGGGAAACCGCTTCGGCGACGACAGTGTGGAGGGAGTGGTCAGCGTCTGGCGACGGCCGCCGGATCTGAGCCTCGCGCTCGACCGCCTCCTCGCATCTCCCGTGTGGGGGAGGCGGATCGACGCGAGCCGGATCGGTGCGGCCGGCCACTCCTCGGGCGGGTACACCGTCCTTGCGCTCGGGGGGGCCCGCTTCGATGCCGGCCGGCTCGCCGCCTACTGCGCCGGCGCCCGTGCGGGGCCGGACTGCGCGCTCGCCATGGACGTGGACCTCGCCGAGCTGCCCGACTTCGACGCGGCCGGCCTCTCGTATCGCGATGACCGCGTGGGCGCCGTCCTCGCCATGGCGCCCGCGGTCGGGCAGGGTTTCGACGCCGACGGTCTGAGCCCGGTCCGGATTCCGGTGCGGATCGTCGGCTCGCGTGACGACGAGCTGACGCTCTTCGCGCTCCATGCCGCGCACTACGCGATGGCCCTGCCCCGCGCGACGCTCGTCACCGTGCGCCCGGGAGGGCACTTCGTCTACTTGTCGATCTGCAACGAGCTGGGCCGGGACGTGGCCGCGCTCGTGTGCGTGGACCCGGACCCGGCGACCGATCGAGGCGCGGTGCACGATCGGATCGGTCGGGACGCGGTCGCCTTCTTCCGCCGGACGCTCGGTTCTTGACCTCGCCCGACGCGCCTCGGCGGGAACGCGCCGGGTGGGCGGCGGTTTCGGGCGGGGCGCAGCGGATCCGCCGGACCTCGGGGAGCGCGCCGTCGGGGCGGGGCGGCCGCAAACTCCCCTTTTCGCTCGCAAAGTCGAAGGCCCCGGGGCGCTGCAAACCTGGCTTTGCGGCTGCGTGGACCCGAAGTGGCCGGAGATTCGAAAGCGTAGCTTCTTCAGTGGTTTAGAGGTTCGACGTCGAACGCCGGATGCTGGCATCGCGCCTGCAATCGACCTCCGGCATGAACACGATTCCGAAGGTTCTCACCGCAGTCGCCCTCGTCGCAGCCGCCGCCAGCCCGGCCGCGGCCGCCCGCCCCGACGTCTTCTTCGACGGCGAGCGGGTCTCCGCGGTGGCCTTCGAGACGCCCCTGCGCGACCTCATGCAGGCGATCGGCGACGCGACCGGCCTCCGGGTCCGGTTCACGAGCGACGCGGGCTCCGAGCCAGTCGACGTCGAGATCTTCGAGCTCACCCTCGAGGACGCGCTCTCGCGGATCCTGGCCCACCGGGGCCACAGCCGCGTGGGCTCGCAGATCTGGATCTCCTCGCCGGTCGCCGGGTTCGTCGCCGAAGCTCCGGTCGTGACGGGCGGCGCGCACGCGGCCTACGTGTCGGATCTCGGTCGCCAGGCGACCACGGCGCACAGTCCGCGAGGCCGTCTCGCCGCGACGACCGAGCTGGTTCGCGAGCGCAGCGCCGCCGCGGTCGAGGCGCTTCAGGGAGTGCTCGACGGCGAGACGAGTGCCCAGATTCGCGCGGCGGCTCTGAGCGGTCTGAGCCGCGCGGGCGACGTCTCGATCGACTCTCTGTCGGAGCTCGCGCGGGACGAGGATGCCGGCACGCTGCGCCGCAAGGCGATCCAGATGCTGGGCCGCCACGGCGCGGGGAGCGATCTCGCGGAGGCCACCCTCGCCGAGCTCGCCGATACGGCCGACAGTCCGATCATCCGCCTGACGGCGCGTACGGCGCTCCGCTCTCTCGATCGCGCCGCCTGACCCGACGCCCCGATCCGACGCCGCGACGGCTCGATCCGAAGGTCGCTCTCGCTCTCGGACTCCGCTAGGGATGACCCCATGGTCGCACGCCCCCGCTGCTCCACGCCGGATCGCCGCCGAGGTCGCGATCGCGGGTGGAGCCGCTACCGCCAAGAACCCGGACGGTTCGCTTGAGCCAGGGGCGCGGCTTTCGCGGGGCACTCCGACGGGTCATGGGGCGTGCCTGGCTCGGGTTCTTCGGATGGAAGGTCGAGGGACCGGCCCCGGCGGTGCCGAAGGCCGTCGTGGTGGCCTACCCGCACACGTCGAACTGGGACTTCCCGTTCGCGCTCGCCGTCGCCTACTACCATGGCGTCGACATCCGCTGGCTCGGGAAGAAGCAGATGTTCAACGCGGCGTTCGGATGGTTCTTCCGGTGGCTCGGCGGCGTCCCCGTCGATCGCTCGAAGTCGACGGGCCTCGTCGACTCGGTCGTCGAGACCATCCGCGCGTATGACGAGCTCCTGGTCGTCGTACCGCCCGAGGGCACGCGTGGGCAGTCCGGTCGTTGGAAGAGCGGCTTCTACTGGATCGCCGTGAAGGCGGAGGTGCCGATCGTACTGTCCTTCCTCGACTACTCGCGGAAGGTCGGGGGCATCGGGACCACGTTCGTCCCGACGGGGGACCTGGATGCGGACTTCGAGCGGATTCGTGACTTCTACGACGGGATTCTCGGCAAGTTCCCCGAGAAGCAGGTTCCGATCTCCCTACTCGACCCCGCCGCCTGACTCGCTCTCGCCGGACTCCGGTCGGGCCGGGGGCTTGGGAGCGAAGGGGGGCGTGACGATGCCGCCCGACACGACCATCTTGATTCCTTCCTCCACCGTCATGTCGAGGATGATCAGATCCTTTCGCGGCACGAAGAGGAGATACCCCGACGTCGGGTTTGGCGTGGTCGGTAGGAACACGTTCACCGTCTGCTCCTGCGTCCGGTGCTGGACCTCGCCCGCCGTCGTTCCGGTGAGGAACCCGATCGACCAGATGCCCTTGCGCGGGTATTCGAACAGCGCCACCTCCCGGAACGCGTTCGACTTCTGCGCGAGCACCGTCTCGAAGATCTGCTTGGTGGCCGCATAGACGGATCGGAGCACGGGGATGCGGCTGACGATGCGGTCGCCCACGCTGTGGACGACTCGTCCGAGGAAGCCGGAGGCCAGCCATCCGATCAGGGTGAGGCCGGAGATGACGACGACGAGTCCGAAGCCCGGAATCCGGGTCCCCGGGAGGACGCGGCTGTCGATGAAATCGACGAACCAGATCGCGACGCCGATCGTGACGGCGAGCGGAGCCGCGAGCAGGAGCCCGGCCAGGAAGTAGCCGCGCAAGCGTGCGACCAGGCCGCGTGGATCGGGTGTGCCCGGCGCCATGGTCCGCTCCCTACTCGAGCTCGGCGGTCACGCGGACCCGCGCCGTGATCTCGATCTCGCCGGCCTGGATTGGTGGTGTCGGCGCGGCTTCGGCCGCCATCGCGACCGCGCCCCGAAAGACCGGTGTGGGCGGTGGCGGCGTGGAGGCGCCGTCCTGCTCGATCACGAGCAGGCTGCCGATGTTGCTGCCGGCACCGTCCGCGGCCGCGACGGCGCGTGCGCGGCCGTCGGCGACCGCTCGTTTCAGCGCCTCGCGCTCGAGCTCGTCCCGCTCTTCGACGTCGAAGCGGAGTCCGCTCACCGACGTCGCTCCGGCGCCGGTCGCGAGGTCGATGATCTCGCCGACCTTCTCGATCTCGTCGAGTCGGACCTCGATCTGGTTGCGGGTCAGGTAGCCGCGCGAGCGGCGCTTGCCCTTGTCGTAGTCGAACTCCTCCAGGAGGGCGTACGACACGGTTTTGATGGACTTGTCGTCGAGTCCGGCGCCCCGAAGCTTCGCGAGGACCGCGTCGCTGGTCTTTGCGTTCTGCTGCTGCGCTTCGCGGGGATTCGCATCGCGGGACTCGACCGCGAGCATCACGAAGGCGAGGTTGGGTGCGACGCGGATCTCGGCGGAGCCCGTGACGACCACCTTGGCCGGCTCCTCGGCCGCTTCGACGCTCGGTACGGTCAGGAGACTGGCGACGAGCGCGATGGCGGTTCCCGTGACGATGGATCTCATTCGTCCTTGGTACCGCACGCCGGCGGACGAGTCGAAGGGGGCGCGGCGATGGGATCGGCGGGTGCCCCGAACCTCGGGTCAGAGGAACGGAATCGTCGGCCAGGGTGCTCCGGGAAGGAGGGGGAGGTGGTCGCCGGGGCTCTGCAGCCAGTTGTCGATGATCGACGCGTAGACCTGGCGGAAGTCGGTGTGGTGCACCAGGTTGCCCTTCGAATCCGGGCTCGCGATGTCCGGCATCTCTCCGTAGATGCCACCGTTCACGCAATCTCCGATGGCGAACATCACCGACGCGGACCCATGATCGGTACCGCCGCCGCCGTTCTCGGCGACGCGACGCCCGAACTCGGAGAAAAGCACGACGAGGACGTCGTCGGAGACGTTGGAGCCGGCTTCGGTGTTGACGTCCTGCAGGTCGTCGTAGAACGCCTTGAGGGCCGGGCCGAGATCGTCGAAGAGGTTCGCGAGCCGGCCGGTGGTCGCGCCTTCGTTCGTGTGCGTGTCGTAGCCGCCCTGGCGTACGTGGAAGTACTTCGCGCCGACCGGGGTGCCGCTGACCGCGTCGTGGCGAATGATCGACGAGACCTCGAGGAGACGCTTGGCGATCGAGCCGCCGACGCTTTCGAGGTTCGATCCCCAGTTGGTGCTGATCGCGGCATACTCGTCGATCTTCCCGATCAACACGTCGCCGGATACGCCGACGGTGTTCTGGAGGCCGGTCGTCGCGCCCGGGTCGGCCTCCACCCCGTAGATGGTCTCCAGCGCGGTCTTCTTCGCGACCGGGTCGGGGTGCAGGTCGTCGTCGGGGAGCTCGAACTGCGAGAGCTTTTTCATCGCCAGGACGTTGCAGCCCAGCTGGCACAGGAACATCTTGCTGAGGGTCGAGTCGACGTCGACCGTCACGAGATCGGAAGACGAGTAGTAGCTGTCGAGGTAGCGCCCGAACCAGCCGTCCGAGAACGGCAGGACCGGCTCGGCGCTGAACCAGATGTCTTCGGAGCGGAAGTGCGACAGGTTCTGGTTCGGATAGGCGACGCCCTGGATGACGGCGACTTTGCCCAGGTCGAAGAGCGTCTTGACGTCGGCGAGTGCGGGATGCAGCGCGAGCGTGTTTCCCTTCACGGGGTCGGTGCCGATGTGCGTGCCGGCCAGGTCCGCCAGGGAGAGCTCGATCGAGGAGCGGGCGTTCTCGTAGGCCGTGCGCTGCAGGTGGATGCCCACGTCGTCGACCGGGACGACCGTGTTCAGGCCGTCCATGCCGCCTTCGAGCTGCACCATCACGAGGCACGGATTCGTCGGGCCGGCCGCCCGGGCGGGCCGCGAGCCGAACAGGGCTCGCTGAAGCGGTCCGGGGATCGCCATCGTCGCGCCGGTGACGGCGCCGCCCTGGAGGAGTCGTCTTCTGCTGATGTTCATCGAATCGCTCCGCTCAATGGATGTGGGCTTCGGGGATCTGGAGGGCGAGGGCGATCACGCCGCGAACCTTGGTCTCGATGACGGTCTCGCTCTCGAAGTCCGTCTCTCCCTCGAAGTAGTCGATGAGCGCGGTCCGCGTCCCCGCGGGAGTGATGTTCGCGACCCCGAGGCGGTGCAGGATCTCGTCGACGATCTCGTCGGCGGTCGTCGCGTTCTTCGGAATGATCTTGCTCGGCTTCAACAAGACGAGATTCTTGTCGCGACCGGCCGCGATCGCCTGACCGACCTCGAAGCGCGCCAACATCTGCCCGCTCGAGAGCCACGGCAGACCGTTGCTCCACCCGTTCACGCTCGGAGGCTCGAAGAGCTCCATCCCCATGTCCTCGAGCGCGATCGCGGTGTTCGTGTGCTTCGACTTCGCCTCGAGCGCGCGCATCGACCCGAACAAGAACTCGCACGGGTTCTTCACCGTGCTCGCCTTGGCCGCGGCCGAGTAGAACTCCTCGTGCAGCAGCATGTCGCGCAGGAGATCGGAGATCACGTAGCCGTTTGCCCGGAAGTTCACGGTGATCTCGTCGATCAGCGTCGCCGAGGGGTTCGGATAGGCGAAGTACTCCCAGAGCTTCTTGCCGATGAACCGCGGCATCGTGAGGTTCCCGGACGAATCGGTGTGGGTGAAGAGGACGTCGAGGATGTTCGTCGCCGGCGGCAGGAGGGCTCCGTTCCCGTCCTCGACGCCGAGATTTCCGGTGGCCTCGAAGGGCTTGCCCGCGAAGATCGTCTTCGCGCCGTCGTCGAACCGGCCCGGGTCGAAGTAGCCGACGTCCTTGTTTCGATCGATGCGGAAGCCGGTCGTCGCGCGGGTCGTCGCGATGACGTCGTCCTGCGTGTAGTTCTCCTCGCTGCCGTCGAAGCTGAAGACGCCGAGCACGAACAGCTCGAGGAGCTCGCGGCCGTAGTTCTCGTTCAGCGAGTTCTTCTTGTTCTTGTCGCCATCGAGAAAGTCGAGCATCGCGGCATCGCGTGTCACCTCCCAGAGGAGGGTCCGCATGTCGCCCAGGCCGAACTGCCGAAACGTCCGGTTCTGGTACGACATCCGCCGCACGTTCTTCACGACCGAGAACTGGGTCGAGAAGTGGTCGTGCCAGAAGAGCACCATCTTCTCCTGGAGCCGGCGCGTGTTCTGCTTCTCCATGCGCTTGGCCCACCACCCGGTCAGCTTGCGGAGCTCGGCCTTGTCGTTGACGGCCTTTCCGGGGCCCTTGGCCTTGCTCGGCTTTTGGCCGACCAGGATCTCGACCGACAGCGCGTGGCCCCGCTTCAGGAATTTCTTGGTGTCGCTCGGCTTGGGGCCGAAGCCCGCCCGCTTGAGCAGGTGGACGACGTTCTCTTCATCCCAAACAACCATGGTTCCCCCTCCGGATACGCAAGATGCTGGGCCGCCGCGGGGGTGGCAAGAGAATTTTCGGTGAAGCGGTCCCCGTTCCGCCCGCACGATGATCCGGGGGGTGTATAGAAGGAGATCGTGACGGATGCATTCTTCAGCACGCGGCGAGGTGAAGCCGTCGATCCGCACGCGAGCGCCCGTTCGGTCGTGCTCGCGAGGAACGGCGCCGCGTGCACGAGTCAGCCGCTCGCTTCGCAGGTCGCCGTCGCGGTTCTGCGCGGCGGCGGCAACGCGTTCGACGCCGCGGTCGCCGCCGCCGCGGTGCTGGGGGTCGTCGAGCCATACAACACGGGGATCGGCGGCGACTGCTTCGCGCTCTGCTGGTCGGCGCGGGAAGGCCGTGTCGTCGCGCTGAACGGCAGCGGACGAGCCCCGGCGGCCGCCTCGGCCGCGTCCCTGCGGGACCGTGGACATGCGGCCATGCCGGCGCAAGGCATCGAAACGGTGACCGTCCCCGGGGCCGTCGGTGCCTGGGCCGCGCTCCTCGACCGATTCGGCGCGCGGGGCTTCGCGGACGCGCTCGCCCCGGCGATCGAGATCGCGGAGCAAGGCTTCGCGGTGACCGAAGTCATCGCCCGCGAGTGGGATCTCGTGTCGCGCTTCGGCTTTCTTCGAAACGATGCCGCGCGGCGTTGTTTCACGCCCGGCGGAGACGCGCCGCGGCTCGGCGAGATCGTCCGGTTCCGGGATCTCGCCCGCTCGATGCGGACGCTCGCCCGGGAGGGGCCGCGTGCCTTCTACGAGGGCGAGGTGGCCGGGCGGCTCCTCGCCGCGCTGGAGTCGGAGGGAGGCGCGTTCACGCCCGCGGACTTCGCCGCCGCGGACCCGACCTGGGTCGACCCCATCGGCATCGACTATCGCGGCTATCGCCTGTGCGAGGTCCCACCGAACACCCAGGGAATCACGGCCCTGATCGCGCTGGGCATCCTCGAGCACTTCGAAGTCGCCGGCTGCGGTGCGGGCTCGGCCGAGGCAACGCACCTTCTGGTCGAGGCCGTGAAGCTCGCGTTCGCCGACCGCAACGAGCACGTCGCCGAGCTCGACCGCATGCGGATGCGCCCCGAGGAGCTTCTCGACCCGCGCCAGCTCCGCGGGCTCGCCGACCGCATCGATCGCGGCCGCGCGCTTCGGGATGTCGTCGCGCGTGCTCCCGCGGGGAGCGACACCGTCTATCTGTCCACCGCGGATCGCGAAGGGAACCTCGTCTCCTTCATCAACAGCCTCTACGGACCCTTTGGATCGGGGCTCGTCGCGGGCGATACCGGAATCGTGCTCCAGAACCGTGGCCGCGGGTTCTCTCTGGCGCCGGGCCATCCGAACGAGCTCGCGGGAGGGCGGCGCCCCTTCCATACCTTGTGTCCCGCGATGCTGCTCCGCGACGGTCGACCCCGCGTCGCGTTCGGAGTCATGGGCGGCGACGTGCAGGCGCAAGCGCACGTCCAGGTCGTCTCGAACCTCGTCGATCACGGCCTGAACGTGCAAGAGGCGCTCGACGCCCCTCGCTTTCACTATCTCGGTGGAGCGAAGCTCGCGCTGGAAGACGGTCATGCGCCCGACACCGTGCGTGATCTCGGCGCGCTCGGGCACGAGCGTGCCGATTCGGTCGAGGCGCTCGCACGGGGAGGATTCGGAGGCGGCCAGGCGATCGCGCTGCATCCGGAGACCGGCGTCTTGTGGGCCGGCTCGGACCGTCGCAAGGACGGCTGCGCGATCGGCTACTGAGCGCCGGGTCGCTTCAAGTAGACGATCATCGCACCGTCGTCGCCGCTCCCGTCGAGCTGTCGCTCGAAGCGCTCGACCCAGGACGTCGCGTTCTGCTCGATCCAGGCGGGGACCGCCTGGCGAAGCACTCCGACGCCGCCCGGGCTGCCGCGTCCCTTCCCGTAGACGATCCGTACCTTCGGCTCTCCGCGCGCGTGGGCCTCCTCGAGGAACTTGCGGGTCTCGTCGAGTGCGGGCCGGACCCCGAGCCCGTGCAGGTCGAGGGTCGGAACCAGGCCGAAGAGCTGGCGGAGAAGCTCCCGCATGGCCGGGAGATAGCAAGGCCGCGTTTCATGCGGGAAGACCTGTCCCGCAGCGGCGCATGCGGACAGCGCGGCGCCCCCTCGCGCGGCCTCTATAGGTTTCTCGGCCGGCGCCGATACCCCCCCTGAAGCGGCCGGCGTGTCCCGTCAGGACGTGGGCCTGTGGGGGAGAGGGGCGGGACACGCTGCATCGCTTCGCGAAAAGAGATGCAGAGGCCTTCCCGAGTCCGAAGCGGAGCGTCGCCCATGGTGGGCGGGGACCGAGGCGTCCGTGGGGGACGTACCTGGGCGCGGGTGGTGAGCGGAACGTCCCGAAGACGAGGGATTCTTCAGGCTATTGCCTGACCTGGGAGGGGAACGAAATGAAGCCGATCGTTGGTGCATTGGCGCTGGTCACGGTTCTTGGTTTGTCCACGACGGTCCTCGGGGCGAGTGGTGAGGGCGAGGGCGCTTCGGCCGCGCGGTCGATGGTGCGGGGGCAGGTCACCGACCCGGAGCGCAATCCGGTCTCGGGGGTCGACGTCATCCTTCTGTCGGAAGAGGGGAGAGAGATCTCGCGCACGAGCACGAACGCCTCGGGCACATACTCGCTCGGGTGCGTCGAGCTCGGCAAGTACCAGTACGAGATCGTGCCGGCCAAGGGCGGCTTCAAGGGACACAAGGTCGTCGCACCGCTGGGTCCCAACGGGCTGACCCTCGACTGGGCGGTGGACCAGAACAAGCCGGCGCTCGCCTCCGCGATGGCGACCGGCGGTCCGTGTGGCGGCGCCGTCGTCGGCGCGGCGGCCGGTGGTGCGGCGGTCGGTGCCGCGGGCGCCACGGGTGCCGGAACCGGAGGTACGGCAGCCATCGCGGCCGGGGGCGCTGCGCTCGCCGGCGGCGTCGGTGTCGGCATCGCTGCCGGCGTGGGTGCGTTCGACTCGGACGACTCGGGGACGCCGGCTCAATGATCGCTTCGAAGAGGCGGGTCCGGAGTGGGCCCGCCTTTTCGTCATCTCTCGGGTGTGTGCCGACCGCGGCGCGCCCAGGAGTCAGGAGGGGGACCTTGGTCACCATCTCGCGCACCGTGATCGTCGCCGCGCTCGCCATCATCGTCCTCGCGGGTTGCTCCGCGACACGCTCGAGCGACTGGAAGTCCGTCAGCGAGGTCGAGGGCGACGACGGCGCATCGCTCGCACCCCGTGCCGAGCCGCAGGCGGCGAAGACGCTGGCCGATTCTCCCGCCATCGACCTCGCTCGTCTCCGTCGGGTCTACGACGACCGGACGAAGCCGGGAGCGCCCCAGGACTATCCCATCGGCACGGGTGACGTGATCGAGATCTCGGTTCCGGCCATGCCGGAGCTGTCGACGCAGACCGTTCGGGTGACGAGCGCGGGGACGGTCGCGTTGCCGCTCCTTCCCGAGGTCCGTGCTTCGGGCCTGACGGAACGCCAGTTCGAGTCGGAGCTTCGGCGCGCGCTGTCGCGGTACATGCACAACCCGCACGTCTCCGTCCACGTGACCGAGTATCGGTCGCGGCAGGTCGGTGTGCTCGGCTCGGTCGAAGAGCCCGGGCTCCACACGGCGCGCAGCGCCGACGCGACGATCCTGGACATGATCTCGCAGGCGGGGGGCCTGACCGACGACTCGACCCAGCGCCTTCTCTTCATCCCGGCCGAGCGGGTGTCCGCGGCGGACGAGGCGGCGCTCGGGGGGCTCATCACCGAGAAGCTCCAGTCGGCGAACATCGGAACCGACGAGTTCGGGGATCTCGAGGCGCAGCCTCTCTTGCAGGCCGCCGATCCGATCGTGATCGACCTGGAACGGATGAACCGCAAGTCGGCGCGCTTCGCACTCGCCGTGCCGGTTCGCCCGGGAGACACGATCATGGCGCTCGGGGGCGGGCAGGTCTTCGTTCAGGGTTGGGTCGAGACACCGGGCGCGCAACCGATGGCGCGGGGCCTCACGCTTCTCGGCGCCATCGCGGCGGCCGGCGGCACCTCCTACCCCGCGCAGAAGTCCACGGTACAGGTCCTGCGCGAGCAGAACGGTTCGGATCGCCTGGTGAAGACCGTCAACCTCGAGGACATCGAGGAAGGACGTGCCGAGGACATCCGCCTGCGCGAAGGCGACCTCGTCGTGGTCGAGGCGCAGGGTGCCAAGCTCGTGGGGTACGGCGTCTATCAGTTCTTCTCGAACGTGATGCGGGTCGGAGTCTCGCTCGCGAGTCCGTTCTGAGGCGACGCGTCCGATGCACTGGCCCATCGCAACCGCGGGGACCCGGATCGGGCTCGTCGCAGACCAACTCGGAGAGCTCCAGCCATGAGGCAACTACCCACGAACCCGGTTTCGGGCAACGGTGCGGCTCCAGGCACCCTGGCCGACGCGCCGCGACCCATTCATCTGGACATCCCGGTGGACCCATACGCCACCGACGAAGAGCCGCGTTTCGTCGAGTACTGGCGTCTCGTGCGAACCGGTTGGAAATGGGTGGCGGGTGGTGCGCTGGCGGCCAGTCTGGTCGCGTTGGCGTACGTCTTGATCGCGACTCCTCTGTACACGGCGGAGTCGAAGATCATGATCGAGCGCCGCGCGCAGAACGCGCTGAACATCCAGGAGTTGCTCGCCGACGGGATGACCGGCGACGAATCGAACTACTATCGGACCCAGGAGCAGATCCTTCGGAGCCGGACTCTGGCGATCGACGTGATCAACGAGCTGGGGCTCGACCGCAATCCCACGTTCAACGAGCCGGAGGGGGAACGGGGACTTCTCTCGGGCTGGATCGCCAGCGCTCGGACGTTGCTGAGTGGCCGGGCCAAGGCACGCACGGATCCCTCGGGGCTCGACCCCCAGGTGATTCGCCGATACCAGGAAGATCTCTCGGTCTCGCCGGTCTCTCGAACGAAGCTCGCGATCGTGCGCTTCACGACCCCGGATCCGGATCTCTCGGCCGAGATCGCCAACGCGCACGTCAGCGCCTACATCAGTCAGGGGCTGCGCCTTCGTAGCGAGGCCAACGACGAAGCGCGGGTCTTCCTCCACGAGAAGCTCACCGAGGTCAAGGAGAAGCTTCAGGTGTCGGAGGCGGCGCTCAACGCCTACCGTCGGGACAAGGGCATCATCTCCCTGGACGACAAAGAGAACATCGTCGTCGACCGGCTCGCCGATCTGAACGATCTCCTGACGGAGGCAGAGGCCCAGCGCATCAACCTGGAGGCCGACGTCAAGTTGATCGAGTCGCGCGCCTACGATTCGCTACCGGCCGTCTCGAACAACACTCTGGTGCAGGCCTTGAAGAGCCAGCTCGCCGAAAGGGAAGGCGAGTACGTCGAGCTCGCGGCGCAGTTCAAGCACGCGTATCCGCCCGTCCAACAGGCGAAAGCGGAGGTCGACGCTTTGCGGAAGCGCCTCGACGACGAGGTCGGGCAGGTCGTCGGTTCGATCGAGTCCGAGTATCTGGCCGCCGTCGATCACGAGGACAAGCTCCGGGACGCGATGGAGGAGCAGAAGGCTCGCGCTCTGTCGATGAAGGACGCTGCCGTCGAGTACGCCATCCTTCAGCGTGAGGCGGAGACGAACGAGCAGCTCTACGACGACATTCTGCAGCGCATGAAGGAGATCGGCGTCGTGGCGGCGGTTCAGACGTCCAACGTCTCGATCATCGACCGTGCGACACCTCCCGAGAAGCCGTCGTTCCCGCGTAAGCTCCGGACGCTGTTCGCGGCGATGCTGATCGGCAGCGGTCTCGGTGTCGGGCTCATCATCGGACGCGATCTCCTGGATCAGTCCGTCAAGAACTCCGACGAGGTCGAGCGTCACCTGCATCTCCCGAGCTTGGGGATCGTACCCGACTTCGCGGCGCTTCCCTCGGGTCGGGCGGCCTACGGTTACGGGCATGGGTCGCGCAGCAAGTCGAAGGCACTACCCGTCCATCAGGCGGATCGAATCGAGTACGACGAGCTCCCTGCGGCCGATGCGTTCCGGAGCGCTCGACAGCGGCGACCGAGCGACCCGACGGCGATCGAGGTCGCGGCGGGCCAGATGAAGCTGGTCGGCGCCGTGCCGAGCTCCGACGCCTCGCTCGTGCTCTCGCAGGGGAACGACTCGGTGGTGACGGAGGCGTACCGCACGCTGCGGACGGCGATTCTCTTCTCGACGCCCGAGCAGGCGCCGCAGACCATGATGTTCACGAGTGCGCTCGAGTCCGAAGGGAAGACGACGACCAGCCTCAACACGGCGATCGTGTTCGCTCGATTGGGATCGCGTGTTCTGATCATCGACGCCGACATGCGTCGTGCGAGCTGCCACCGGAGGTTCGGCGTCGGAAACGATTACGGTCTCTCGGAGGTCCTCACGGGCCAGAAAGATCCCCAGGACGCGATCAAGAAGATCGCGGTCGAGGGCGTGTACATGCTGACCGCCGGGTCGTTGCCGCCGAATCCGACCGAGCTTCTCGGATCGAAGGCCATGCAGGATCTTCTGGCGGAGTGTGCGCAGGCGTTCGACTACGTGATCGTGGACTCGCCTCCCGTGATGGCGGTGAACGACGCGGTCGTGTTCGCGCACATGGTCGACGGAGTGGTCATGGTCGTGCGAGCGCATCATACGCCGAGAAAGATCCTGCAGCGGGCGGAGTCGCGACTCCTTCAGGCCCGAGCCCACATGCTCGGTGTTCTCCTGAACAAGGTCGACGCTCGGACCGATCACTACGCCACGTACTACGGAGGCAAGTACTACTCGTCGTATTACGCGAACGACGAGACCCGTGGCGGCGACAGCCCGGTCGCCGCGTAGCGGGCCGTCGAGGGGTCGCCACGTTGATCCCCGCGAACCGACATGTCCGGAGGATGCGTCGAGAGCGCATCGGGGCGTACTGCGATTCGTTCGTGACGTGGGCGCTCGTGGGCGTCCTCGTCGTCGCTCCCTTCGCCTTCGGCTCCGTCCATCCTCCGGCGTTCGGGGCG